>NZ_MRCC01000004.1 GCF_001904655.1 Chroogloeocystis siderophila 5.2 s.c.1 | reverse complement strand
AGGATGGTGCGGACCCATGTTCAGCACCATAGGTTCCGTTCTCGTTTCAATTCTTGGCATAGAGTAGCAAGTTTAAGTTTTGTAGCGTTGTTTTCATTATCCCTGACAGCGATGTTTTTGTGTATTGAGAATGAGTAATTAGCAGTCAAAAAGTTACTCGTTAAGAGTGCTGAGTTATGCGTTAAGAAAATTCTTCTAATTCACATAATTCACAATTCAAAACGAATCACTCTTCCACTAGCCACTGATGACTCGCTCTTCATTTTTGACAAATACTTGACAAGTCTACTAAAATAATAGATTGTGCTGTCTAAATCCTGCTCGGATCAGGTGAATGATGAGCAAAAGTTGACAGCTTGATTTTCAAGCATATCAGCTACCTGTACGGCAAAATTACGAAATATCCCATGACTTACGCAATTATTGAAACCGGCGGCAAGCAACTCAGAGTAGAACCTGGTCGCTTTTACGATATTGAGCGCTTAAGCGTTGAACCCGACGAAACAATTACTTTGGAATCAGTTTTATTTGTACAACACGACGACGGCGTTGCGATTGGACAGCCGTTTGTGGACGGAGCAACCGTAGAAGGAACTGTCTTGCGTCATCTACGCGATCGCAAAGTTCTCGTGTACAAGATGAAGCCCAAAAAGAAAACGCGCAAAAAGCGGGGACATCGTCAGGAAATTACACGGTTGATGATTAATTCCATCAGCTTCAATGGTTCTGTGTTTACCGCCGAAGCCGCAGCGCCTGCTGAACCTGAAGCAATTTCTGAGACCGAATCTTCTGATGAAGCACAATAGAAAGGTAGAGATCTAGAGGAAATTATGGCTCATAAGAAAGGAACGGGTAGTACCCGCAACGGTCGTGACTCGAACGCCCAGCGTTTAGGCGTGAAACGCTTTGGTGGTGAAACAGTTCGTGCTGGTAATATTATAGTGCGCCAGCGCGGTACTAAATTCCACCCTGGAAACAACGTGGGTATCGGTAGCGATGACACCTTGTTTGCTCTCATTGATGGCATTGTCACGTTTGAAAGAAAGGATAGAACCCGCAAAAAGGTCAGCATCTACCCAGCAGCTACCCCAGAAGCGACAACAACAGCATCGTAAAAGACGCTTACTTAATAAATTAATGAGCCACGGGCAAGGCACTGCCTTGCCCCTATTATTTTATTTTTGTCTGCCTCTATAACTGCCAATAAATCCAATTTTGTGCGAATGCACCCAGCGCTAAACCAGCGATCGAGACAGCAGTTAACATCCAGAAAATTTGAGTTTCACTCCATCCTACGGTTTGAGCATCTAAGCGAAACAATGTAGCCGCAGATACAGCAACCAAACCATGCGCAAATATATGAAACCAGGAGATAATCAGGACGGTTAAAAAAGCTCCAATGACAGCGACAAAAAAAGCTCTGGTGTCAGACTTAAATAAAAGTCCTAAATCGTTTCTGATTTGAGACCACGGCGAAGCGAGGAGAACAGAGAGCAAAAAAATACCGATAACGATTATTATCCAAGCTGCCACCGGATCGTCAAATGTTTCTAGCAGCCAGCCTAAGGTGATATACGTTAGTAACAGTAATGTAAAAGCTACCCAGGGGATTTTCAAGCTTAGCATCAGACTGGCAAGTGACGAGTCTTATGTCTTGTATATCACGCGAGGATAAAAAAGGTAAGAAAGAGAAGCGCGCTTTCCTAAGCGGATGCTCTCATAAACCGCAAACTTGATCAAACTTATACTTATTCGTAGTTTCTTCAAGCTTTCTATTTAACCAGTCGTGTTATACCTTGACTCATAAACTTAGTGATAATCCAATTTAGAATCTTGGAGGTTTTCACACTCCGGCGAAGATTCTATGATTAAGGATCGCAGCACGATTACTCTACTTATGTATCAAAAAACTTATTAACTCTTTTCGTAAACATTTGTAAACTGTTATGAGTGACATTGTATAGAGTGTCAGATTGTCTTAAGGAATTCTCATGAAGCAACTTGTTATTGCTGAACGCTACTGCTTAATCGGTCATATTTTGGCAAAGACTTTTGGACTAGCAGGGTTGCTCCTAGTCGTACCGCACGCGGATGCCATCTTACGTTTACTACCAGATGGACAAAGCTTGTTTCAATGGAGTGTTGAAAAATCAATGGCAGGAGGCGGCGTCACGGATATCCTTTTTGGGTTAGCCGCCGTCTCAATTTTTGCCTATCGCACGGTTGGGATGCGGCTCACATTAGCCTTTATGCTGCCAGCCGTTGCGATATCTTTGACGAGTGAATTATTAGGAACAGGCACTGGATTTCCTTTTGGAGATTATAGCTACCTCAGTGGATTAGGGTACAAAATTGCGGGGTTAGTGCCTTTTACTATCCCGCTGTCTTGGTTTTATATGGGTTTTTCTTCCTATTTAATTGCTAGTGTTGCTTTAAATACCAATAAATCAAACTGGTTACGCCAAGTAGGTGCTATCCTTTTGGGGGCGATGCTGTTTACTGCTTGGGATTTTGCTTTAGAACCAGCAATGAGTCAGACAAATTTTCCGTTTTGGTACTGGGCAGAACCAGGAGCGTTTTTTGGAACACCGTATCGTAACTATTTAGGTTGGTATGGCACGAGTGCCTTATTTATGAGTGTGGCTGCAATCTTGTGGAGAAATCCACGCTTAAATTTAAATCGTGCGCAACTTGTTGTACCACTGATTGTCTACTTAAGTAACGTTGCGTTTGCTGCTGCGATTAGCTTAGCTTTTGGATATTGGATTCCTGTTGCTCTAGGTTTAATCTTCGGTGTCATTCCAGTGATTTTCCTATGGTGGATGGCACAACCAAGTACAGACGCTGTTGTCGAAGCCGCGACAGGGGTTGTCAACAACCCTTCAGTAAAAGTTGCCTTGAAGTAAGTAAGCTGTGCAGGAAGTAGATGTGGTCAGCTGGTTAATCTTTCAAGGCGCTATGGCATTTTTATTACTACTGATTCAAATACCAGCAGCGGCAGTGTTGCTGTCACGTTTGCTCAAAGGTCCCAGTCGCCATCCTCCGCTAAAACCCACTTCGGCTACACCAGATCTTGTGGGTAGTGTAAGCGTTGTCGTACCGACTTTAAATGAAGCTGACCGCATTGGCCCTTGTTTAGCTGGGTTAAGTCGGCAAAGTTACGAAGTGCGAGAAGTGATTATTGTCGATAGCAACTCGCAGGATGGCACACCAGACTTAGTAAAGGCGGTGCAAAAAAATGACCCGCGCTTTCGTTTAATGACTGACGATCCTTTACCCGCTGACTGGGTAGGACGTCCTTGGGCTTTACATAATGGCTTTTTACATAGTTCCGAACATAGTCAGTGGTTTTTAGGTATGGATGCCGATACTCAACCGCATCCAGGCTTAGTTGCCAGCCTTATAAAAACGGCTCAAACGGAAGGCTATGACTTGGTATCTTTATCACCGCAATTTATTTTGAACTCCCCTGGAGAGTGTTGGTTACAACCTGCGTTGTTAATGACGCTACTATACAGGTTTGAAAGTGCGGGTGTCGATAGTTCAGTTGCAGAAAGAGTTATGGCAAACGGACAGTGTTTTTTGTGTCGGCGGGCGGTTTTAGCTCAGGTAGGTGGCTATAGCAGCGCGAAAAGTTCGTTCTGTGATGACGTGACTTTAGCACGAAATATCTCATCACAAGGCTTTCGTGTGGGATTTTTAGATGGTGCTCAGGTGTTTAAAGTCAGGATGTACGAAGGCGCAATCCAAACTTGGCAAGAGTGGGGGCGATCGCTTGATTTAAAAGATGCTTCCTCATCCGCAGCTTTGTGGTGGGATTTGTGGTTGCTTTTTGCCGTGCAAGCGTTACCGTTACCAATCTTACTAGGCTATTTTCTTTTCCCGTCGTCTACACTTTCGCCTTTTTCACTAGCATTGCTGGGACTCAATTCGTTTTTACTGATTGTCCGCTTTGCTTTGTTGTTGGCGATCGCGCCTTCCTACGATCGCTCGCAAGCAAAAGGAGGTTGGTTATTTTGGTTGTCACCTTTTGCTGATCCTTTGGCGGTACTGCGGATTTTCTTATCGGCTTTTCGCACTCCTACTCAGTGGCGGGGTCGCCAGTATGGTCATCCGAGTTAACTTGATCTGCGCGTTCTAATTCCCAGAGAATTTGGTTGCCTTCACGGCGGACGCGCGACACAATCCAGTTGCGCCAGCGCCATTCGTCACCACGGCTTGTGACTGCGCTGGCGTGGACATCCATCAGATCAGCTAATTCAGAACTTGTGATTAAGTAACCTTTTGCCGCGATCTCGTCAGCAATCCGTAAGGTTTCGACTAAGCTACGTAGCAAAGCCACTCTCGTCTCGCGGGGGATTTCTTCACTGGTGACAACGGAGTTTGGTGCGGTAGATTCCATCATGGTCATATCCAAGACAAGGTGGCTAGAAGTTGTCTTTTCGTAAGTTATCGTAGATTGTGGTACATAATCGGATACTTCTGTTACCAGTACAGAATCTGATTTTGGTTGTTGCAGCGTTGGAGTTTTACCGGTAGCAAATGCCCGTGCAATTTTGTCACAGCGTTCGTTACCTACATTACCTGCGTGACCTCGGACGTACTGCCATTGCACATTCTTGTTTCTTTCGTCAAGAATTTCCCAGAGGTCTTGATTGAGTACGGGTTTTCCTTGAGCGGTTTTCCAACCTTTCTTTTTCCAACCTTTTACCCACTGTGTAATACCCTTAATAAGGTATTCACTATCGGTATATAGTGTAATCGGTTCGTTTGTCGGTACGGTTGAGAGCAATTCTAGTGCGGCGATCGCGGCTTGCATTTCCATGCGATTATTCGTCGTTTGCGCTTCGTACCCACCGAGTTCCTGAACTGAGCCATCCGCAAAGTAAACAACAACCGCCCAACCGCCAGGACCAGGGTTGCCCGTACAGGCTCCATCAGTATATATGCTTTTAATTGTATTGGCAGGCATATAGAAATTAAACAGTGAAAGAAGCGGGTGAAAATATAAATATCATTTGAAAGTTGGTAACTGGTAATTGGTCACTGGCAATTATACTCATCAACAATTACCTATTACCCGCAGATGAAGAACTATTAAGGCTAGCACAATTACGTGTGTAGCTTCTACCTAAATTCCTGCGCACGAGTTACCTTATTAGTATGTTTGTTCTACTTTAGAGGTGCTGCATCAAATTAGTGTGATAAAAATTACACTTGCCTACACTCATTTCAAAAATGATTACATTATAATTCTCCCCTGCTCCTTTGCTCTCCTATTCCCCTGCCCCATGTACGAGCCACTACATCACAAATATCGACCCCAAAGCTTTGCAGAACTGGTGGGACAAGAGGCGATCGCCACAACGCTCATTAATGCTGTCCGCACCAGTAGAATTGCGCCTGCATATTTGTTTACAGGTCCGCGTGGTACAGGGAAAACATCTAGCGCCCGTATTTTGGCAAAATCACTGAATTGTTTAGCAAGCCGTGTACCTACCGAAACGCCTTGCGGTGTGTGTGAAGTGTGTCGAGGAATTGCCAATGGTTCGGCGTTAGATGTGATTGAAATTGATGCGGCGAGTAACACAGGGGTAGACAATATTCGAGAAATCATCGAGCGATCGCAGTTTGCTCCGGTGCAGTGTCGCTACAAAGTGTATGCAATCGACGAATGCCATATGCTGAGTACCGCCGCTTTCAATGCCTTACTCAAAACGCTTGAAGAACCACCCCCACACGTCGTTTTTGTCCTAGCAACAACTGATCCCCAGCGGGTTTTACCGACGATTATTTCACGCTGTCAGCGGTTCGATTTTCGCCGAATTCCCTTAGCAGCAATGGTGCAGCATCTCCAAGCGATCGCAGCACAAGAACAAATCCAAATTACAAGTGAAGCCTTAACACTAGTAGCACAACTATCCCAAGGAGGATTACGTGATGCTGAGAGTTTGTTGGATCAACTCAGTTTATTACCAGAAGTCACAGTAGAGCGCGTTTGGGATTTGGTCGGTTCCGTTGCGGAGGCAGATTTACTCGCGTTACTCGACGCGATCGCGCAAAACAACGCCGAACAACTTCTTGATCGCACGCGTCAATTATTAGAACGCGGGCGAGAACCTTTAACGATCTTGCAAAATCTTACGAGTTGCTATCGCGATTTGCTGATCGCCAAAACCGCACCTCATCGTAACGATTTGGTTGCTTGTACTGCAACAACATGGCAAGCAATGTGCGATTTAGTACAGCAGTGGAATATCGCAACAATTCTTGATGGACAAAAAAATCTCAAAGCCAGTGAAGCGCAAATTAAAACTTCTACGCAACCGCGATTATGGTTAGAGGTGACACTGCTTGGATTATTACCTACAACCAGTACACCTCAACCGTCGCCAGTTATTCATCGAAATATCAGTACTTCCAAAACTCTATCTGTAGTAAAAGATGCTTCACAACAGCAAACACCGTCGCCTGCTGTCACTGCATCGGCACATCCTCCACAACCGCAAACACCGCCACAACAAGAAGTCGCTGAACCAATCTCACCACCGCCGCTTGTGCATCACGATCGCTCGGATATTCGCACTGATGAAGATGAAGCCGTTGAAATTCCTACTGAAGTTGTCGCCACTTCTGTTGACCTCGATCAAGTTTGGCAACAAGTGCTGCAAAACTTACCTTTACCAAGTAAAGCACTATTTAAAGAACACGGCAGCTTAGTCGCGATTCACGAGCAACACGCTTCGATTGGTATTCGTTCGCAAAAGTTACTCAAAATTGCTCAAACCAAAGTAGCAGATTTAGAAGCAGCATTTGGGAAGTTGTCCGATCGCAAAGTAAAAGTACAGCTTGAAGTTGCAACGACTCATCAGCGGAAGGCTAATACTCCGGTAACACCGCAGCCTACAAGAAAGCCTCCAGTGACTACTGCCTCTCCCGAAACAACGGCATCGGTATCCAGTGCTACGTCTACTTTAATTAAACCCGAACCCACGATCGCACCTGATGCTGTTGCTGAAGTACAACCCGATTCAATGTTAATTGATTCGCCTGATTCTACAACCGATGATGTCGCGATCGCGGCGCAACGTTTAGCCGATTTTTTTAAAGGTGAGGTTCTGCAACTCAACGATGATGCAGTATTTACTCAACCAATAGCAACAAGCAGCCTACCACCGCAGGCTGCTTTAGATTGGGATGATGCAGATGAAGAAGATACTGCTGAATTTTGAATTTGATTTTTAATTATTGCCTTGATGGACAGTTTTTACCCATTTTAGCCGCTTTGGTCGCACCGACATCCGCGCTGTTGTACTCGCCATGACCACCATCCAGTGGCACATATACAAAGTACCGCGCAGCGTTTGTAAGAGGATAACAAACAATGCAGACCAAGTGAGTTTATCTTCAAGCGTGCGAATTCGCTTTAACCCCAAGAACATCCATATCATAAATATGGTGACGGTGAAGCTTGTAAGCGGCGTCAGCACAGGTAATCGGTTACGGGCGATCGCCATCAGGAAATCAGGAACTTGCGCGATCGGGACGATGTACTGAATGAGCATGAACATCAGTAAATCGAATTTTTTGCCAGCACCGATGCGGCTTTTGATAATTAATCGCCAGTAATCTAAATAGCGCTGATAACCGCCTTCTGCCCAGCGGTTGCGTTGATGCCATAGTGCGATCGCATTCGTTACGCCTTCTTCTTCGACATATGGGTAGCTGACAAATTCAATTTCCCAATTATCTAGATGTAAGCGCAACGTTAAATCGAGATCGTCGGTAATCGTTTCTTCATTCCAACCGCCACAACGTTCCAGCGCGTGACGGCGAACAAACTGACCGTTTCCGCGCAATTCACCAATACCGCCAAGGGCTACGCGCTGCTGCTGAACATAGCTATCGACAGCCATTTCTGCCATCTGACCGCGAGTCCAAAAGTTCTCGTGCGAGTTGGCGATCGCTTTGCGTACCTGTACGGCTCCGACGGTACGTTTTTGAAACAATGGCAATACACGCTGCAATAAGTCAGGCGTTACCTGCGCATCGGCATCAAATACTGCCAAAATTTCCCCTTTTGTTAAGGGTAAAACTTGGTTTAATGCGCCGGATTTACCACCACTAGCTTCTGCACCCCGTCGCAACACTTTTAATTTATCGTAATTTTGCTGTAATTTTTCTAAAAGTGCGGGCGTTTGGTCGGTACTATTATCGTCAATGACCCAAACTTCGTAGCGGTCTACCGGATAATCAAGGCTACAAAGCGTCTTGACTAAATTGCCAATCACTGCTTCTTCATTTTTGGCAGCGACTAACAGCGAAACTGAAGGTAAATAATCGGCTTGCGCATTTTGGGTACGGGGACGAGCTAAAACTAACCGTAGGGTATGAATTCCCCATAAAGTTGTTAAACCGAGTACCAGCCAAAATCCAACGGAAATTAAATGAAGGGCGATCGTGCCACTCCAAACTACGATGAAAACAACAGCCGCTTTGCGTCTTCGACCCTCGCCGCAAGTCTTGAGAGATGTTGTTTGCAACGTCTCTAGCTCAGACTCGTCTTCTGATAACTCAGATAACAACGAGCCTAGCGCCTCAAGTTCGCTATAAGAATCGTTCTCAGCCCAGGAATTCGCTGGCATAGTTTACTTGATCAACCACCAGTATTTATTTACACACTCCCAAGAAGCAAGGTAACATCACAGCACAGTCGACAAACGTTTAGTCTTGGATGATTTCACTGAACTCGAATCGAGTTGGGCGCATCACGCACAAGGTAGCAACAGATTGTCGTTAGCAGAAATTGCGATCGTACTAACCATCGTTTAAAAGCGAGGTTTTTTGATGTAATTTCCCAAGCTTCGATAAAAGTAAGTGCAGCCCTATTGTATCCGACATTGACAGGAGCGAGGAAATAGGAGGAGCCAGTCGCCAGCGTAATGTTAGCAACAGTGGCTAGTATTAGTCAGCAACTGCTATAGAAAAAGCTCAATATATGGGAATACTGGGCAGAGGAGCTAATTTTTTGATGTTTACTCCTTGCTTTCGCGACGCATACATTTTTTAGCAATAGTGCCGATATGTCGATTGAGCAACTACAACCCGCTAGTCTACAAGAAGTCAGAGTTTATCAACCTTATTTTCAGGGCAATAAACGCAATACACTACCTCTAGCCATTAGCCTTTACAAACAAGGAGTCCTCCAAGGACAGCGCAACATAGAAGGTGGTGAAAGTATTCCTTTTGTGGCTACTTGGAATGTGTCTACACTCCCTGCTGATTTAACGCGTTGCCGAATGCAGTTCGATGGTAAGGCAGATCTCAGCTATGAGGTGATGATGTCTAGCTCGGAACTCGTAGACTTTTTGATCGATACAATCTTACATTTCAAACGCACGAACACTGTCGATTTTACTAAGGGTTTTTACCGAAAACTACTTCGGTTTGACAATTAAATTCAAAATCTCATCTCATTTTGTAGCTTATAATTCCAATCTGTTACCCGTCTGCCCTCAAACTACAAGAACTGCTTATGAGTCTTATCAAATAGCAGGTTCCACCTAGAATATATAAATAATCAAGCCGCATACGGCGAAATGTTGAGTTTAGGGAGTGGGGACGTGCCGAATGCTAAGTACTTGCTGATTGGATCAATCGAGGCTTACAGCGGTAAGTCGGCAACGGTGCTGGGATTATCTGAACAGCTAAAGCAGACAAAGCTCGATCTTGCCTATGGAAAACCGTTAGGTAATTGGGTGAATAACTCGGAGGAATCGCCGATCGATGCAGATGTTCAATTTGTTAACCAAATCCTTCAGTTACCAGAAAACCGACTGTTACCATCGCTCCTAACTTTAAATGAAGCAACGATTCAAAAGCGCCTATGCGGTAAGGATACGACGGATTATCAGCATTTAGCCGCAGTACAATATCAGCAGTCAAAGGGAGATCTAGTATTACTCGAAGGTCCAGGGAATTTAGAAGAAGGCAGCTTATTTGGGTTAAGCTTACTCGATGTCGCAAAGATCGTTGATGCTAAAGTCCTGCTCGTCACACGCTACAAATCAGTTTTCTTAGTAGAAGCACTTTTAGCAGCGAAGCAGCGTTTAGGCGATCGCTTAATCGGTGTCTTGATTAACGATATCGCTCCAGAACAAATGCAGACTGTTGATACCGATGTCCGCGCGTTTTTAGAAAAGCACGGTATTCCTGTATTAGGAACGCTGCCAAAAAATAACTTACTGCGCAGCATCAGCGTTGCTGAACTTGTTGAACGATTAGGTGCAGAAGTACTGTGTCGTCCAGATCGCCTAGGCTTAATGGTAGAAAGTTTGGCAATTGGCGCTATGAATGTCAACGCGGCATTGAAATATTTCCGCCGACGGCAGAATATGGCAGTGGTGACAGGCGGCGATCGCGTCGAAATTCAACTGGCTGCTTTAGAAAGTTCGACGCAATGTCTCATCCTCACTGGACAACTACCACCACCACCGTTTATCCTCTCCAAAGCTGAGGAACTCGAAATTCCCATTTTATCGGTCGATCTCGATACGCTCTCTACAGTAGAAATCATTGATCGTACTTTTGGACAAGTTCGCCTGCATGAACCAATTAAAGTGCAATGCATCTGTGAGTTGATGCAAAAGCGTTTTGATATTGACCGTTTGTTGTCGCAACTAGAGTTAAAGCCCGCAGTGGCGTTGCCTTAAAGGTGTTATGCATAAGGTGTTTCTGGTTTTAGCTGTTGTCGTGCCGTTTCTCTACGCCCTTTCGCTGGAACATGCTGAGTCGCAGCAGCTAAGCCGAAGATCGGCATATTGCCATAAAATGCTTCATAGTTGCCAGGTTTAATGAGATAAGTTTCGTGCCAAATCCCTACACTGCCATCGTTACCTATGGCACGATGAAAGCGTTGCCATGCTGCTAGATGAGGCTCAGCAGGATTTCTCGCAAAGCGCTCTAAATCTTCAAACGACCGCCAGTATTGAATAAGTCCCGCACCCCGCCAATAGATAAAGTTTTCTCCGCCTAAAAACCCTTTCTCTGGATGTTGATAAAGTGTACGCAGCATCGGTGCCATCGCTTGTGCTGTCGGAAGCCATTTGGAGAAAGCGAGAAACTGATTGATGCGTATCCCAATGAGAAACACAACGAAGGGTTCGTCAACTTGCGCTGTGTAGCGCCCTGGCATGATTTGAGCCATGAATATTCTCTCCTTGCGCTCAGCTTGAGGTTTCTTTTATGCAATTAATCTAATATGTGTTTAGTTGCATACTTCAATTATATGCAACAGTTTGCATATGTCAAGGAAATAATTTATATGGCTTTAGCACACGCAATTTTGGCGGTTCTCGTCGATCACCCGAATAGTGGTTACGACTTAGCAAAGCAATTTGATGGTTCTGTAGGGTTCTTTTGGGCAGCAAGTCATCAACAAATTTATCGAGAGTTGTCCAAACTTGAAGCAATAGGCTGGCTAACGTGTGAAATCATTCCGCAAGAAGGACGTCCTGATAAAAAGCTGTATCACATTACCGAAACGGGGAAACAAAAATTACAAGCGTGGATCGCGCAACCTTGCGAGCCAGCAGCAATTAAAGAAGATTTGCTTGTTAAAATCTTTGCGGGTTATGTCGCGACCTCCCCTGAAATTATTTTGCACGAATTACAGCAGCACCGCCAAGCACACTTAGAGAAGCTATCGACGTACAAGGCTTTAGAACAGCGGTACTTTCAAAATCTACAATCGCTGTCTTTGCCTGCGAAGTTTCGTTATCTAACGCTACTCAAAGGTATTAGCTATGAATCAGATTGGGTAGCTTGGTGCGATCGCGCAATTGAAATACTTCGTTAATCGTAAATAACTGCGATCGCGCTGTCTGCTAAAATAGCAAGGTTGTTTAATCTGATTCCGTCTTTGAGTCAGTCTATAGATCTTGTCAACAACGTTGACACTTTAGCGCAAGAACTAGCAACGATTCAGCAAACAGGTGCTAAGCGAATCGCTCTATTAGGTTCTCGCCATGTTCCTCTTACTCATCAGCATCTGATCGAAATGATGAGTTACGCCCTCGTTTTATCTGGCAATCGGCTGATTACCTCTGGCGCAACCGGAACAAACTCGGCGGCGATCCGAGGCGCAATGCGGGCTGATGCTAATTTATTAACAGTCATCTTGCCCCAAAGCTTAGAACGCCAACCGCTAGAGTCGCGACAGCAGCTTGAGCAGGTCATGCACTTAGTCGAAAATCCCAGTAATGATAATTTGTCTCTGGCAGAAGCAAGTGCGATCTGTAACCAAGAAATCATCTCGCGCTGTCAGCAGTTGATTTGCTTCGCGTTTCACGATAGCCGGACTTTGCTACAAACTTGCCAAGAGGCAGAGGATCAGCGTAAGGTAGTGACGCTATTCTATTTAGACTAAGGCTGTTAGTTATTCGCTCTTGCCAACTGATAAAATATGAATTTATCACAACTACCAGCTTCTACAGTTTTTTTGTATTGCATCGTTGCGGCGGCTATTTTAATTTATCTGCCCTTTTTACTTGTCGGCTATGCACGAGTACAAGTTGGCTACGATATCGCTGCGCCTCGCGCTATGTTTGATAAATTGCCACCTTATGCGCAACGGGCAACATGGGCGCATCAAAATTCTTTTGAAGCTTTCATGATTTTTGCCGCCGCCGCTTTGATGGCGTACGTCACAGGCGTAAATTCTAACTTAGCCGTTAGTGCTGCGATCGCCTTTGTTATCGCCCGCTTCCTCTATTCAGTTTTTTATGTCACCAATATTCCCATCGCGCGATCGCTCATGTTCGCTGTTGGCTCTCTCTGTTCTGGTACCCTATTTGTTCTAAGTCTTCTGCAAAATCATTAGGGGCGAAGAGTGAGGAGTGAGGAGCGAGTGATTAATTGTAGTTAGTGAATAGTGACAACAATTTCTCCCCCAACTTCAACAACCCCTGGTCCCTGATCTCTAACCCCTGACCCCTTGCTTATGGCTGCTACATACTCTTTTGACATCGTTAGTGATTTTGACCGCCAAGAGTTAGTTAATGCGGTCGATCAAGCTGTGCGCGACATCAAAAGTCGCTATGACTTGAAAGATACGCAAACTACTGTAGAACTCGGTGATGAAGTCATCACAATCAACACTGACAGCGAGTTTACTCTAGAGTCCGTACACACTGTCTTACGCGAAAAAGCTGCGAAGCGCCAGTTGTCGATGAAAATCTTTGATTTTGGTAAAGTTGAATCCGCAAGCGGAAACCGCGTCCGCCAAGAAATTAAGCTCAAAAAAGGCATTAGCCAGGAAATTGGCAAGCAAATCTCAAAATTGATTCGCGACGAATTTAAGAAAGTACAAGCCTCGATTCAAGGCGACGCAGTGCGAGTCTCTAGTAAAACAAAAGATGACTTGCAAGCTGTTATGCAACGTTTGAAGCAGGAAGATTTTCCAGTAGCTCTACAGTTTACTAACTACCGTTAGGGCGATATCGCCAATTCGCCAAAAATCCTCAGTGTAAATTTTTTTGAAAAACACCTGAATACCTGTTCATATGTTATATTAATATTCAGAGCTAGGACAAAAAAATGACAACTGTAACCCAAATGAAGTGTGCGTGCGAATCTTGTTTGTGTATTGTTTCTTTAGAAGACGCGATTCAAAAAGACGGTAAGCCTTATTGCAGCGAAGCCTGTGCTAATGGTCATACAAGTGGTTCAGGTTGCGGTCACAGTGGTTGTGGATGCAACTAAGATTCAAGTTATCACTAAAGCCGTTGTGAAGTAATGTAGGGAGTAGGAAAGAACATGTTTCTACTCCTTTGTTGTTCTAAAATTAACTTCTGATTCCTTTTTTTCGCGCATAAGAATCTATAGCCTACATCTAATTGATTAAGTTGCTTAAATCGTCCATATTTTGTACTCCATTGACCATTATCTAAATCGGCTTGAAGAAGATTAATTTCGGTTTGAACTACATCAGGATGAGTTAAAGCAAAAGCTGACATACTGACTCTAACATGAGGAATTAAATAGATTTCAGGTTTTCGCCAGCCTGCGGCTAAGAATGAATCTGATAAATCGGGGGATAGCATGAAAAAGGATGAAGAATATCAACGACTCCTTGAGTCATTTGTTTAAGGAGAGATACAACGTTTTTTAAAGCTAAAAAAAACTTGTTGGTCGTACTCTCGAATAAAAGGAAAATAATTATACAACCAGAAAATTTCGCCTGCGATCGCATCAAAAGTAAGAATAATAATCTTTTTTAGCAATCCGGTTCATCTCGCAAAAGGCTTTTTTGAGATCAGAAAAATAGTAAACTGCAAGAAGACAAATGACAGCATCTACTGCACGATCAGGTAAAGAAATTGCCTCAGCGTCATCACAAAGCCATTGTACTTGTGGGTGTGGTGTATGCGATCGCATCACGGCAGAAGGTGGAATCCACGTTTAGCAAGCATCCTACTATAGCCGGCTGTGCCTGCACCAATACCAGCAATAACACTTCCTGGAGTGAATGCGAGTAACTGTACGATAGAATCGACTAGCCGCACATCTGGAAGGCGAGAGCAAGCAGAGAATTGACTCTAGATAGGCATGATGGTTTTTTTGTAGGACATTAGGTAATAAAAGGTAATTATTTCGATGCGATCGCTCCCTATTGCTCGGAAATTTTGCAAAATATATACAAGTTGATTATTCTTAACTTAATTTTCAGCAATCAGACAGTTCGTCCCATTTGCTAGCGATATTTATATATGAACAGCCCTTTTTTGACTCGCCTTCATAGTCCAGAACGTCCTGTCATCGTCTTCGATGGCGCGATGGGAACAAATTTGCAAACTCAAAATCTTACCGCAGCTGACTTTGGAGGAGTGCAGTACGAAGGGTGTAACGAGTATTTAGTCCATACCAAACCCGAAGCCGTCGCCAAGGTACACCGCGACTTTTTGGCAGCAGGTGCGGATGTTATCGAGACAGATACGTTTGGTGGAGCGTCAATTGTTTTAGCAGAGTATGACTTAGCCGATCAAGCTTACTACTTAAACAAAAAAGCCGCAGAACTCGCAAAACAAGTTGCAGCAGAATTTTCGACGCCAGAAAAACCCCGCTTTGTTGCTGGTTCGATGGGACCAACAACTAAATTACCAACGCTAGGACACATCGACTTTGACACATTGCAAGCCGCTTTTGCCGAACAAGCTGAAGGATTATATGACGGCGGAGTTGATTTATTTATTATTGAAACGTGTCAGGACGTTCTGCAAATCAAAGCAGCATTAAACGCGGTTGAGTCGGTATTTCACCGCAAGAGAGAACGACGCCCCCTAATGGTATCGGTGACAATGGAGACGACAGGTACGATGCTGGTAGGCTCGGATATTAGCGCAGCATTGACAATTTTAGAACCATACCCAATTGATATTCTCGGTCTTAACTGTGCAACAGGTCCAGACCGAATGGCAGAACACATCAAGTATCTTTCGCAGCATTCGCCGTTTGTCGTTTCTTGTATTCCGAATGCAGGGCTACCAGAAAACGTTGGTGGTCAAGCGCACTATCGACTCACACCGTTGGAATTGCGCATGGCGCTGATGCATTTTGTTGAAGATTTGGGCGTACAGGTGATTGGCGGCTGTTGCGGTACGCGTCCTGACCATATTCAACAATTAGCAGAAATTGCGGCAACACTCAAGCCTAAAGAACGGCATCCTCGCTATGAGCCAGCAGCCGCATCGATTTACAGCGCGCAACCGTATGACCAAGATAATTCGTTTTTGATTGTTGGCGAAAGATTAAATGCGAGTGGTTCTAAGAAATGCCGCGAATTACTCAATGCGGAAGATTGGGATGGACTGGTGTCGATGGCAAAGGCGCAGGTACGCGAAGGCGCGCACGTTTTAGATGTCAATGTGGACTATGTGGGGCGCGATGGCGTGCGGGATATGCATGAATTGGTATCGCGTTTAGTAACAAACGTTACATTACCATTGATGCTCGACTCCACCGAATGGGAAAAAATGGAAGCAGGGTTAAAAGTTGCGGGTGGTAAATGTCTGCTCAACTCGACAAACTACGAGGATGGAGAACCACGCTTTTTCAAGGTATTGGAGTTAGCAAAACAGTATGGTGCGGGTATCGTTGTCGGTACGATTGATGAAGATGGCATGGCACGAACTGCCGACAAAAAATTTGAAATCGCTCAACGCGCTTACAACCAAGCCGTTGAATATGGTATTCCCCCAGAAGAAATCTTTTTTGATACCTTAGCGCTACCGATATCAACAGGAATTGAGGAAGATCGCGCCAACGGTAAAGCAACGATTGAATCAATTCGTCGCATTCGCGAAGAATTACCAGGTTGTCATGTGATCTTGGGGGTTTCCAATGTTTCGTTTGGTTTAAATCCTGCTGCGCGTGTGGTACTTAATTCGATGTTTCTTCACGAGGCGATGACAGCGGGAATGGATGCGGCAATTGTGAGCGCGAGTAAAATATTACCACTTGCTAAGATTGCACCAGAACACCAAGAAGTTTGTCGTAAGTTGATTTACGATGAGCGGCAATTTGATGGTGATATTTGTGTTTACGATCCGTTGGCAGAGTTAACAACCGTTTTTGAAGGCGCAACCACAAAACGCGATCGCACGATTGATGAAAGTATTCCCATCGAAGAACGCCTCAAACGTCACATCATCGATGGTGAAAGAATCGGTTTAGAAGAACAGCTGCAAAAAGCTTTAGAAAAATATGCACCACTCGATATCATCAATAACTTCTTACTTGATGGCATGAAAGTGGTTGGTGAATTGTTTGGTTCTGGACAAATGCAGCTACCTTTCGTGTTGCAATCGGCGGAGACAATGAAAGCCGCAGTCGCTTATCTTGAGCCGTTTATGGAAAAGCAAGAAAGCGGCAATAACTCAAAAGGTACGGTAGTAATTGCGACAGTCAAGGGTGATGTCCATGACATTGGTAAAAACCTTGTCGATATCATTTTGTCGAATAATGGCTACAAAGTCGTTAACCTTGGCATCAAACAGCCGGTAGAAAACATTATCGATGCCTACGAGCAGCACAAAGCTGATTGCATCGCGATGAGTGGGCTACTCGTAAAGTCTACTGCTTTCATGAAAGAAAACTTGGAAGTCTTTAACCAACGAGGAATTACGGCTCCGGTGATTTTAGGTGGTGCGGCGTTGACTCCCAAATTTGTCTATGAAGATTGCCAAAAAACGTACAAAGGACAAGTCGTTTACGGTAAAGATGCCTTTTCTGACTTGCATTTTATGGATAAGTTAATGCCAGCCAAGTCACAAGGTCACTGGGACGATCTTCAAGGCTTCTTAAATGGTATCAGCAACCAAAACTCAGAAATTAGAACTCAAGTATCAGAAGCTAGCACTCCAGATAAAGAAACACCAATTAGCGATCGCCAATTACCAATTACCACTGAAGTTGATACCCGCCGCAGTGATGCTGTTGCAGTCGAGATAGAACGCCCTACGCCGCCTTTCTGGGGAACGAAGATATTGCAACTAGAAGATATTGCTTGGGATGAGTTGTTTTGGTATTTGGATTTACAAGCTTTGATCGCGGGACAATGGCAGTTTCGTAAGCCTAAGGAGCAATCGAAAGCGGAATATCAGGCTTTCTTGGCAGAGAAGGTTTATCCGATTTTAGAGCATTGGAAGCAGCGGATTGTTGCTGAAAAGTTGTTACATCCGCAGGTGAGTTATGGGTATTTTCCGTGTCAGGCTGTGGGGAATTCCTTGGTTATTTATGAACCGAACCACGAAGATGCGAAGGACACAAAGGAAATTGCGCGGTTTGAGTTTCCGAGGCAAAAGTCTTTAAGAAGGCTTTGTATTGCCGATTTCTTTGCGCCGCAGGAGTCGGGTGTGATTGATGTGTTTCCAATGCAGGCGGTGACGATGGGGGATATTGCAACGGAGTTTGCGCAGGAGTTGTTTAGAGCGAATCAATACACTGACTATCTCTATTTCCACGGCTTGGCGGTGCAGATGGCGGAAGCTTTGGCAGAGTGGGTACACGCGCGAATTCGTCACGAGTTGGGCTTTGGGGCTGAGGAACCGGATAATATTCGGGATGTCTTGGCGCAGCGTTATCAGGGTTCGCGTTACAGTTTTGGTTATCCCGCGTGTCCGAATATTCAGGATCAGTATAAATTGTTGGAGTTGTTAGAGAGCGATCGCATCAATCTCTACATGGATGAAAGCGAACAGCTATATCCTGAACAATCAACAACGGCAATTATTGCTTATCACCCCGTAGCAAAGTACTTTAGTGCATAATCTATAACTCTTCTGGATTAATTCCTTTTTCTCTCAGTAGTGCGCTTAAGGCTGCATTACGCTGTCTTTCTTACTCCAATTGTTTTGTTGCTTCATCAGCGCGTCGGCGTTCTTGTTCGCGTAGCTGATTTAGCTCAACGTAGGTCAGGAATTTGTCTCCTTGGGCTAAAATTTTATTTTGAGGCGGGGACTCATCCAACCATCCATTTCTGTGATCATGTCTAAATCATTTCCAGTACGCAGCCAACCGATTAGTACATAATATTCTTCTACACCGTAACGTTCGTAGAATTTAAATTTTTCTGCCATTTTCTTGAGGCGGTTTCCAGGATAGAGTATTTCAAATACAACCTGTGGCGGAATATTGTCTTCTTCCCATTGTTTGTAAGAACTTCTGTCTCCTTTTGGTCTACCAAAGACAACTTCTATCTTTATTACTCAGTTGTTAATGACTCGATCAGCTTTTAAACAGTTACTCACACCTGAAAAATAAAAATAGCACCTGTATTTAGGTGCTAAAAAATATCATTTTTGCTTATTTCTAAGTGATATTGTCAATTAGTAAGTAGTGGTAGTGACGTTTGTGCGTGGGCTACGCGCACCAGCCGCTGCACCGATCATTGAAGCGATTAAGCCGAGTAAAGAACCAAAGAAGAACCACCACAATCCTTGAGAAATACCACCAGCAATATCACGCGTTTGCTGTGCTGTTACACCAGGTTGTCCACCTGTTCCTGTTCCTGGTGTAGGAATGTTTCCTTGTTGAGCTTGTTCAAGAACGCCGCCTGCAACATTAGCAGCCGCTTGAGTTGCTAAACCAAATGCGCCTGTTACGCCACTTGCAAGTAGCCAAGAACCTAGAGCTAAAGTTGTTGCCCAAAGAATCGCTCCGTTTAATAACGCTGTGCTACGATTCATGGGTCCGCAAGCGCGGGCTGTTACCCAACCGCCGACAAATAAGGAAATTAATAAAGCAATAGTTGACCAAATACCAACATTACCTGCCACATCGGGTGCATTTGTTCTTGGAGCACCGGAGCCTGCGATTGTAGTTGCACCAATTGCACCAAATAGCGCACTTAAAAGTAATTGAGTTGCTAAAGCAACGACTAATCCTGAAATAATCGGACCCCAACGAACACGATCATGATAATCTACGACCGCTGCTCGATTCACTACGGCAGGCTCAGAAATAACATCATCTGCCGGTCTGTTTACGTATGACATGAGTAACTTACCCCCTTCCCTGTTCTGTTTCTCTACAATTTTACTTGAGTCTCCAATTTAAATTGGAATTTTAATTTAACTATCTATCAGTAGAAATAGTTGCAGAATCTACCTTTAGGAGTAAAGTAAACACTGTAATTTGTGAATATTAGTTTGTGCGATAAAAATTTAATTATATTATTAATTTGCAATCACTTTATTAAGATATTAAAAGTTAACAAATGAGATGAAATTGTCAATTTGTATAAGATTGATTAGCTAATCATAATATATGTATACATCAGCCTATTTTAATTTCTAGCTTGGTATAAGGAAATTTTGAAAAATATTTAACGAAGCTTAACAGCAGTTCCCGTTGCCGTAATGAGTAATAAAGCTCCTGATTGGTCAATGTTGATCGTACCAGTATCGATTTCAATGCCAATCACAGCATCGGCTCCAAGCTTAAGGGCGCGGCGCTCTAATTCTTGAATTGCATCGCGCTGACCCCGCTCAAACACGCGTTCGTAACTACCAGTACGACCGCCAATAACATCCCGAAGACCTGCGAAAAAGTCGCGCAATGCATTGCTGCCGTAGACGACTTCCGCCGTGACGATTCCCAAATAAGCTTCGACAGTAGTTCCTTGAATCACATCCGTAGTCGTTAAAATCATGCAGGAGCCTCAGAAAACGATGTTTGCTAGAAAATCTAAACGACTCTAACCCCAGAGGTTCAAACTAGTACAATTTTAGATTGACTGACGTCCAAGAAATCGGAAAAAAAAGTTTCCAAATTTAAAGATTCCTGGTTTAATGTAGAGCATTACTCGCATCTTGGCAAAAATTGCAGAAGTATAGCAGAAAAGTAGTCGTGCAAAAGCAAAGTTTATTAGCTATAAGTGTTTTGCTGCTAGGAGGAATTGGCGTTATTGTGCCGCCAACTGCTCAAGCTCAAGTAGTGGTCGCACAAACTAAAGGCGCGGTGCCAAACAGTCCTTATCAACGCAGTCAGCAGCTGCAAAAATTGCTGCAAGAAGGACGTAGGTTAATGGATGCAGGAAAATCAGCCGAAGCGATCGCCCGCTATCAACAAGCCGCAAAGTTATCACCAAAAAACGCGCGCATTTTTTCGACGATTGGTTTCCTTTACGCGCGTCAAAGAAACTATGCTGCCGCAACAACGGCGTATCGTCAAGCGATTGATGCAGCCCCCAACCATGCGGACTTTCACTATGCTCTTGGCTACACGCTAGCACGGATGGGACGCTATGCGGAAGCTGCTAGTGCGTATCGGCGAACGACCGAGCTAGACCAGAATAATGTCAATGCTTATCTTGGATTGGGTGTTGTACTCTTACGTCAAAAAAACTATCGAGGTGCTGAATGGGCAGCACAGCAAGCAATTAATCGCGATCCAAATAATCCGAGTGCTTATGAGTTGATGGGGGCGATTCTTCTACAACAAGATCGGTTTCGCGATGCGATCGCAACTCTCCAAAGGTCAGCAACGATTGACCCTAACAACGGTAACGTTTTACTAAATCTCGCAACGGCTTGGGCAAGTCAGGGCAATATGACCGCAGCTTTGATGACTTTGCGACAAGCAGTACAAATCGACCCACAAAATGTGACAGTCTTTCTACAAATGGGAGACATTCTCAGGGTGCAAAACGATGTTCAAGGTGCTGTTGACGCCTACAAACGTGCTTTAGCCTTGCAACCAGACCTAGCAGAAGCCCAAAAAGCAGTCAATGATATGCTACTTAATCAACCAGGAAGCAATCGTTTGAATCGTCTTTTGACACCACAGCTTTAATACCTTAATTAAATTAGTCGAGTTGGCGTCCGGTAAGTTCGACGAAAATATCTTCAAGGTTCGAAGGACGTACCATGATGCCAGTTTTATCCTTTTGCTGCTCAAGGTAGGTGTTAGCTTGTTCTAGCGTGGGGAAAAATTGATATTCCCAGCGCCCTGCGTCCTTTGTACCAACTTGTTTAATTGCTAATCCTTCGCCATGTTTTGCACGTAACTGTTGTAAAGTTCCGAGGGAGATTAACTGACCCTTATCCATAATGCCGATGCGATCGCACAAATACTCTACCTCTTCCATGTAGTGCGTCGTGAGTAACATGGTCATACCTTGCTTATTTAAATCAAGGATGATTTCCCATAACCGTCGCCGTGTTTGAGGGTCGAGTCCGACTGTCGGCTCATCTAAAAACAAGATTTGTGGTTGATGTAACAACGCTCTAGCAATCTGTAAGCGACGCTTCATTCCGCCAGACAATGTTTTCACAAAATCGTTACGCCGATCTGCAAGTTCTACATACTCTAGCCATTGATGAATCAGTCGTTGACGTTGCGGATTGCGGATGTGATGCAATCTCCCGTGCAACTCCATGTTTTCCCACACGGATAAATCGCCATCGACACTTGTTTGTTGCAATACGACTCCGATACACTGCTTGACTTGCAAAGCTTGGCGCACGACATCAAATCCCGCGACTTCGATACGCCCTTGCGATGGTTTTGTTAAAGTTGTGAGCATCCGAATTGTTGTTGATTTACCTGCGCCGTTAGGTCCTAGCAAACCAAACATTTCTCCAGACTGAATCGTAAAACAAAGGTTATTAACAACAGGAACGTTATTAAAAAGTTTGTGAACGTTTTGCAGGGAAACAGCAAGCATCAATATTTAAGTTGTTGATTAAGTCGATCCATATTTAAATTATCACCTAGAAAGTGTAGAAGACTTAAGGCAGAAGGCATAAGGGAATGCCATACATTTGTTTATGGGATTGATTGCTGTTGGCGCCCCGTATTTTTCTGGTGATGCGACGCGAGATATCACTCCTCATGTTTGTTGCGCAACAAGGAGGTTTCAAACCAAGAAGGAAGAAAAGGGAGTTATTATCGAGCATGAAAGCCTTACACCTGTTACTCTCTAATTTTCTTCAGCAATCGTGCGGCGTCGAAGTATGCTTTGGCTAAAAAGAGAATAAAGTAACGAGAGAAATAAATTTACTCTAAAATTTTCTATTTCGCCCTAAAACAATCTGAGATAATTCTTCTGAAATATAAGCTTTTATTCTATAAAGGTTAACAAGTTATGCGGTGGCAAGATTGGACAAAATTGTTGTGCCTTGCTGGAACTTCATTGTTCGTGAGTTCAATTGTACCTGTAGTCGCCCAGACTCCACGTGCACGTACCTATCAACCAGGTTATTGGCAACCACGGGCGCGAATCAATCCAAAGATGCCAGTGACAGTAATTTTAGAAAACCAGACAGAAATGCCACTCAAGTATAACTTTTTGGATGACCGTGCTGAAGCTGATTTAATTGTTGGCGACCAAGTTCAGTTTAGCCGCGTTACTTTACCAATGAACATTGCGGTTTACGACCCTTCACCTAAGGCGGGGGCAGGAGATGAGGTTAATCTTAGTTATGTAGTTTCTGTTAATCAGAATGTTGTCACTGTGCTTGTTCAACCAACACAAGAAGAAGGCTATCGTGTTGTGAATATTGGTAGAACTGGGGCTATTTATCTTTATTAATTGCTTGTTTAAATGTTGAGGTATATATAGAACTCATCGCCTCAATGAAGTAACGCTTTGATCCTTGCTATATTGACTATAGATTGGTAAAGAAGGATCATGCTACTCAATCGTAGAGTCATAGCTGCCTTAGGGATCATTGTTTTAGCGAGTGCGATCTCTCCTCCTGTCCAAGCAACTGTACCGCCAGCACAACAGTATCATCAATATAGTCACGCTGGGTATCGCAGTCGAGTTTATACCTCAGATTTTGGGCGTCTTCAAGGATTGCCGCGATCGCGTAGGTTTTATCGACAACGCGTAAATGCAGTTTACCGTGCCGATCCTTTTTATCATTTATATACTGGCAGTTTTCATCGCCGTCGCATCCACAATAACCGCTATCCTATACGCAGAAGAATTGGCGGCTTTAGATCAGGATTTAGGCTGAGGTTTGTGAAGTAGAAAGCGGAGTTTGTGCGCGAGGAGTTTGATAAGTATTGGTCGATATCCACTTATTCGCAATTGGCATTCGCCAGCCTGTACCAAACGCGCGATCGGTAACTTTGAGTCCTGGTGGCGCTTGACGGCGTTTAAACTCAGCACGTACTATCATCTTAATAACGCGATCAACTACGGTTGGATCGTGACCAGCTTGGGCGATTCGACTTGCTGATTCGTGGTTACAAATAAAGCGTTCTAAGATATCGTCAAGGACATCATACGGTGGTAGAGAATCTTGATCGACTTGACCTGGTTTTAATTCGGCGCTGGGTGCTTTAGCTAAAATGTTTTCTGGAATCACCTCTGAATCTCGATTTAACCAACGACATATTGAGTAAACGCGGGTTTTGGGAACATCAGCAATCACGGCTAAACCACCATTCATATCACCATAGAGGGTGCAATAGCCGACTGCCATTTCTGATTTATTGCCTGTCGATAGCAGTAGATGACCAAATTTATTGGAAATCGCCATTAACAAATTACCGCGAATCCGCGATTGAATATTTTCTTCGGCAAGTCCAAACTCAGTATCAGCAAATAAAGGTGCAAGCGTTTTGCTATAGCCTTGCATTAATTCACCAATAGGTAACGTTTGCGTTTGGATGCCTAAATTTGCGGCGAGTTGCAAGGCATCTTTAATCGAATGTTCGGAACTGTATGGCGAGGGCATGAGTACGCCGAGGACATTTTCTTTGCCAACGGCTGCGGTGGCGATCGCCGCTACTAATGCCGAATCAATTCCCCCACTTAAACCAATAACAACTTGACGAAAACCACATTTACGTGTATAATCTTTTACACCCAAAACCAAAGCTTGCCAGATCTCCGCATCGTCATTTTCAGGCATAGTCGCAATTGTACTATGCTGCAAGTCTTGTTTTTGCTCGTCAAATTCGACAACGAGTAAATCTGATTCAAACGCCTGTGCGCGGCATACCATTTCACCCTGACGGTTAAATCCGACACTGCAACCATCAAAAATCAAGTCATCATTTGCAGCGATTTGATTAGCATACAGTATTGGGCAACGATAACGGCTCGCAGCATGACTCAACATCGCTTCGCGCAGTTGCTGTTTGGCAACGCTATAAGGAGACGCTGATAAATTGACAATTAAGTCAACACCGGCTTCAACTAAGTCTGTAATTGGGCTGATTGCATAGTGACGTTTTCCCCAAAATTCTTCGTCATTCCACAAGTCTTCACAGATCGTGACACCGATTTTGAGAGGCAAGGAATTCAGTGTAAAAAATCGCGTTTCTCGCCCAGGTTCAAAGTAGCGATTCTCATCGAAGACATCGTAGGTGGGAAGGAGGCGTTTGTGAAATGTTTGCTGAAGTTCGCCACCAGAGAGTAACGCAACGCTGTTGAATAAAGGTTTACCACCAGAAATGTAGGCTTGGGTGTTTGGTTCGACACAACCGACTAAGACAGCGATCGCAGGTGGTAAGCTTTGTGCGAGTTGTTGTAGATGAGATGCGATCGCCGCAATAAAACTCGGATCGAGCAATAAATCTCGCGGTGGGTAGCCACATAGCGAAAGTTCTGGCGTTAATAACAAGTTTGCACCTTGCGCGGCTGCATCTTGGGCGGCGCTGAGGATTTTTTGCGCGTTACCTGCTAAATCACCAACAGTAGGATTAATTTGAGCGATCGCAATTTTCATAGAGAGTGAGTGGCTAGGGACTGGTAAGTGGAGATATAAGGAAATTTGCTAATTGAAGATCGCTAAATAAATACTAAAGGCTTGTCTTTGAAAGCGGCAAAGGCGGTAGCATTGAAGCGGTATAAACTGGCGGGTCGTCCGGCACCGCGCGAGACTTTTAAACCTGTATCGCACAAAAAACCGAGCTTGAGAAGTCGGGCGCGGAAGTTAGAATAATCGGAGAATTCGCCTAAAACCGTTGTATAAAGCTGATAGAGATCGTTGAGTGTAAAGACTTCAGGTAAGACATCAAATGCCACAGGGCTGTATTCAAGTTTATTTTTAAGTCGGCGGTGTCCGTAAGCTAAAATTTCGTTATGGTCAAACGCGAGTTGCGGTACTTGTTTGACCGGATACCAAGCAATACCGCTAACGCCATCGGCGATCAATTCGGCATCTTCGTATCGTACTAGGGCAAAGTAACTAACAGAAAGATAGCGCACTTTGTCGGTTTCTTCACGCGGATCGCGTTCTGGTCCGCCGAATGTGTATAATTGCTCTAAATATAAATTTTCGACACGAATTTTCTCTGCCAAAATCCGATAAGCAGCGTCTTCCAGCGATTCGCCCTGGCGGACTAAAGTCCCAGGTAAACTCCATTGACCTAAAAAAGGTTGTTGTTGTCGCATCACAAGGAGGACTAAAAGCCGATTTTGGGCGGTATCAACTGAAAAAATGGCGTTGTCTACCCCAACCTTGAAATCTGCTAAAGGCTGTGGCTTTACCGCGTCGGCAATTTTTCTTTGGCTGCGTGTTGGCATTCGTACAAATGCTGTTGATGAATATAGGCTTCTACGGGAGGCGTTAACGCTTCAGAATCTCCACTTTCACGATACGCGGTTGAGGACACATCTGGCGCAGTTAGGTTCGCGATCGCAAACTTCGCGCCCAACTGTCTTAGCTGTTGTAAGTCACTTTCTGCTACTTCATATCCTGGTCGCGGTACGACGAGTAACTGCACTTGTTGCAACAATTCTTCAACGGCGTACCATTGTTGTAGCTGGTGTACCAAATCCGAACCAATAACGAGTGTAAACGTTGCGTCTTTATCCCAGCGTTGTTTTGCTTTGTTGACTGTTTCTAGCGTGCGGTGACTGCTCAATTCTTGATGTAAACCGATGTTGTGTCGCGGCGGATTGATATCCTCAATGAGTAGCCGCAGCATGGTGGCGCGATGTTCTAACGGTGAAGCATGGGACTTAAAAGGATTATCTGCTGCCCATACTGCCACCCAATCGTAGTGTTGCGACAACCAGCTAATAATCGCTTGATGTCCGGCGGTAGGAGGATCGGCACTTGTACCAAATAAGGCAATTTTGAGCATGTTAAATTTTAGATTTACTATAGCCATTTAACTGTTTCAACCCTAACTGCTGACCCCCAATCCCTGACCTCTGCTATGTTCGGTTAACTGCTGCAAGGCGGGTGATATTTCTACAGGTAAAGATATCGGGTTATCAAGTCGCCGGACGGTATCGGGTAGACTCGCAACTGAACGAGTCGTGCGATCGCGAATTTGGGCTAGTGTATCTGGCGGTTGTAGGCGTTTGCCTTGCTGCATGACAAGTTGTAATAATGGTTGCGCATCTGTTTCTGTCATTAAACCTAAAGAGTCTTTAATAACTCTATTTCCCGCATACCTTCGAAAAACCTGCTTGCGTCCTGGATACGTCGCTTTCCCACTCGATTGTTTCATCACTGGGATGCCTTCAATTTCTACGATCTTGTAGACACCGTTGACGGGTGTCCCTGTAACGAGGCGCGTTCCCAAGCCATAACCATCAATTTCTGCCTTATTTGCTTTGAGTCGGGCAATTTCCCACTCGTCAAGATCTCCACTAGCAAAAATCTTGACTTCTGGCAAAAGCGATCGCACTTGTTGCGACAGCGTGGCTAAGTCTCCCGAATCTAATCGCACTCCTGCAAGTTGCATTTCTCCTGCTTGCACTTTTTTTGCTAAACGTTGCGCTGCTGCTACGGTGTCGTAGGTGTCAATCAGTAAAGGTGCGCCTGGAAAATAACGGTGAAATGCGGTAAAAGCTTGGTCTTCGGTACCTTCCATCGCGGCGATCGCCATTACCAAAGAATGTGCCATTGTCCCGCTCGGTTGACTTCCAAGCCGCAATGCTGCTAACACATTTGAGGTAGAATCTAACCCAGCGGCTAGCGCTGCGCGTGCTGCCCAAAGTGAAGATTGCGGACTAAAAGCCCGTCGCGTCCCGAATTCTAAAAGTATTGCAGATGGTCCTGCGATATCGCGGATGCGTGCGGCGCGGGTTGCAACTAATGTTTGGAAATTTAGTGTATTAAGTAAATAGGTCTCTATTAGCTGCGCTTGCCACAAGGGGGCTTCAACTCGTAGAAGTGGTTCATTCGCAAAAACTGCGGTTCCTTCAGGTACTGCCCACACATCTCCGGTAAAGTGTCCTAATTCTAGCAGTGTCCAAAAGGTTTCTGGAGCGTGGGTAAAAATTTTTGTTGCTTTTAAAGCTGATATCTGCGTTGGAGTAAAGTGCAAATTTTCAAGATACTCTAGCGCCTGGGCTAATCCCATTGCGATCAAGTAGCCAAAATCGTCTGGTAAGCGGCGGGTAAATAGTTCAAAACTCGCCCATTTTTGCTCTACTCCTTCTCCTGTGTAGCAAGCCGCCATCGTCAGCTGATAAAGGTCTGTCAGCAGACTATAATCTTCTGAAGTTAGCGTCAGTTCCTGCGTTGATACCCAATCGAGGGAAGGTGCCATTACACAGCAATTCTGGTAGTTTGTTTAATTATAGTGTGTTTCACCAAAATCTTGTCAAGCAAGCTGCGATTATTTTCCAGCAAATCGGACTTTTGGCAGATATTGAGGGAAAGATTACACAAAAGACATACTTGTTTATGTTTGTTTGTAGTCAAAGTTACTATATTTAATTGCATTGAGCTTTGTCGATACCAAGCGCAAATTTCTTTTACAATCTCTGATCCCTGACTACTAATTTCTAATAAAGTATTGCAAACATAAACAAATAAGCATTACAAATATGTGCCAAGAATTAAGCACGTATCATAATGAAAGCAGAAGAAAATTAAACTACACACATTCAGAATTGAATCCATCATAATCGTCATTAGGAGAAATATCCTATGAGTATTTATCGCATAATTGACAGCATGACTCGCTATATTTCAGAAGCTGTTACGCGGATTTTTGGACCAAGTGATGATGCTTATCCAGCAACGGGGGTACAGCCGTTTACAGGAGAACCTTTCAAACCTCAACGAAATGCTGATTGGTAAGTAGGATTATTACAAAATAATCAACTGCTATGTTATTAGCAATAAAGTAGGTGGAGAATGAATGACACCTACTTTTGCTTTGATTGGCAATTGATAAATTGATAATTTTGGTTTTTTACATCTCAGCGGAATATTCGGCGAATAAATTCGCCAATAACTAAACAAAATATCATTTTGAGTGTGCTGCTGTGCGCACTTTGTTTGGATAGCCCCGACTTCAATCACAGGGCTAAAATAATATTTAGCTATCATTTGAGGTCAGAAACAATCCTTGACCCCTTCTATGCAATTAAACACTTGCCATGCACTCAAAGAATGGGCGGTAGCAGTTGCAGCGCTAGAACAAGCAAAAACAATTATGCTGCTACGCAAAGGTGGGATTCACGAACAAGGCGGACGCTTTCGCGTTGCTTGCGACCAAGTTTTGCTTTATCCTACCTACGAGCATCAGCAACCTGGGTTGTTGAAACCGGAATATGCTAATGCTGTCACTCCTGTTGCTTCTGGCTGGCATCCGGAAACTGTGCGTATCAGTAGTTGGGCAGAAATTACGGATATTTTACCAGTCAGCGATCCGCAAGTAGTAGAAGCGTTATTGCCATTTCATATCTGGAACGAAAAGTTTATTCGCGATCGCCTGAAATGGAAATCGCGTCAGCCGCTTTATATTTTGTTGCTACGAGTTCACACTCTTCCCCAAGTGCATCATATTCCTTATCGTGCAGAGTACGGCGGTTGTAAGTCTTGGATTGATTTATCACAAACAATTTCTCTAGAAAACTCCCAACCCGTTTTATCCAACGCTGCTTATTCTCAAATCCTGGCAGAAGTTTGCCATAAAATTAGTCATGTAACACAGGGGTAAGTGATGAGTTTTGAGTTTTGATTCCTACTTTCCTCCAGGTAATTGCTTCACTGTCAAACCTGACTATAAGGCGATCCCCAGCACCTAGCGACGTCACTAAATATGAACTCCTACCCTAGATAGATATACAAAAATTAAAGAAAAAAGTATCTTGACTGCAAGACACGAGTCTTGACAAACGTAAATTAGTATGCTTAAACATTTATAAGCTTGAGGCTACATAATTCTTCAAAGTTATCAGCCTAAAGACAAGCTTTTGTTAAATGCGAATCAGTGCATTGCGTTTTATGCCGTTATTTGAGACAAGGAGTGCCTATGCCTCGACAATTGTGCTGGCTATCGAAATCCGGTACAGATGGCGAGAAAGTTTTGTATTTGCAAGCTGCACCGAATGAACCGTGGAAGCCTTACACACATTTTCCGCAGTATGCAGTACCCGATTACCGAATTCCTGGCGGTTCTAAAGGTTGGGCAACTTACCAAAAACTGATCAAGCAAGGCTGGATTTTAGTATCTAGCGCCCGTGCTACAGAATTTGGGAAGATTGCGACAGAGGCAGAAATTTTGAATTAAAATCCTCTCGGTGAACCTTCTCCACGCGGATCGGCAGCACCTTCTAGTGTATTATCTGGAGTGACAATGATCACATTTGCATTTCCCCACGGTGATCGCTCCTCAATTTTATGTCCGCAACGACACAGTTCGGCGATCGTGGCATAGTCTAAGCCAAAAGGTTCGCTCCGTAATTGGTCGGGTAGCCATTGGTAGTGATTGGTAATTGGTAACTGGTAATTGTACTGACTTTTCTCACCGATTACCTATGACCAATTACCAAACCTTGTATAATCATGAAAAAGATGCATAAGGTGTTGGGTGTTTTTGCCTGGTTTGCCGTTGGAGATTTGGAGATCGTCGATTTGTGTGACTGGCATAATCTCTTTGTTGGTGGCGGTGATAAAGGCTTCGTCACAACTGTTTAAGTCGCTGTAGTAAATTGGCTGTTCGACGATATCGAACTTGTTTCTGGCGAGTTCTAAAACAACTTCTCTGGTAATACCGTGGAGGATGTCTGCTTTTGGGGTAATGAGTTTGTTGTCGCGAAATATGAATATGTTCGTCGTTGTTCCTTCTAAAACGTGATGCTCATTTACGTATAATGCTTCGATCGCATTTACTTGTTTGGCTTTTTGTAATGCCATGATTGCAGAGATATAGTTAAGGCTCTTTGCTCCTGGTATGAATCGCTGCGTTTGAACTGTAATAACTTTGACGCCTTGTTTGTAATATGCTTCAGGGTATTCAGTTACCGGAGTCACAATGACAATCAAGCTTGGTTCGCCAGAAAAAGTGATAAAATCGGTTGAAATACCGCCTGTGGCGATGATGCGAATGTTTGCGTCGGGAAGATGGTTGCGGTTGAATGTCTCTTGTGCGATCGCCTCAATTTCTAATGTTGACCAAGGTAAATCTAACCCAATTAATTCTGCTGATTTTTGCAGTCTTTGTACGTGTTCGCGAAGTTTGAAAGGAACTTTGTTGTATGTCCGTAAAAAATCAAATACGCCGTATCCTCGGACGATTCCTAAATCGTTGATTGGTAAACAAGCTTGATCTGCAGCAACATATTTTCCATTCAGGTAATAAATATATTCCATTTTTTATGCACTCAAATATTAAGAATATTTTCTAAAAATTGGTAGTATACTATTGCTGCAATTCGTTGTATTATTTTGATATGGTTTTCTTCATAATAAGAATATAACTTAAAATAAAAATTTGGCATAGATTTCCATTATGAAGAAAATTGTATCAGGCGCTAGGGAAAAAATCAACTACCTCCCCTCTACTTTTTCGCATTTTTCGGTGAAATCTTAGCTTGTAAAAATTCCCTGACAACTTCTTTAATATCACGTAATTCACCTTCGACTTGGTAGTTAAGACTGCGCATTTCATCTTCAGTAATTAAGTTGCCAAGTTGTTGGATTGGGGGTAGTAGCTGAGGGTATTTTTTCAAAGTTGCTTGGCGGATGATGGGTGCAGCTTCGTAAGGGGGGAAATAGTGTTTATCGTCTTCAAGAATCGCTAAATCTAACCGCGCAATTTGTCCGTCGGTAGAGTTACCTGCAACCATATCAACTTGCTTATCAATTAAGGCACGATACATTAAGCCTAAATCCATGACGCGGGGCGATCGCGCAAATTGTAAACCATAAGTTTGAGCGAGTCCTGGAAAACCGTCTTCGCGTTGAATAAATTCGTAGCCAAAGCCAGCTTGCCATCGCGGAGTATATTGCGCAGCTTGCGAAATTGTTTGTAGATTATATGCTCTTGCATCTTCACCACGAACAATAATCGCGAAGGTATTTTCAAAGCCTAAAGGTGGAGTGACTTCCAGGTCAAATTGTTCTGCATAGGACGATCTGACTTGTTGATAAACTGCTTGCGGATCGCTAATTGGCTTTTGTTTCAAGATACCAGTAAAAGCTGTACCTGTGTATTCAATATAAGTATCAATTTGTGCGGCGAGTAATGCTTGATGACAAACAAAAGTTCCACCCAAATGTAAGCGGCGAATGACGCTTAATCCTGTGGTATTTTCGATATGTTGAGCTAAAAGTTCGCCGAGAATGTCTTGTTCTGTAAAGTCTTTAGAAGCAACAACAATATCCCCACCGCCACCGCTTGTTGTACTAGGATTACAACTGGCGATCGCAAGGATTAAACTAAAGGTAACAAAGCACAAAAGAATAAATTTTTTCATATGTACCAACGTCAGAAATCGTATCAACTAAACTAGAAGTAATTTTGATTCGCCTTGCTCGCGCAATTCAGCATAAGTCATATGGTACAGAGCAATCAAACGCATTCTCCAACTTATCCTCCCACTGATTTACGAAGTAACGAACCGCCATTGGAAACATATCGCCATCTTAGATAACTCATCATACTCCTAACTTCGCTAGAACGTTTGTGGCAAAATCGGCAAGATTTTTTTGCTGGAGGTAACTTAAGCATTTACTACAGCATCCGTCAACTTAAATCGGAGGATGTCAAAAGACCAGATTTTTTTGTTGTTTTAAATACTGAACGTAAAGAGCGCAAAAGCTGGACCGTTTGGGAAGAAGAAGGGAAGTATCCTAACTTCATTTTGGAGATTCTTTCCGAGTTTACTGCTAAAAATGACCGAGGTTTAAAAAAACAGTTGTATCAGGATGTGTTTCGCACGCTAAATTACTTCTGGTTTGACCCTTATACCTTAGAATTTGCAGGTTTTAAACTCAATTACCGCATCTATGAACCAATCATCCCGAATGAGCAAGGATGGCTGTGGAGTGATGAATTGCAGTTGTATTTGGGGATTGTCGGCGAACAGTTGCGATTTTTTACATCAGAAGGTCAATTAGTTCCAACTCCAGAGGAAGCCGAAGCAGAAGAACGAAGACGGGTGGAAATTGAACGACAACGGGCTAATGCGGCGGAAGCAAAAGTAGAATGACTACAGCAAAAGTTGCGCGAATTGGGGATTGAGATTGAAGAGTGATGAGTGAAAGACAATTTAAAAACCCTTAGCTTTGGTTTGCGATCGCTTTTTTAGTAGACGTCGCTCGATTAAACCGATACCCCAGTCGGCTAGAATTGCTAATATCGCGGCAGGAATTGCTCCTGCGAGAATGAGTTGATTGTTGACCATAGCAATACCACGAAACACAAATACACCTAAGCCACCAGCGCCGATCGCAGCGGCGATTGTTGCAATCCCGATCGCAATCACGGTAGCAACGCGTACTCCGGCTAAAATAAAACTTAAGGCTAAAGGAATTTCGACTTGTAAGAGCAATTGTCGATCGGTCATTCCCATACCGCGCCCAGCTTCGCGAATTGCGGGATCGACGCTGGTAATTCCTGTGTAAGTATTGCGAACAATGGGGAGAAAAGAGTATAAAGTTAGGGCAATAATTGCAGTTTGCGCTCCAATTCCGCCAATGATGGGAACGGAAATCAAAAAACCAAAAAGTGCTAAGCTTGGAATCGTTTGCAAGATATTTGCAATACCCAAAATCGGTTGTCGCCAGCGTACTTGACGCGTGATGAGAATTCCTAAAGGAATACCGATTAAAGTTGCAATACCAACTGCGATCGCGACAATTAATAAGTGCGTCCCTGTTTCTTGAAAAATTTCTGGGGCGTATTTAATGAGAAAAAATTCGTTTAAATCCATTTCCCGTTATTGCTATCTCCCTCTGAGAATTTTGGAAATGATTCTGGGGAGGTGATTCCCCGCAAACACTGCTTAAAAGCAAGCGCCTCAGGTTCTTGCGAACCTAAAAATTCTTCTGGTGTCCCTAAAACGACTAACCGCCCCGTATCCATTAAACCAATACGCGAAGCTAAGACGAAGGCTTCTTGAATATCGTGCGTTACGAAAACAACGGTTTTCCTTAGTTCTTGCTGCAGGCGGCGAAATTCGCTTTGAATCTCTAAGCGGGTAATTGGATCTAATGCGCCGAAAGGTTCATCCATTAATAGTACTGGAGGATCGGCCGCTAAAGCGCGGGCGACACCGACGCGCTGGCGTTGTCCCCCAGATAATTCATGTGGATAGCGTTTTGCAAATTGTTCGGGTTCTAAACCGAATAAGTTTAACAATTCAAATACCCGCGTTTTGATTTGTTTGGGTTTCCAGCCTTCTAGTGCAGGTATCAAACCAACATTGCGTTCTACCGTAAAATGCGGAAACAAGCCCGTTTCTTGAATGACGTAACCAATTTTGCGCCGTAGTTTAATTTCATCCCACTGATTTGTCGAAATCCCATCGAAGAGAACTTCGCCTTGCGTCGGTTTAAGTAGCCGATTAATCAACTTCATCGTCGTTGTTTTGCCACTACCACTACGCCCTAATAAAATGAGTGCTTCACCTCGACGAATTGAGAAATTGAGATTCGACACGATCGCGCGGTGTTGTGGACTATAACTGACATCACGGAATTCAATAACCGTTTCCTGTTCCTGCAACATGAATAATTTGCACTGACTCGGTTTACGTCATTATGAAACGATTTTGCCCCCAAAAGTGTACTCAATGCGATCGCTTTACAGAATTATTTGCGATTTTGAGCCAAAAACCAGCAGCACAGTAAACTTAAATATGCGGGGATGGATAGCTAATAAGTTAATGGTACGTATTCCTACATTGTCTTTCGATCGCGGTACTTTAATTTTGCATCCTCCACCCAAAGGTAAAGCTTGGGTAGATTACGCGACTTGGGATGACAGAGTAGAAAAATTCCGCATCAAAGCAATTGACTATCGTTCGCTGGTGGAAGCCTTACAAAACGAGAACGTTAACTTTATTGATGAAGCGAAAGCGTTTGTTTCGTTGGAACTTGTTTCAAGTTTGGCGATGGAACCGTATCCGCATCAAACCGAAGCTTTAACCGCATGGAAACACGCAGGGCGTCAGGGCGTCGTCGTCTTACCTACCGCAGCGGGAAAAACGTATTTAGCGCAACTTGCGATCGCTTCTACTCCACGTAGTACGCTGATTGTCGTTCCTACTCTCGATTTAATGCATCAGTGGTATGCGCAACTGTTAGCGGCGTTTCCTGATGCAGAAGTCGGGTTACTCGGTGGCGGGGCGCGGGATAAATCTCCTTTATTAGTTGCGACGTATGATAGTGCAGCAATTCATGCGGAAGCGTTGGGAAACCGCTACGCACTGTTGATTTTTGATGAGTGTCATCATTTACCTACCGATTTCAACCGCGCGATCGCGGAATATGCGATCGCGCCCTATCGATTAGGATTAACCGCAACACCCGAACGTAGCGATGGGAAGCATTCGGATTTAAACTACTTGATTGGAACTGAAGTTTATCGTCAAACTGTGGCTGAACTTGCGGGAAAGGCTTTAGCCAAACACGAGGTAGTACAAATCAAGGTGCAACTGTCGCAATACGAACGCGATCGCTATAACGAATTAATTCGGTTACGCAATGCCTTTTTACAGCAAGCAAATATCAAGTTAGGGAACTTAAAAGGTTGGCAATTATTTGTGCAAGCTAGTGCGCGTTCGACAGCGGGACGTAAGGCAATGTTAGCGCACCGCGAAGCGAAGGCGATCGCATTAGGTACAGATGGTAAGTTACAAGTCTTGAGTAATTTACTTGCACAACATTATCCCGAACGCACGTTGATTTTTACCGCAGATAACGCAACGGTGTATCGCATTTCACAAGAGTTGTTGATTCCAGCGATTACGCACCAAACTCCGATTAAGGAACGTCATAACATTCTCACGCGGTTTCGCGCAGGCGAGTATCGCGCTTTAGTGGCTTCGCACGTTTTAAATGAAGGGGTGGATGTTCCCGCAGCGAGTGTAGCAATTATTCTTTCGGGTACGGGTTCGGCGCGCGAGTATATTCAACGTTTGGGGCGCGTGTTGCGGCGTGGTACGGATGGAGAGAAGTTGGCGTTGTTGTATGAGGTGGTGGCGGAGGATACTTCGGAGGAGGGAACTTCGGTGAGAAGGAGAGGTTTGGAGAACGAACCACAAAGACGCAAAGGGCGCAGAGGAGAAGAGAAGGGGGGATTGTTCGCGGCGGAGTCTTCTGGTTTGTATCGCGTTGATAATGATAAGGAGGATAGGTAAGGACAATCAGATATCGTACCTTTCGTTGTGGTTTGTGCAACCAATTACCAATTACCTACTTTCTTCAAGTTTGAAATGTTACCAAGTGATTTACTAACGCATCGATTGAATGGAGAAACGATTGTTCCGAAGCAATTAGCGATTGACGATCGGAATTTAGAATTAGCAGCAGAGTTGATTGCTTGTTTCCAAGAATCAATTGGTAACTCTCAAGGCGAATTAAATGAAAAATTGCAAGATTATGAGGGTGATAGTCCTGATTATCGCATTAAGCGGGGATTAGCGCATCTCTTAAAAGGTTTGTGTGAATTTGAAGTTATGAGTCCATTAGAACCTCAAGTTTTGCGAGAACGAGTATTTAAAGTTGCAGCACAAACAGTTCCTAGTACTTTTAATAGTCAACAAACTCTGAATAATTTAGCTTTACAACTCACTCAAGAGTTACAGCGCGAAGTGATCGCAGAGGAAATTCGGGTTGGATTATATGCTGATCTTGCTGAAAATAAAATTTTAACTTCGTTTGACACCCCTACACCAAAGGAATTATTACATCGATATAATTTGTCACAAGTGCAGGGAATTTTTTATAAAGCGAGTCATTTAACCATTAATGCACATCGCAATGTTCCTGGTCAATATAAGCTGTTGTTTCGTTACTTGAAATTATTTCAGTTAATGGCTTATATCGAAGGCGACGCGGAACACGGATTTACAATTACAATTGATGGACCTGCGAGTTTATTTAGTCCGAGTACGCGCTATGGACTAGCGATCGCTAAACTCATTCCCGCACTCTTACACGTTACTAAATGGAGTCTCAGCGCCACACTACAATTTCGTGACTTTTATACAAATAACTGGAAAACAGGTCGTTTTAGTCTCGATTCTGAATGCGGTTTAGTATCGCACTATCCACCTGGTAAAATATACGATAGTATGGTTGAAGCTTCGTTTGTAAATCGCTGGGAAGCATTAAATACAAATTGGGTTCTAGAACGCGAAGTTGATTTAATTCCAATTCCTGGTAGCATCATGATTCCCGACTTTCGCTTGGTACATCCCGATGGCAGAATATTCTTATTAGAAATTGTCGGTTACTGGCGACCTGAATATTTACAAAAGAAGTTTTCTCAAGTGCGTAGAGCGAATTGCGATAATTTAATCTTAGCAATCTCTGAACGCTTAAATTTAGAAAAAGCTGGAGTAAAACTAAACGATTGCCCTGCAAGAATTGTGTGGTTTAAAGATAAATTACAACCCAAATCTGTATTAGCCATACTAGAGTAGTTTATTTAATATTTATTAGATTACCGATACAATTTGAATAGGATTAGTAATTTCTAATAAGAAAACTATCCTAAAAGCGTTATTTTTGACTTTTTTGACTTCAGATTTTGTGACAATTTCACTAAATGAGAACTACAATTAATTTCTCTTGAAGCCCCTCTACTTACTCTCCTCCTCACTTGTCTTACAATCAATAGTTGGTTAAAATGAAATAAAAAAATCTTACCAAGCTAGTCGGATTTATCCAACTTAAGCTATCAGCCAAGAAATTAATTCCTTGGCAGGATGGTACTTTATACTGAGTTACTGACTATGAATCAGAAAGAAGCTGCAACCACTGTTTAATGTATAAAAGCATCTAACAAGCAGAATTAAAAGATATAAACCTTTCTTGCAGCGCTCTGAAACATCACATAAATGAAATATGACTAAGCCACCTTGACTAGTATATTATTTTCTTTTGATTCCTTAACCGAGCGAACAAGACTTATAAAATAATCTTGATTTTGGTAAACTAACTGAAATTTATTAAATCTTTTTTTCAAAAAGTTAACAGGGTACTTTTCTAATTTAAGTTCTTTCAAAACTGACGACAAACTTTTACCATAAATACTGCAAAAGTGACTAGCTAAAACACTGAGTAAGACGCTTGCCGTTTTTTTCTTGGCACACAAATCTGCTAATAAAGTAACTAGGCTATTTTCTAATTCTTCTTCAGTAAAAGTCACTCGCTTAGTTTTAGATAACTTAGGTACTTCGATGACTTGATGATTTGGAGCGTCGATATGTTCTTGCAATTTCTGGTTAACGCGATCGCAGCGTTGATTGACAAGCTGCATTACTTCTTCCACGCGATCGCTTGTCAAATTGTTTTGAATTTGGAGTTTGTTAATCGCACATTGAGAGTCCTGTAAAGCTTCAACAGCACTTTTTTCTGCCTGTTGTGTTTTTTAAATCACTATTAATAATGTAGTAAAAGCAGACATTAAACCGATATCTTTGGGTTTATTTATCATAGTATTAGCAATACCGACGGTGCAAACTATTGTAAGTGCAACAGTGATTATTTTCTGTTGGCTAATGTGCGTAAAAGTCATTGTATAAATTTTCCTTTAAAGTTACAAACAAGTTGATTGGTCTTTTTTGTAGCGTACAGGAATTTATATTCAATCAACTCGATACGATATTACTGCCAATACCCTAAATGAACCAAGGCAGATTCAATATTATTAACTTTCTCAACTAATGTAGTCCAACTTTTTGCTTTAATGCCGTAGATTTTTGCAAAGTGATTTTTAGCCGCCTTGAATCCACCAAGTTCGCGCTTCATGATAGCGATCGTCCAAGTTTTTCTTTTGGCTGGTAGTGTAGGTTGATTAAACATATCCAGTTGCTCTAATATGCGCTCATGAGCCTGAACGAGTTCTGATGTAGCTCCTAAAATTTCAGAAGTTGTTCGACGAGAACGCGCTACGTTATTTCGTATCCGTTGTGCAAGACTCATAGATTCTCCTCTGTCAGCCATTGAATTATTTGCTGTAGCTCTAGCCGTAATTTTGGCTTTAGCCGCCGCGAAAACCGAGTTAACTTTTCACCACCAGTCTTAATCCGCAACTCCTTTTGCTCCACTTGCTCCACTTCCTCAGCAATCACGAGCATCTCTTTATCTTGTTGTGCTTTTTGCTGAATCAGGTTAGCAATTTCTTGTTTTAATCCTTCAATCCAATACTTTTGTCTGTAAATTTCCTTACTTAATTCTGCGTTCCTTGTTTCAGTTTCTGCTGCTAAATCAATGGCTGCTTCAACATCATCTTTTAATTTTTTATTAGTTGAATTTGCTGCTGCCAGCTGAACCTCAAGTTGATTAATTTTAGCTTTGTAGAAATTTGAGACTTTTTGAGGCTTATGGTTTGCGTTTATGTATTCCACATCCTTAACCGAAGGCTGCTGTAGTGATTTAATGACTTTATGCGCTGTACCGTTAGGAACAATTGTGCTATCTCTATGTCCTGGAATGGGAACGCTGGAATGTCCTTTTTTACAGGCTTTTAGTTGTTCTTTGCCTGCTGGTACAACTTCCCAACCGTTGTTTATAGCAATTGCGACAATTTCTTTGCGAGTTATATTTCTACATATCTCACCTGTACGTCTACAAGATCTCTGTAGTGTCTCTTGTTGCCCCATGTATTTTCATCAATAAAGTTTTGACATAAAAGGTGGTTTCTTTCAAATTCAGACTATTGTTTAGATAGGTAAGTCTATGAGATTATTTAGATGACTCAATATGGATTTCGAGAACTTTAAAATAACAGAAACCTTATGTAGCGCGAAGTTGTATGTTTTGTCATTTTTAATAAAATGGAAACTTCTGTATCTCTAATATCCATATTGAGAAAGCTATAAACTATGTTAATTGAAAGTTGGTTGTTGGGAAACTTCCTTATTTGAAAAGAGTGCTTTCAACTTCGTCTTAGCACTTCGATCTAAATAAAACATCTTATTAACAAATCCTTGTACTCCTTCTTTTGTACTGTTCAACTCCTGCTGAGTTTTTTGTAATTCTTCTTCAGTAGAAGATAATTGTTGCCGAAGTTGACTTAGCTCAATTTGAGCTTGCTGTTCTTGTTGCTGAGCTTGCTGTAATTTAGCATCAAAATAAGATTGGATTTGGAGTTTGTGTTGATGAGATTGTGTTAATTGTTGTTGAGTTTGTTGTAATTGTTCTTGAGTAAAAGATAGTTGTTGCTGAAGTCGACTTAGCTCAATTTTAAGCTGTTCTTCAATTGAAACAGGTTTTTGTTCACTTACTTGTGACTTGATCGGCTCTGGTTGTGACGCTCCTTCTTGAGGAGGTTCACCATCTACTAATTGTAGTTGTCCTTGTGTCCAGTACTGATATACAATAGTTGCACCAGCTGCGAGTACTCCAGAAATGGCGACACCATTAATTAGATAAGTCAATGTATCCTGAAGCAGTTGATATTGCATTTTTCAATTCCTTTAATAGAATCTAGATTATTCTTACCGATGGGAATTAATTGTTTTAGTAAAAAATCTAATTCTTGAAGTAAAATCAATTTCGTTCGATAGTTTCATCTTAGAAACTAGAACTTTAAACTACCACTGTGTAATTACTACTTAAAATTTAAAAGAAGAATAAAGTATAATTGCTATCTTTAAACGAACTTTATCAAGTTTTAAAGCATAGCAAAAGTACTATTATGAATTTGATGTGAAGTAGAGAGCTAACTGTGTTGTGGTAACAGTAATCTTACGGAAGTATATTTTGTGTGCGATCGCATTTACACTACTGCATTAATTAGCCGCCTGTTGTGCTTCCGAATAAGTGACTTCTTGAAACTGCAACACGTCTTGACGCGGATCGACGTAGCTGACTTTTACTGATACCTGTTCGCCTATTTTAACGCCACGCTTGAAAACCATTGGTAACTGCAACCCTAAGTCTTCAATCAAAATCAGAGCTAATCGGCTATCTTCGCGCAGCCACATCAGTACTAATGCTTGCCAAACATGATTCGGATGACGACGCAGATATTCTAATCCCCAGTAGCGGTTTGTTTGACGTTCGACTAACGTTGCTTCTTGCGTTGCACTCGTTACACTCAGCATAACTTCTTGAATTTGTTCGCCGGAAAAAGGAGGCGTTTCACCGCGTAGGTGTGCTTTTAATTGAAAATGCGTGAGGAGATCTGCATAGCGGCGAATCGGTGAAGTTGCTTGCGTATAAGTTGCTAACCCTAAGCCTGCGTGACGTGTAGGTGTAATACTCATCTCGCTTTTAGGCATACAGCGGCGCATCGCACAAGCCCGCGCAAAGCCTGCGGGTAATTGAATTAACTCTTCTTCGGAAGGTAATTCCGGTTGTGGTTGACCGCGAAATGGTAAGGCAATTTTATGAACTTGGGCGTAATGACCTGCAACTTCTCCTGCTAAGATCATCATCTCGGCGACTAACTGGCGCGACAGAGAATCGTTCAAAACCTTGATTGTAATCTCGTCGTCTTGAACTTTAATAATAGCTTCTGGTAGATTAATGCTAATTGCGCCTTGCGACTGCCGCCACATTTGACGACGTTGGGCTAAGTTTGCGATCGCGGCAATTTCTGGTTCTCCTTCTACCCCCAGTTCCAACATTTCGTCTACATCTTCATACGTCAGACGATATGTTGGTTTGATCAAACTCGGATGAATACTGTACTCTTGTACCGCGCCCGATTCATCTAAAACAACACCAAAACTTAAAGCACAACAAACTTTTCCCTGCAACAAACTCATTGGTCCTGTTGCTAAAATTGAGGGAAACATCGGGATCATTCCCGTTGGTAAATAAACTGTTGTTCCCCGCCGTCGCGCGTCTAAATCAAGTTCATCTTCTGGAACTAACCACCGTGTCGGATCGGCAATATGAATCCACAACCTTTGGCGTTGATCCGCAAGCAATTCCCAGCTGACGCCATCGTCAATTTCGCTCGTACTTTGGTCATCGATTGTGTAGACTTTAAGATAGGTTAAATCGAGGCGCTGATCGACATCAGGTGGTGGAGAATCCATACGCTGTTGAGCCACTTCTAACACCTTGGTAGGGAACTGAACCGAAATTTGGCTGCGCCGTAAAAATAAATTTTCGTGAACACTCCAGAGTCCCAAATCGACGAGCAACTGAAAAGCTGCTTGCGGCGTAGCGGAACGTCCCAAGGTATTCATGGTTTCTACAACCGAAGCCGGTGGGGCATAAGTACGCGCTAGCGAGTCTGGAGTTACCCCCGAACGCACACTTTCTACTAGTAGTGTCGCATACTTTTCTAACATCTCGATTCGTTGGCGATCTTGGCGACTCCACTCCACGGCTTCACCGTTGATCGCTTGTGCAACTCGCGCGAGAAATTCTTGTTGTTCGCGTTGGCGGTTGACTTCAACTTCGATTTGATGTTTTCGTTCAGCAACTTGTGCTGCACTTCGTGGCTCGTAGCTATCGCCTTTTTGCTTAAAGTACAGCTTATCGTCGGATAATAAGCAGTGCGCAGCGTAACACTGCGGCGGGTTTTGCTCGGCGAATAACAACATTGCCATTTGTGCGGGATTGACAGTTTCGCCGCTTTCTACGAGCAATTCCCAAGCGACTTCTAAGCTTGCAGGGTCAAGGTATGTTTGTACTTCTGCCAAAAATTGGGGAATTTCTGGTGGTTTGTACGTTTGACCGCAGACTTGGTAGGTAATTTGTCGTGGTGCTAGACTATGCGTTGAACCACGTTCGTCTATGGCAATCCAACGCGATTTGCCATCAGGACGATCGACAACTCCAAGTCGGCGATCGCCTTGTAATCGAAATTCGACTAGCGTTCCCTTTTCCACAACAAGCGCACTCAGCAGTTAAGTTTATGTTCGATCCAGTGTTACAAGCAGGGTTTAGGGCAAAGTTACCAAAAGACAGCTAAAGTTCTCGCTCCTCGCCCCTCGCTCCTCGCTCCTAATTTACCCCTCTTGATTAATAAAAGGTAGCATTGCTAAAATGCGCGCCCGCTTGATTGCTACGGTCAAATCGCGTTGTTGCTTAGCAGTTAATCCTGTAATCCGGCGTGGCAGAATTTTTCCCCGCTCGGTAATAAACTTGCGCAGCAATTCGATATCTTTGTAGTCAATCGGGTCTTGCGGTTTAATTGGTGACAGACGACGACGAAAATAACTCATTCTTACTTAATTTCCTTGTGAACGGTGTGGCGGTTGCAGTTTGGGCAAAACTTCTTGAGTTCTAACCTCGCAGTTGTGTTGCGGCGGTTTTTCATCGTGGTATAACGCGAAACCCCAGGCGATCGCTTGTCTGGGTTAGTGCGACATTCAGTGCATTCTAGTGTCACGGTAATTCGGACACCCTTACTTTTAGCCATATTGACACTTACTCAAGTTTAAACAAAATTAAACACAATCTATTATTTTATAATACGCTGGCAAGCTTGGACAAGAAAACGCTTGACTTTGATGTCGAGCGAATAGCCGCGTAAGCAAACTTACAACAATTGTACGGGCAATCATGTCATGTCCGGCAAGCGATCGCGTGTTGTCTGTAAACGCAATACTACAGTCAATTGCCAAAGGCAGCAGTAATATATTATTACTGGCACTGGTAAAAAAATATTGAGGGCGATCGCGGCGAGCATTGCACCCAACCCAAGAATACTTTCGCGTATCACTAAAGCTAGTAAACTTGGAACTTTACCAAACTCGACATCGAGGACTTTCATGTCCAAAGCCCAGCGACCGAAACTTTAAATACCCGCGTACCGTACCACGGTAACAAAAATACGATACCCTGCGCCCAAGAAAAGCGATCGCCTCCACCTAATACAGAAGTTAGTAGCCAAACTCCCAAAAAATCTATTCCAAAACCTACAGCGCGCCTTCCCATTTGCACCCGAGGAAAGCGGGTACAGTCTAGCGAAGTATTCATAGCAAAAAGTTGTGACTGGCTACTTTCATATCCTATGCTGATAGCTGTTGCATTGTAGCCATTGAATCGTTCAATTTTACTTTGAGTCAAAAGTGTTTGATTATATAACTTATGATAAGTAAAGCGACGCTGAACCTACAGCAAATGTTTACTTACCAAAAAAGCAATTAGTACGTGCTTAATGATGCTCAAGCTTGCATATGATATTTACATCCTCGAAATCGATTTTTGAGGATTATGGCTAAGTGTTAATTGCTAATAGCTAAGCGCTGTTACTAAGCTAAGAATACAGAATTCAGAGTTAACTTGTATGCTGCCAGCAAGCCAAGCAGAGGCAATGATTTTAGATTTGGTGCAACCCCTAGATGGAAAGCGACACGGTGAGGTTGTAACACTTTTAACAGCAATTGACCGCATCCTGGCAGCACCAGTTGTGAGTCAGTTGGATTTTCCGCACTGGGATAATTCGGCGATGGACGGCTACGCGGTGCGTTACGAAGACGTTAAAAGTTGTCACGCAGATCAACCCATCGCGTTAGAAATTGTCGAAGAAATCCGCGCGGGACAAGCACCAAAACGCGAGATCAAACCAGGACAAGCCGCACGCATTTTTACAGGTGGGGTAATGCCTTCCGGTGCAGATACCGTTGTGATGCAAGAACACACAAAACGCGAAGGCGATCGCGTCATGATTTTAACAGCACCACCTGAAGAAAAAGCTTTTGTTCGTCAGGGTGCATCGTATTATCAAGCGGGAACGCCTCTTTTATTGCCAGGAATTGCGCTACAACCTCCAGAACTCGCAGTACTAGCAGCAGCGCAGTGTACCCAAATCAAAGTTTATCGCCGCCCACGCGTCGCAATTCTTTCGACAGGTGACGAATTAATTACCCCTGATCAGCCGTTACAACTCGGTCAAATTGTTGATTCCAATCAGTATGCTTTAGCCGCCCTCGTCGCGCAGACAGGTGCAGAACCGTTACATTTAGGAATTTTCCCAGATAAACCTAATGTCTTGCGCCGCGCGATTTCGCAGGCGATCGCTACTGCCGATGTTGTCTTATCCTCTGGTGGTGTTTCGGTGGGTGACTATGACTATGTAGAGCAAATTCTTGCTGAGTTGGGCGCGACAATTCATATCCGTGCCGTCGCCGTTAAACCAGGTAAACCATTGACATTTGCGACATTTCCTGCATCAGCAGCGTCTAAACATAAACCTGTGTTGTATTTTGGTTTGCCTGGTAATCCCGTTTCTGCCTTAGTCAGCTTTTGGCGGTTTGTGCAGCCTGCATTACGCAAGCTTTCTGGACTCGCACACAGTTGGGGACCAATGTTTGTGCAAGCGCGATCGCAACACGATTTAAAATCCGACGGTCAGCGCGAAACTTATCTTTGGGGACAACTACACCTCATCGATGGTGCCCACGAGTTTCATTTAGCTGATGGTAGCCACAGTTCAGGCAACTTGATTAACTTAGCACAAACTAATGGCTTAGCCGTCATTCCCATCGGTCAACCCGCGATCTCCAAAGGTGAAATCATCCGAGTGCTACAGGTAGGTACACCTTTAATACCGCTAACCCAAACTGAACAATACTAACATTGCGATCAGCAGTTGTATCCAATCATGCAACTGCTCGCATTCAGCAAATCGTACAATAAGCTAATTTACAATCCGCCCGTTAACATAGTGTGTTGCTTTACCTACCGTTCCGCCTACTTGTTGAGCGAAAGACAACGCACGTTCGTAAGAAGTAAAAGAAGCGACTTGAACTGAGCGAATTCCTCTTTCTCTAACAATAGAAAATGCATCATTACATAGGTTTTTTCTGATTTTACTCAGATTTCCTCCATCTATAAATACTGGCCAATATGTTCCTTGGCTCTGAAATGGATCTCCACAGCTTTTGCGAGGAAATGACGTATTTCTAGCGACAGTTACGCTATTACTTGCGCGAGAACTAGTTACGGTTTGTCTTCCACCGTTAGCAGTTCTTAAGCTACAAACGTAAAGTAATTGCATTTCACCAATACTATCAGGTACAGGTGAACGTAAATTACGTGGGACTTTAAGATAACTTAAGTCATAATCATTTAATACATTACCTTTAGAATCATATTCTACCCGTCTTAATACACCTATTTCATTACTTACACAATTAACATACATTAAGGATTTTATTAGAGTTTGACGTTTTACGCTATCAAATGAAAAGTAAGAACTAGAAGATGAACCTTGCGCATCAATTAATTCACTCCAAAAAGTTCTACTATCTCCCGTTCCTTTAATACTATCAATATCTACAGCAAGATAAGGCTCAGGATTCAACACTACCCATTGTCGTGCTGAAACGGGGTTTATAGAAAATATTGCTACTAGGGAAACAGTAGCTGCTATAATTTTTTTCAACATAGATTTGCTTTTCTATTTTTAAATAGATAGAAAAACTCAATAATAGTAATTTCTATTAATTTGTGTTGAGCTTGAGTTAGTGGTAACTATTTAACTGAGTTCTATATCAAATATATTTCTTGTATGTATGATCGTGTTAAAGAATGGCTCTTATTCAGACTCAAAACTATGAAGTTATCGTAAATTTAATAGTCAATCTTCACGATGACTAAAACCAACCACGCTTACCATTAGGGCGCACTGTCATCCAATTTACTTTAGCTTGTGCTAGCTGTTCATCCGAAACTTTTGCCCCAGTAAGATTAGCGCCGCATAAATTAACATTTTGTAAATTAGCCTCACTCAAATCAGCGTAGCTCAAGTTAGCACCGCGCAAATCTGCTCCTTCTAAATCCGCAGAATGAAAGTACGCCTTCGTTAAGATTGCTTCTCTAAAATTAGTTCGCTTAAGGCTAGCGTGGCTAAAGTCATTACCTGACAAAATACATTTAAAAAAAATTGTGCGGTCTAATTTTGCCGCACGAAAATTTACCTCTGATAAATCTACTCGCTGTAGGTCAAGTAAACTCAGGTCGTAAGAGGCAAAATCTCTTCTGCCTTTGATATAAGACAAGACTAAATTATCAGCATCGAGCTTTCTCGGTGGTGAAGTTTTAGGTTTCGCCCCAAGGACTGAAGGTGCAGGAGTAAGCGCGACTGATGGTAGTGGAGGTTGTACGGGTGTATGCGATACCTCCGTCAGATTCGCTTTTCTTGCACGAATTGCAGCCGCCATTTGTGCCCGCGATTGCGCAGCGTTACTCCCAGAATAAGTACTTGTTGTAGTCGCTACTGGCGTTGTCGTAGGTGTTGCTTGCTTCACCATGCGGGGTAATTTGGGTTTACGCACCGGTGAGGGTTGCGCCGCCATGCTATTTGCTAAACTATCCATGTATGGTTCGAGTTCGAGGGCGGTGAGCACATCATTCGGTGATTGGTAGCGATGTCGCACCGAACCTTCTACCATTTTTTGTAAGACTTCGCGAAAGCGATCGCTAATCTGAACTTTGTTTTGCCACAGCATTTCCCCCGTCGAGGAATTATAGTCTAGATCCTTAGGCGATTTCCCAGTGAGGAGATAAATGCAAGTAACTCCTAGTGCGTAAACGTCACTTGCATAGACAGGACGCATTGCAAGTTGTTCAGGCGGTGCAAAACCTGGAGTTCCCACAGCAAAAGCTGTTAAGGCTGTATTTTCTGACATACTCGTTGTTTGACTGACTTGGTCTTTCACAGCACCAAAATCGATTAACACGAGTTTGCAGTCCTCATGACGACGAATAATATTAGCGGGTTTGATGTCGCGGTGAATCACCTGTTGGCTATGAAGATATTGCAGCGTTGGTAAAATTTCACTTAAAAATTGTTTGACCCCAGCTTCGCTAAAAGGACCAGAGCGTTTGATTTCCTGTTGCAGCGTTAAACCATTTATGTACTCTTGAACCAAGTAGAATTGTTCGCAATCTTCAAAGTAGTCAAGTAGCCTAGGAACTTGCGGATGGCTGCCAATTTTACCCAAAGTTTTAGCTTCCCGTGCAAAAAGCTTCCGCGCCATATCTAATGCTTCTAGCGATGTCGCTGAAGGGCGAAGCTGCTTAACAACGCACTTAGGTTCACCAGGTAACGTGACATCTTGCGCTAAAAACGTCGCACCGAAACCACCTTGTGCGAGTGCTTGCAGTGCGCGGTAGCGATCGCGTAATACCAATTGAGCGCCACAAGCTGCACACGTTTGACGAGAACTTGAGTTTTGCGGATGGGAACAGTTGGGATTTAGGCAATAGCTCATATGAGCGTTTACTCACTGTTTCAGGTAACACTGGGAGCGATCGCACCCTGCTTCAATTATTTAAAGAAAAATTACTCATAGCCACGTGATTTATACGGAAAACGAGAGATGCGGCTCCAAGTAGCCGTATTCCCTTACTCATTAATTGCCCAGCGCAGGTAAGATACGTGCCCTCCTGGCTTCTAGAGCGTTTTTTAAAACTGGGTTAGCAAAAATTAAGAGTTGGATGTCAAACGAACAGGTTCCGGTTGTCCTTAAGTGCGTTCCATTGCATTGTTGCAGACAACTAAAACTACCTTGCTATGTTGTTGACTGTCGTCCCTATTCCTTATGGCTGTAGTTTTAAAACAGAGCCTAGCCATACTACTAACTCACTCTAAAATTTCTAACTTTAGATAACTATTGTATTTGGCGTTGTCCCCCCTCAGTTAGGTGTAAGTCCTTTTTTGTAATCGTTACATTGGCACTAGTCAACTTGCCACAAATTGTTGGTGAATACTTTACTCAAAGGAAAAAGCGATGACTGAGAACAAGCAACCAATTAATGATGACGAGAATATTGAACCTAATATGCAGCAGGAGGAGCAGCCAAGCAGTTCGGGTATTGGTGCAGCGGCAGCTGGCGCGGCTATTGGTGCTATACTTGGCGGTCGAACTGGAGGAATCATTGGTGCTGTAGCCGGTGCAGCAGCGGGGGCGATGGCCGGTAGGGGTACCGCTGAGGCTGTCAATAAGACTGTAGAAGGTGTAGTAGACGCTGTAGAGAGTGTAGCCGAGAATGTAAACGAAACTGTAGAAGTTGTAGGCGAAGCAGTAAAAGATACAGCTGAGTATGTTAAGCCCTCTGTAAAGGGTGCAGTAGACTCAGTCAAGGAGACAATTGAGGAAGCAAGACCTTCCATCGTTGACACAGCAGAAGCTGTCAAGGAGACAGTTCAGGAGTCCAAACCCGCTGTTGTAGAAGCTGTCCAATCTGCATCTGAAGAGGCTAAGCCAGCCGTAAGAAGTGTAGCTGACTCGGTAAAGGGTGCAACACAAAGTGTAGCTCACTCTGTCAGAGGCGCGGTTGAAGATGTCAAACCAGCCGCACAGAGTGCCGCAAACTCAGCCATGGAAGCAACAAAAAGTGTTGCTGACTCAGCTAAGCGTGCTACTGAGGAGGTGCAACCACCCTCAATCAAGAAAAAGCAAGTTGAGCTACCAACAACAACTACAAACTCTGAAACGCTAGTTGCTTCCAGTGAAGCAGACTCACAAGAACGGAAAGTTGTTCCGGTAGAAATTCGCGATCAAAGAACTGATGTGTAAAAGTAACCTTGTCAGGGAAGAGGACATCAACAGTTTTTTGAGTTGACGTGAGACAGTTTAACCAAGGTTGTCTTAAAAAATTTTTCCCTGATTAAATACACTAGCTAACGTAGCAACAAGTATCGGAACAGAAAACTGGTTTAAGAGTGTAGGGCTTAAAAATAAGTTGTTTCAACCCTCATCTTTAAGGCTTCTTCTTGATGGTTAGTTCTATCAAGTAAAGATTGATTTTCACTATATACTTAGCGAAACGGGTAATTAGTGCTTAAAGCAGTCCTTGATTCCAGTTTGGTGTTCCGTTGCTGTCTGCTGTAGCCAAGCAATATCACTACCACGTGAAACAACTGACAACGAGTTGCAGGAAAACCCGTTGCGGATTGATTGCATTTGCCTCAACTGTGCCTGACGGGCGGACTTGATAGCAGCTATATCTACTCTTATTACCATGCGCATGGCTGTAATGAAGCGGGTTGCAAAGAAAGTAAGCAACAAAAATTTTTAGTTGCGTTCGCAGACGTTGACACAATTGCAGAGCATCATATGCCTGCTGCGGTGCGGTAATCTCTTCAAAGCTTTGCAATAATTTTGATAAGATAGTCTGGCTAAGGTCTAAGCAAGCACACTCCATGCGTATTTCTCTGAATTGGCTGCAAGAACTGGTTGAGTTGACGCTTTCTCCTGAAGAATTGGCGGAAACGTTAACAATGGCAGGATTTGAAGTAGAAGAAATTGAAGATCGCCGTGCATGGGCAAAGGGTGTTGTTGTTGGGAAAGTGTTAGAGTGCGATCGCCATCCAAATGCAGATAAACTCAGTGTCACGAAAGTCGATGTCGGAACAGCTTCCCCAGAACCATTAAATATTGTCTGTGGTGCGCCGAATGTCCGTGCGGGAATATATGTACCCGTCGCCACAGTGGGTACTTACCTCCCTAAAATCGACGTCAAAATCAAAGCAGCCAAACTACGCGGAGTCCGTTCAGAAGGAATGATTTGCTCTTTAGCTGAGTTAGGACTCGCGAAAGAATCCGCAGGAATTCATATTTTTGAGCAGGAACTCGAATTAGGAAGTGATGTTCGCCCGTTGCTCGGTTTGGATGATGTGATTCTTGACTTGACAGCAACTGCAAATCGTGCTGATGCGTTAAGCATGGTGGGTGTCGCGCGCGAAGTCGCCGCAATTACAGGAAAAACAGTGCGACTACCACAAGCCCCAGAAATCTCGATTCCTGACACTCAGAAGAATTTAAAACTCAAAATCTCGCAGCCACAAGCTTGCCCTGCGTATATTGGTACAGTTATTGAGTCGGTTAAGATTGCGCCTTCGCCTGCGTGGTTACAACAGCGACTACAAGCTGCGGGAACTCGCCCGATTAACAACGTTGTTGATATTACTAATTACATTCTGCTTGAATGGGGTCAACCGCTTCATGCATTTGATCGCGATCGCCTCTTCGCCGTCAGTGGAACTCAATCAGACTTAACAATTGGCGTCCGGTTTGCGCAATCTGGCGAAACACTCAAAACGCTCGATGGTCAAATGCGCACGCTTTCCAGTCAAGCTTTACTCATTACCGCACACGAAGAACCAGTTGCGTTAGCGGGAGTTATGGGCGGCGAAGCAACTGAAGTACATGAGGGTACGCAAAATTTAGTTTTAGAAGCCGCGCTATTCGATCCTGTCGCGGTTCGGCGTTCGGCGCGCAGCCAAGGATTACGTACCGAAGCTTCTGCAAGATACGAGCGGGGCATCAACGCGGCTGAATTAGAATTAGCTTGTCGTCGCGCATTAATGCTTATTCAGGATCTGGCTGGCGGCGTTCCTGTACAACAAGAATTTGCTGACGCACGACCTGATGTAGGCGCAATGTCGCGTTCAATTGAATTACGTCTTGATCGCGTCAACCAAATTTTAGGACCAATCGACTTAGAAGACACGACTGGCGAACTTCAACCAGAAACAATCCAGCAAATTCTGACCGCCCTCGGATGTCAAGTCACATCGTCTGAACCGCAAAAAGTTTTGACTGTAACCGTTCCACCGTATCGTCATCGCGATCTAGAGCGTGAAATTGACTTAATTGAAGAAATTTCGCGACTGTATGGCTATGATCGCTTTTGCGATACTTTACCTGAAAAAACGGAACCTGGTTATCTTTCCTTAGAACAGCAACTCACTCGCCAACTCCGCGAAGCCTTCCGCGCTGCTGGGCTGACCGAACTCATCCATTACTCGCTCGTCAAACCAGGACAAGACCGACAAATTGTGCTTACCAACCCGATTTTTGTTGAATATTCCGCGCTGCGTACCGACTTGATTTCCGGTTTAATCGATGCTTTTCAGTACAACCTAGAGCAAGGTAATGGTAGCCTGAATGGATTTGAAATTGGGCGCATTTTCTGGCAAGAAGAAGATGGATTACTCGAAGCCGAGGCTATAGGCGGGATTTTAGGCGGCGATCCGACTCAAGGGAAGTGGACATCTGGTGGAAAAGAACGTCCCCTCACTTGGTTTGAAGCTAAAGGCGTTTTAGAAAGTGTCTTTCAGCGCTTGGGGTTAAAGGTAGAGTACCAACCAAGTCATCAAGATTCGCGCCTACATCCAGGGCGTACAGCGTCGTTATGGTTGCAGGGTAATCGCTTAGGTGATTTTGGACAAGTTCATCCGCAACTACGCCAAGAAAAAGGCTTACCAGATGCGGTTTACGTCTTTCAACTTGATTTAGATGTGATTTTGGATTATTGGGATCGCAACGCAGTTTTAGTACCAAAATTTCGTTTGTATTCTACATATCCAGCCTCGCCTAGAGATATTGCGTTTTTCGCGCATCTCGAAGTTTCTGTTGCAGAAATAGAACGCGCGATCGCACTTGCGGCGGGAGAATTGCTCGAATCAGTTGAATTATTTGATGAATATCGCGGCGAACACGTTCCCCCAGGACAAAGAAGTTTAGCGTTTCGCTTAGTATATCGCGCCCAAAATCGCACTTTGACGGATGAGGACATCGAACCCGTACACCAAAAAGTGCGAGAATCTTTGGTAGAAAAATTTGGTGTGAATCTGCGCAGTTGAGCTTGTGTTATGCCTAAGTACGTAATGTGGGGAAGTTATTGCGAGGATGTGCTAGAAAAGCGCGTTCCTCATCGACAAGCTCATCTCGACGGGCTAGCTGCACAAAAAGAGTCAGGCGTATTGATTACAATTGGTCCAACAAAGGATTTAACAAAGGTTTTTGGCATCTACGAAGCTGAAGATGAAGCAACAGTTCGTCAACTTGTTGAAGCCGATCCTTATTGGAAAAATGGTGTTTGGACTGAGTACTTTATTAAAGAGTGGATTCCAGCTTTTTAAGGAGGAAGTGAACCACTAAGGCGCAGCGATCGCAGAGAAATGCGCTCATAATACGAGTTAATCGAAAATTCAGAGGTACTGACGACAAAAATCAAGTGCAACAGCTAAATCGCAGGTTTGTTGTGGATAATTAACGGTGGGTCTACTGATTGTAATAAGCGGAATACCGAGTTGAGTGGCGACAAGGCGTTTTGTGTCTTCACCACCTGGTTTCCCTGAAGCTTTGGTAATCACAAGTTGAATTTTCCACTGACGCCAAAGCGCAAGTTCTAATTCATCAGAAATTGGCGGACGTAAACAAATTAAGCGATCTGGGGTAAAGCCTGCTTGAGTGGCTGCTTCTAAGGCGATCGCCGACGGCAGAATTCTTGCAAATAACGTTGTGCGATCGTGCCAAGCTTGAAATAAGTGTAGCGGTCTGTAACCTACAGTTAATAAAACGCGCTTGTTTTGCAAACGGTTCGTTGATAATAAAGCTGCAAAGCTATCAAAATGCTCACCTTCGCTAGCTGTACTAGGCGACAAGATCGGACGTTCGTAGCGCAAGTACGGAATTTGCAGGTGTTGCGCCGAGAAGATCGCATTTTGCGAAACTTCGACAGCATAAGGATGTGAAGCATCCACAATCGCCACAATTTCTTGCTGTTTGACAAATTCAGGGATTTGAGCAAAAGTTAAACGCCCTACCCAAACTGTTAAACACGGTGCAGGCTTATAAAGCGATCGCGCCGCAGAAGTTGTTACAGAAATAATACAGCGGATATTGTAGTTCGCGATCGCCGCAGCAATTTCAACACTTTCTTGAGTCCCGCCAATTAACCACAACTTACCATACGCTGGTTTACAAGTTGGAAGTGGCTGATCAAAAGCGGGAGGAATACGCAACGCAGCTAGCCTCTTAGTGCTTTCCTGAAGTTTTGTCGATAAGATTTATTAGAGATTAACAACACTGGCCATAAGAGTGATAGAGATAATCGATTGGGCAAACTCCGCGAAAAGGTTGTGCGGTGAAATCCATTCCAAAATATCCAAGCACCTATTGCATACCCAATAACAACTAACCAATAAATCAAGTTCATTCTCAGCAACCACCTATACAACTCATTAGTTAAGCAAAAGCCGGTATCTTGAGCGGCGATAAACTTCCTCTTCCACTATCTTTAGTGTAGAGTAGCCTACAGAAATCGTTATAGCGATCAGCCTAAGTAGCTTTGAGTTAGTTGTAGCTCATAAAGTATCATAACTACCACACATTAACCAAGTTCCTGCTCAAATGTTGCCAGCGCAGGAAGCTTTTGTGCCGCAGGCTATTCAAAAAAATCTCACAAGAATGAGAACCATTCATTTATCAACGTTCATTTCTACGTACAGCCGATGCATTACCTTACTGTAACATGTGATTGTCCAATATAGGTGCACAGTTGTACACCCCTACACTGACATATATGCCTAATGAAGTTTACTCTGAACGGATGTATCTTGTGGAAGTACCTTAAGTTTCAACATACGTAGGAAACTAGAATAAGACTTGCTTTTTGCCAAAGTCATTGGCTTGGTGCCAGTGATGAGTGCAAATCACATAAGGAGGAATTATGCGTGCAGTGCTGATGGCTGGAGGGTCTGGAACGCGGTTAAGACCGCTGACTTGCGACCTTCCTAAACCGATGGTACCTATCTTAAACAGACCAATTGCAGAACATATTACTAATCTTCTCAAACGACATCAAATAACCGAGGTTATTGCCACACTGCATTATCTACCTGAAGTCATTCGCGATTATTTTCAAGATGGCACTGACTTTGGCGTAGATTTGATTTATGCCGTTGAAGAAGATCAACCCTTGGGTACCGCAGGCTGCGTGAAGAACATTGCGGAATTACTCAATGAAACATTTTTAGTGATTAGTGGTGATAGCGTTACAGATTTTGACCTCACCGCAGCGATTGAGTTCCATAAACGCAAACAAGCCAAAGCAACCTTAGTTCTGACTCGCGTTCCCAATCCGATCGAATTTGGGGTCGTGATTACTGACGAAGACTATCGAATTCGGAGATTTTTAGAAAAGCCATCCACAAGCGAGATCTTCTCGGATACGGTGAACACGGGTATATACATCTTAGAACCGTCAGTTTTAGAGTATTTACCAGCAAATCAAGAATCTGACTTTTCCAAAGATTTATTTCCTTTGTTGCTGGAAAAAGGTGAGCCGATGTACGGCTACATTGCGCAAGGGTACTGGTGTGATGTCGGACATCTTGATGCGTACCGTGAAAGTCAATATGATGGTTTATTTGGGAAAGTAAAGCTTGACTTTGCGTACACTGAGACCAAGCCAGGAATTTGGGAAGGTCAAAATACTTATATTGACCCAAGTGTAGAAATTTGTCCACCGGTGCTGATTGGCAGCAATTGCAGAATTGGACCGCGAGTGCGGATTGATGCTGGAACGGTAATCGGTGACAACGTAACGATTGGTGCGGATGCTGATTTAAAACGACCAATCATCTGGAATGGTGCAATTATTGGCGAAGATGCAGAACTGCGAGCGTGTGTGATCGGTCGTGGAACACGCGTAGATCGCCGGGCGCAAGTCTTAGAAGGTGCGGTCGTTGGTTCGCTATCAACAGTCGGAGAAGAAGCGCAAATTAGTCCTAACGTTCGTGTTTGGCCGAGTAAACAAATCGAATCAGGCGCAATATTAAACATTAATTTAATTTGGGGACAAACCGCGCAACGCAATTTATTTGGTCAGCGTGGGGTAACTGGATTAGCCAATATTGATATCACACCCGAATTTGCCGTGAAGTTAGGCGCAGCTTACGGCTCGACATTGAAGCCTGGCTCACAGGTGATGATATCCCGTGATCAACGCAGCATTTCCCGCATGGTGACGCGATCGCTAATTGCGGGTTTAATGTCTGTAGGTGTCAATATTCAAAACTTAGATGCAACCGCAATCCCGATGTCACGGACTGTTGTACCAACTTTGGGCGTTGCTGGCGGAATTCACGTAAGACTGCATCCAGATCGACCCGATTACCTGTTGATTGAATTCATTGATAATAAAGGCGTCAATATCTCGAAAGCACTCGAAAAGAAAATCGAGGGCGCCTACTTTAAAGAAGACCTCCGGCGCGTGCAAATTCATGAAATTGGTAATGTTGTCTATCCGATTCAGATGATCGACACTTACTGCAATGCTTTTGAGAAAAATTTAAATGTAGAAGCAATTCGCCATAGTAACTCGAAAGTTGTCATTGATTACACGTATGCGGTATCTGGTGCGGTTTTACCGCAACTTTTAGCGAAATTTGGTTGCGACGCCGTAGTGTTGAACGCTAGTTTGAAACAAACGGCGGTTTCTTCAGTCGAGAAGGAAGCACTCTTACAGCAGCTTGGTCATGTTGTCGAAGCATTGCGCGCGACTTTTGGCGTCCAGGTATCCGCCAACGGAGAACAACTAATTTTGGTTGATAAGTTGGGAACGCCGATTCGCGGTGAAATGTTAACCGCCCTTATGGTGAACATGATTCTCACCGCACACCCTCGCGGAACTGTCGTTGTCCCGATTCATACATCGAGTGCTGTCGAACAAATTGCCCGTCGCCATGATGGTAAGGTCATTCGCACTAAGGCAAGTCCTACCGCACTGATGGAAGCTTCTTTGCCAAGTGCTAACCCGAATGTCGTCCTTGCTGGTAGTGGGGATATGGGATTTATCTTCCCGCAGTTGCATCCTGGGTTTGACGCCATGTTCTGCATTGCGAAAGTGATTGAGATGTTGACGGTTCAAGAGCGATCGCTCGCGTCAATTCGCGATGACGACTTACCACAAGTGAGCCACCGCAGCTACACTGTACGCTGTCCTTGGACAGTTAAGGGAGCATTGATGCGCCATTTAGTCGAAACCCACAACGAGGAGAATCTAGAGTTAGTTGATGGTGTGAAAATCCGCTTTGAAGATGATAATTGGATACTGATTTTGCCCGATGCGGGCGAACCACTGGTACATTTGTTCGCTAACAGTAATGATCGTAATTGGGTAGATGATTCGCTGAGGGAATACCGCACCCGCGTTCAATCATTTATTGAACAACAACAAGGAGTGGAAGCTTACAGCAACAGTCCTCGGCAGTCAATTGTGAGTTAGGAGTGGAGTGAAAGAGTGGTTAGTGGCTAGTGTCAAGATCAACTCGTGATGAGTGACTAGTCACTCATTCTTCCCCTGACCTCCGACCTCCAACCCTTGACCCCTGATCGAGCGAACACATAGGAGAAGCGAATGAATAGCTGTATTTTGATGGCAGAAATTGTGCAAGCGCCACAACTGCGTTACACGTCTGACAACATGGCATTAGCGGAAATGCTGATTCAATTTCCAGGGTTACGCGCAGAAGACCCTCCTGCAACATTAAAAGCTGTCGGCTGGGGAAACTTGGCGCAAGAGATTGAACAAAATTATCAGCAAGGCGATCGCGTCATCATTGAAGGTCGCTTAAGCATGAGTACTTTTGAGCGATCTGAAGGCTTCAAAGAAAAACGTGCTGAGTTGACAGTACAACGAATTCACGCAGTCGATAAAACTGTAGATACAACGGCGACAAAAGCTAACCCCAAAGCTGCACCCGCTGCTGTAAGTTCGCGTTCTGAAAAAGCGGCTAAGAATGTTGATTCAGACACGATGTCTCGTACCGCAATGGCGACTTCGACAACAAATCGAACTGATGTCATAGCTGACTTTGCGACTTATGAGCCACCTGTAAGAACATCGTCAGCACCGCTACCATCTAGCGAAGACCAGGACATCGACGATATTCCGTTTTAGGAGGGATGAGGGGTGAGTGATTAGTGGCACTTTGGCTAGTTCTTCCCCTGATCTCTGACCCCGACCTCTAACCCCTTCGATCCCACTCAGCCGCAGCGTCAGCAACAGCTTGGTCTACGGTTTTTTCGCCTAACATGGCGGCTTGTAGATTGTCATAAATTGCGCGTTGCAAGACATTGCGGTTTTCCATCGCGGGAACTAAAACTTCGGCTTGCTGCAATTGACTGGCGCTGACAACGCGGGCTTTTTCGACTGTTGACGCATCGTTTGGTACTGACTTAAAGTAGCCGTCTGAGAGTGCTGCTACTGTTGAGGGTAAGACATTGGCAGCTTTGGCAAAGGCAAGCTGATTTTGATTATTTGTGACGTACAATGCAAATTTTAACGCTGCATCCGGTTGGTCGGTGTTGGCAGGAATGACTAAGTTCATGACCGCAACGTTTTTCTTGCCTGTAGGTCCTGTTATTTGTGGTGCGGTAGCTGAAACTTCTGCAATCGCTGGTGCATTTTTAGCGATCGTTTTTAAGAATTCTGGACCTGAAGCTAATAACGCAGTTTGTCCTGCTTGGTACTGCTCAATACCATACCTATGCCCCTGCGTCAATACTTCGGGTGGTATGAGTTCATGGCGATACAAATCTACCCAGTACTGAAACACAGCCCGACCTTCAGGAGTATTAAACGCGGCTTTGCCTTGCGCGTCTACTAAATTGACTCCCATTTGTACAAAAGATTCCAAAACTTCGGCAGAATCTTCGGGAACAAACGTTGTAAAAAACGCGTACTTCCCAGTTCTTTCTTTAACTTGTCGCGCCACTGTTGCTAATTCTGCATACGTGGTTGGCGGTTGACTTACTCCTGCTTGCTTTAACAAATCGGTGTTATAAATTGTCAGGCGTGTTGTGAGGTACCAAGGTAAACCAAAACTTTTCCCATTGATCGTGCTTGCTTTCCAGATGTTGGGAAGATACGTTTGGCGGACATCCGTACTGACTTTGGAATCTAAATCTAACCAAGCATTCCGCGTTGCTAGCTGCGAAGCAAAACCAGGATTTAAGTTAACGACATCCGGTGCAGTGCGTGCTGACATCGCGGTTAGAATTTTGCTTTCCATTGCTGACCAGGGAACATCGACCCAGTTAACCTTAATTTCAGGGTTTTCAGCTTCAAAAGAACTGATGAGGTTATTGAAGAAATCCGTGAATTGTGGCTGGAGTTGCATTGTCCAGAATTCCACATTAGTGTTACCTGATGCCGATTGCTGGGTACTATTATTGACGTTACCAGTACCACAACTAACAACCCAACTCAAAATTAAACCTAACAAAGCAAAAATTCCGAGGCGTTTCCAACCTCTGAATTTGCTACCAAATACTGATATTATCGACATTTTTCAAACGTAACTTGCTGACTTATACGCGCAAAGCAATTCTAAGCTAGAGTAGCAAACATTCACTTTTAAGTCTCTCACTCTCAGTTTCTTTTTACCCTCTAGACAACCAGCAAAACTGTGCTTAACCGCTTCCAGACACTACCTAACCGCTTACAGATACTACCAAAACGTGCCAAGGGAGTTGGTGTTGAACTGGCTCCGGAACGGATTAACATTGCCCAGCTACGCAAACAAGGACAGGGAATAAGACTGGCGGCGTTTACCTCAGTTCCCGTACCCGAAGGAATTTTTCAGGATGGTCAAATTATTGATCCACCAGCGCTTGCTGAAATTATTCAATCCGCTTTAGCCCAAAGCAAAATAAAAGCTAAGCGAGTTGCTACCGCTGTTCCTGGAAGAGATTCACTCGTGCGTTTAATTCCTTTACCTGCCGAGTTGGATGACCAAGAATTACGCGAAATGGTACTTAATCACGAAGCAGGTTTGTATCTCCCGTATCCGCGTGAAGAAGCTGATGTCGATTACCAAAAGCTTGGGTATTTTGTGGATGAAGACGGAATTGAAAAGGTACAAGTCTTGTTAGTTGCTACGCGCAAAGAGGTGACAGATACTTACATTGATACATTTCAACAAGCTGGGCTACAAGTTGATGTTTTAGAAATTAATAGTTTTGCGTTGTTACGCACGATTCGAGAGAAATTGCGCGAATTTCCTTCGCAAGAAGCCGTTGTGTTAGTTGATATTGAATTTGACAACACCGAAATTGCCATTATTGTAGATGGAATACCGCAGTTTTCGCGGACTGTCCCGATAGGTACATTTCACCTGCAAAGTGCGCTATTGCGAGCACTGCACTTACCAATGTCTAGAGATACACAAGTCTTACTACAGTCGGTGATTATTCCCACCACGACAACTGATGAAATGAGAGGAGTCATCAATCCTACAGTTGACCCTGGTACCGCCGCAATGTTGCGCGTGATGGGAGAGTTAATTGACGAATTACGGCGATCGCTCGATTTTTATCTCAGTCAAAGTGAAAATCTCGAAGTTGCCCAAATTCTCTTAGCAGGACCTGGGGGAGGATTAGTAAACTTAGATGAGTTCTTCCAACAACGAGTAAACATTCCCACCGTACAAATCGATCCTGTGGCAGCTTTGTCATTAGAAGTTGATGAGAAAAAAATTACTCCAGGACAACGCCCAGGACTCGGAATTGTTCTTGGTTTAGGAATGCGCGAGATTTAGTTAACTTGCCTGTCAGCTATCCATCATGATGAATACTCAATATGTACAGTCTAGACATTAACTTTATTCGCGATCGCCCAGAGTACACCTTAAAAAACGCTGGTGCTAAGCAATTAAAGCTACTCGCGGGCGATACAACACCTTTGTATTTGGGAATTGCAATCGGCGTGATTTTGCCTGCGATGATTGGTGGCGCGTGGTTAGTTTTGCAAACGCGCATTGGACAACTCGAAGCCGAAAATGCCGAGCTTGATGCTGAATTAAGCCGCTTGGGACTGCAAGAACAAGAAATTCAGACGACACAAGCGCAAATTAATCAAATTCGCACAGAAACCCAAGCTTTAGCTACGGTATTCAATCAAATCCGTCCGTGGTCAGCGATGTTGCAGGATATGCGCGATCGCATTCCCCGCGCAGTCCAAATCGAAACCATCCGCCAAACCGCTGCTGCAACTCCCCAACCCAGCCCGCAAGCTGCGAATAATAACAATAACCAGCAACAGCAACAAGAGGGACAAGATCAACAAAACGCTGAACAGCAGCAACAAAACCAGCAAACCGCACAAGTTCCCGCAGGTAATATAGAAATTGCTGGAATTGCTCGCTCTTTTAACGATGTCAACGATTTCTTACTAACACTGCAACAATCAGCATTTCTCAAACCCACAGACACGCGAATTGTCACTGCTGAGTTGGTAGATATTGCCGAACCAGGGACAGTCGCTGTACCCCAAGCAAATTCAACCGCAGTTGTGACGCCTCAAGCTGTAAGATATACAATTCAATCAACGTTGAGCGATGTTCCTGCCTCAGAGTTGTTAAGAGAACTGGAGCGTAAGGGTACATTAGGATTGGTAACTCGCATTCGCACACTGCAACAGAAAGGTGTGATTCAACAATGACGGTGACTGAAGACTTTATTCCTGAAGAAAGCATCGAGTTTCAACCAGTGGCGCCAAGTTACCCTAAAGCATTTGGCGTGACACTGACTCCGGCGGTAAGCGGTGTGCTGATTGCGCTGTTAGGGCTAGCAGGAAGTGTTTACTTGGTTGTTAATTTGTTAATGCCAACGTGGCAAAGACACCAAGAATTGCAAACTAGTCGCGATGAAAAAAATGTGCTGGTTGAACAAAAACAACTTGCAATCCAACAAACCGAACAAGTTAGAGCCGAGTTAGCCCAAGTCAAACAGCAAAATTCTCAAGTTCTCACTTTATTTGCTGACGAGCGCACGTTAGATACCTTGTTATTGGATTTGAACCGTGTTGTAGAATCAGGAAATGCCCAACTCGCGCGAAATGCCCCTAGGGCAAAACTGAAGCGATTTGTCCCCGTTAATCAGTCACCAGAAATTGTTTCAGATGGTAGTCTTGGAGGGGCTGTCAATGGAAAACTCAAGCGCCAAGTTGTCAATATTGAGCTAGAAGGCACTTTCGAGCAAACGCAATCAATCATTCGCAATATTGAGCGGCTACAGCCATTATTGATAGTTAAAGATTATCAATCATCCCTGGCACAAACCGGAGACAATCAACAACCTGGTGTTGTGCAGCCACGAGGCGCAGTTATTACAACATCTTTTCAGTTAGAAGCCTTAATGCCAGCTAGCCCCGCCGAAGCAGCCGCAGCCGCAAGTACCCAGAATCAACAGTAAATAAATTATAGAAAAATTCTGATTTTCGGATTATAGCGATCGCCTGTATGGTTAGAACTTTGTCAAAAGATAAAACTATTTCCCCATTACAGGCAAAGGAATATTCACCCTTTATTTTAACGCTGACTATTATGGACAAGGCAATGCCTTGCCCCTCTACCGTATTTTCACTGAAATCTTAATATTGAATATATTAAATTTCTTATGCATTGTCGGTGGAATTGCTCTTGGACACAAAGGATAGATAGCGTTATTTTTTTTATATTTTGTGATATAAAGCTAGCTGGAAATAGTTAATTAGTGAGCAATTTATTATACTAATTTGAATTGCCAAGGATTTAATAAACATTTTCAGCAACTCAGTGTCACGCCCATTATTCAAACTTGGTATTCGTTGTTTTACCAGTTTTCGCAAGAAGTACATAACATTTTCTAAACAAATTGAATTGCACTCGTAAGTTGAGTAACAAAGTAAAAAGGCTGAGGAGAAAACAGTGAGACAGCTTCCAGGTAGTGGAATGATATTAACTGGAGCAACAATAACGTTGCTAGCAGCACAGCCCGTGTGGGCAGCAGCAACACAGGTGACAGCAGTACGTCTGAATCCAACAAATCGCGGGTTGAATGTCATTCTAGAGACTGCCGCAGGCGATCGCCCGCAAATTTTCACGAGCAGCCGAGGTAACGCCTTAGTCGCAGATATCATTAACACACAGTTGCGATTACCACAAGGCAACAGTTTTCGTCAAGATAACCCAGCCCCTGGTATTACCGCAGTCAGTGTCACTCAACTTGACCGCAATAGTGTCCGGTTAGTCGTTGTTGGAAGTACCAGCACTCCCACAAGTCAGCCTGCGGCTAAAAATGCTCAAGGAATCCTCTTCAGCATTAGTCCTACATCTGGCGCTGCACCTGTTGCACAAGCGCCAGCCCCGCAACAACCACCTGCACAAACTCCGAGTCAAACGCCAGGGGTTCTCGTGCCTAATCCTGATGTACAAATTCAGGGCGCACCCACACCCCAACCTGGAACACCAACACCACCCCCTTTTTTACCACGAGCCGTTGCCCCACCAGTAGGTGATATCGCGGTTTCCAACGTTGATTCTTCTGCCTCGGCGATTGATTTAGAAACCAACGAACGCGTACCGCGCTTGGTCTTACGCGATGCGCCTGTCAGAGAAGTGCTAGCCCTCCTGGCGCGGGCGGCTGGACTCAACCTCGCGTTTAGTGCGGCTCCCGCACCTGGTACGCAACAAGCGCAAGCTGAGCCGACTCCTGGCGGTGAAGAAGGACCAAGAATTTCTTTGGATATAGAAAACGAGTCGGTACAAGATGTTTTTAACTACGTCTTGCGGATCAGTGGATTGCAAGCTAACCGCACAGGACGCACGATATTTGTGGCGCCACGCTTAACAAATGAAGCGCGTAACGTCATTGTCCGCAGCTTGCGACTCAATCAAATTAATGTGGGTAGTGCCTTAAACTTTTTGGTGGCAATGGGTGCAGAAAGTGCTGTCAGCCGCGAACGTGTTGTCACAAGTGTAAATGCGGTGCCTGTGGGAGGTTCAGCAACACCCGTCACGCAAACGCAAACGAGTACAGAAACGCGAGTCGAAACGCAGCGAATTGACTTTCAAGACTCGATACCACTGCTACGTGGTTTACAGGTCGTGGGAGATGAACGCACAAACTCTGTCAGCTTAATTGGTACTCCGCGCCAAGTGGAGATTGCAACTGCGCAATTAGTGCAAATCGATTCGCGTAGGCGTCAAGTCGCTGTCAACGTCAAGATTGTTGATGTTAACCTGCTGAATACAGATAATGTCAACACGAGCTTTTCATTTGGCATCGGGGACAGTTTCTTTGTTAGTGATGGTGGTTCGGCTGTCTTTAATTTTGGTGGGACTAATCCACCGTCAGCAGGTACTGCGCAAACAAACCTTTTTGGTCGCCCTGTAGTTCCTAATCCTTTTGGTGAGGGTCAACCCTTCCTTGAAGCCCAGCCGAATGCACCTTTTGGTACAGGCACTCCGCAACAATTTGCGAATCCGCCATTACAACAAGGCAATGTTCAAAATGGATTTGGTACCTATCCTCGCCCTCCGTTTGGAACCAACAATAATCCTCTGCAACCTGGAGTCACAAACATTCCAGAGACAGGTCCGATTGAGTTTAGCTTGCCAACGCTGTTCCAATATCCCAGTAGATTTTTGTCGCGTTTACAAGCTGTCGTGACTAATGGTAATGCCAAAATTCTGACTGATCCGACGCTGACAGTGCAAGAAGGACAGACCGCGATTGTCAACCTTACACAAGAAGTTTTTGGAGGTTTTAGATTACAAACGCAGACCGACCCGACAACAAACTTAACAACTCAAGTTCAAGAACCAATCATCAAGCAAGCGGGTTTAATTTTACAAGTCAGAGTTGACCGCATTGATGACAATGGGTTCGTCTCGTTGTCGGTTGCGCCTACAGTTTCGGCGATTACGGGGGAACAAACAACGCCGCAAGGAACAATCACGTTGCTCTCATCACGTCAGTTAACTTCAGGACAACTGCGTTTGCGCGATCGCCAAACTCTGATACTCTCCGGCATCATTCAGGAATCAGACCGCGTTGAGGCAACTAAAGTGCCGATTTTGGGTGACATTCCCATCCTAGGAGCGTTATTTAGAAGTAGAAGAATAACGAACTCGCGCCAAGAAGTCATTGTGTTACTCACGCCTCAAATTCTCGATGATTCGCAAAATGCTTCGTTTGGCTACAACTATAATCCTAGCCCTGACGCACGGCAGATGTTAGAACGCCAACGTTTTCAGACTCGATGAAACTAGGCTGGAAATTGGGAAGAAATTCTAATCGCTGATCTCTGATCTCCGATTTCTGACCCCTGCTTCATATCCCTGACCTCTATGGGCAAGGCAATGCCTTGCCCCTCTGACCCATTTTTTCGGGCAAAAATGCCACTTTTTTTGGGTGAAAATACCTAAAAAATGTTGAAATCCATATATCTTAAAGGTTTCACCGATCCAGATTGAGCTAGCACGCCTTAGAATAGGGCATTGAAATATCGAGCCTAGGAGAGTTTCAGCGATTGTCTTTCAATGAAACTTGCTCGACTACAAGCTGAGTCTCCACACATCCTGAGATTCGGTAGTTTCGTCAAATCTAATCTGTAAACTCTAAGGAGATCCACATGAACAAAGGTGAATTAGTTGACGCGATCGCAGACAAGGCAAGCGTTACCAAAAAGCAAGCCGATGCAGTTTTAACCGCAGCTTTAGAAACAATCATCGAAGCTGTTTCTTCTGGTGATAAAGTCACGCTGGTAGGTTTCGGTTCATTCGAGCCGCGCGAGCGCAAAGCCCGTGAAGGTCGTAACCCGAAAACAGGTGATAAAATGGATATTCCAGCAACAAAGGTGCCTGCATTCTCCGCTGGGAAGCTTTTCCGCGAAAAAGTGTCACCAGGCAAAGACGAGTAAAACGGCTCACACATTTGATGCGACCTATCCACGGGGGAAATTTAGCCTGGGCAGCAGCAGTTGCTGGCTGTTCCCCTAGCGATATTTTGGATTTTTCTGCAAGTATCAACCCCTTGGGACCACCCAAGAGTGTGATCGCGGCGATTCAAGCGCATATAGGGGATCTAAGCGCTTATCCAGACCCTAACTATGGGGAACTACGCACCGCGTTAGGTCAATGGCATCAATTACCACCTGAATGGATTCTGCCGGGAAATGGCTCGGCAGAATTACTTACCTGGGCAGGCTGGGATTTAGCACAACTTGCTAAAACTTATTTATTTACCCCAGCCTTTGCCGATTACTATCGTGCTTTGAAGGCTTTTGGTGGGACGATACAGGAATGTCCGCTAGAACTAGAGGTCAGAGGTCAAAGGTCAGAGATCGGGGGTAATGTTTCAATAGCATTAGAGTGCGGTCTACTTTTGAATAATCCTCACAATCCTACAGGGCAGATGTTTTCGCAGGAAACAATTCTGCCTTATCTTGAGCAATTTGCTTTGATTGTGGTGGATGAAGCGTTTATGGATTTTCTGCCGCCAAGTGAAGAACAAAGTTTGATTCCTCTGGTACAGAAGTATCCCAATTTAGTCATTTTGCGATCGCTTACCAAATTTTACAGTTTACCTGGGCTGCGACTCGGATATGCGATCGCGCACCCAGACCGTCTACAAAGCTGGCAACAACGGCGCGATCCGTGGTCGGTTAATACCCTAGCAGCAGCGGCGGCGATCACCGCGATTCATGACAGCGAATTTCAACAGCGAACTTGGGCGTGGCTACCACCCGCAAGAACTCAATTGTTTGAGGGTTTAGCTCAAATACCAGGGTTGCACCCCTTAAAAAGTACTGCTAACTTCTTACTCGTACAATGCGAATCGAGTCAAACCTTGCAACAATACTTGTTACAGCACCACAAAATTTTAATTCGCGATTGTTTGAGTTTTCCCACCTTGGGCGATCGCTTTTTTCGCATCGCGGTACGCGCAGACGATCAAAATGAGCATTTGTTGCAGGCGTTGATGGAGGGGTCGGAGGTCAGGGGTCAGAGGTTAGGGGGAGTTTAGCTTTGCTTTGAGTGTTTTTTGCAAACCGCGAAGCATTCTAGCTGTTTCCTCAGTTTTGAGAAGAAGCAGTTTTGAGTTATCCATACTTAAATATTTAAATTTTTGTGCTAGAAGCAATTGTGTTTTTAATTCTGCCAGTGAACCTAGCGCTATTGATAAAAAGTGTAAAAATTCCTTTGTAGAATCTCTAGTATGACCCTCTGCTATGTTTGAAGGAATTGAAATAGCAGCTTTTTGTAGTTGATTTGTTAAACCGTAAGTTTCTTGCCTAGGAAAACTTTGTGTCAAAAGATAAACGTGTTCAGCCTCCATACTATTCTGCCAAACCTTTAAATCCTTATAACTAAAACTACCCATAAAATAAAAAAGTTCTATTTGACGTTAATTATTATACTATTTGCTCCAGTATTAACACTGATGATCATGGGTAAGGCAGTGCCTTACTCTCCAACCTCTTTGATCTTTAACCTGACCTCCCAACCTCTGACCTCTGACCCCTCTTCCAATGACAGTTGACTACGATGTTGTAATTATTGGTGGCAGTCTGACGGGGCGCTATGCAGCGATTCTGGCGACTCAATTGCACGCTAAAGTTGCATTGGTAGAACCTACAGCGCAAAAGATTTTTCCGCATCTTTTGACACCTCATGCATTGGCTTATCTAGGAAAATGCCAGCAGAGTGCGATGTCGTGGGAAATCACTGCGAATAAAAAAGACACTGTAGAGTGGGCAGATATTTTACAGCAAGTTAAGGGTGTCGTCGCTGATGTCGAAGAACAATATTCTCCTGCTGTTTTAGCCGCGTTAGGAGTTGATATGATTTCAGGTGATGGGCAGTTTGTGCGATCGCCTGCACTAACTTTTAGCGTGAATCGGCGGCAATTAAAATCGCGAAGTTATCTACTTGCTACAGGTTCGCGTCCGCTTATCCCCAATATTGAAGGCTTGCAAGCAACAGGTTATTACACTACCGCAGACATTTTATCCGTACTCAATGCCAATCCACCAACTCGATGGGCAATTATCGGGGGCGATCCATCGGGAATTCAAATGGCACAAATCCTCACGCGCTTTGGTTTAGATGTGACTTTGATCGTCAAGCATTCGCACATCTTACCTAGAGAAGATCCGGCAATTGTACAACTCATTCAAGCGGCGCTAGAAGCGGAAGGCGTGCGCATTTTGACAGAAACACCCGTAACGCAAATCAAGCAAATACAAGGTACAAAATGGGTGCAAGCAGGTAATTACGCGATTGAAACTGATGAGATTTTGTTGTGTGCTGGACAACAGCCCGATCTAGCGCATCTCAACTTGGAAGCTGTCGGCGTGCGATCGCATCGTCATCGTTTAGTGTTAAACGCGAAACTGCAAACAACGCAGCCGCGAATTTATGCTTGTGGAGAAGCCATCGGCGGCTATCCTTTGACCAACATTGCTCATTATGAAGCAGCAGTAGCCTTAAAAAATGCGTTGGCTGTTTCGCGCGATCGCGTCGATTACGGTAGCATTCCTTGGGCAGTTTTTTGCGATCCGCAGTTAGCGCGAGTCGGACTTACCGAAACGCAAGCTCGACATCTGTTCGGTGATATAGTGGTGCTGCGTCAGTATTTCAAAAGCATCGCCGCTGCGCAAATCGAGATGGCAACAACGGGAGTTTGTCAAGTCGTACTTTTACTTAATGGAGAAATTTTAGGTGCGACTATTGTTGGTGCTTACGCCGCAGAATTAATTCATGTTTTCAGTTTGGCGATCGCACAGCGTATCAAAATTAATAAGCTTGCGCAGCTTGCTCCGATTTATCCTAGTTTTTCAGAAATTTTCGCTCAGATCGCGGCGTTAACGTACCAAACACACCTAAACCGTGGTTCAATTTGGGATAAGATTTTAACGACTTTCCGCCGTTGGTGACTCATAGACCTCCTGAATGACAAGAATTGCAAATAAATTGGCTACTAGATAAGCCTTGTCCACCTTTGTTAGGAGTTACACACTTGCCCCCTAAATTCCCTACGAGTGGGAGACTTCAACTCAGATTCCCCTGCCCCTCTCACTCTCCCTCAATCTTCTACCGTGTACACACAAATAGTCGGTATCTAGCAAAGTCCCTGACGAACCGCCCCCCAAGCTTGGGGGGTTCGGGGACTTCCGAGCCTGTCCTGCTTCAAAGTCCTCCACTCATGGGAGATTTAGGGGGCGAAAAAGCTTGGAGCGAAGCCAGTCTAGAATATTATGTGTACACCGTAGCCCCCAATCTTGGAGGCGGAATTGATTCAACTGCGTAAGTCCTAAATTATTTTCCTTTCCCTGATTTTTGCAGTGTAGGTCTGCGCTAGTGCCCTCAGAGCTTTGATTCCTCTTATGTGTATCTTCAGCAAGAATTTGCCTTTCTTGATGCGTGGATTCCAATTCAGTTTGTGTTGCTTGCAGTGCCTCAGAAACTCTTTTTAACTCTGCGTTTGTGTATTCGAGTTTATCTTTTAGCCGCTTAGAGTCAGTTTTATTAACAAACGTCAGTATGCCTTCCTAGTAACGGCTTTTTAGCGTTTAAGACAGGTGCGATCGCCACGTCAAAGTATTGAGTACCTTGTGAAGTTTTTCGCTCAATATCCTTCAGTATCACGGGGCGACGACGAAAATAAAAGATTTTTACTGAAGTGTGAGCAGCAATAAGTTTTCCAGATTCAAATTCGTGAAAGGGTAGTTCCAGTCATCAAGCGTTAAACCAAATAGAATCAGGAGTTACGCAGTTGAGTAAAAAGGGCAGGTGCGATATAAAAGGGGAATGAATCCACCAAAGGTCAACGAGTACGACTATATCAACTTTCTGATTGCTACACAGAAAGCCTATAGCAGTGTTGAAGCAGAACGAGTCCAACCGGAAAGTGAAAATTCGCCTGCCCATGATGCAATTACAAGGCGACTACATTGTCTGGAACCAACGCCAGAAGCATTGTGGAATGAAGCTCAACAGCAGGTGAATAAGAAAGCAGGAATTCTAGTGGTGGATGATTCCACACTTGACAAGTTGTACGCCAAGAAGATGGAATTAGTGACACGGCGCTTGCAAGCGGTCAGGTAAACATGGACGGGTCGTGCAAGGAATTAACCTGATTTCATTGCTGTGAACGCAAGGCGACCAACATATCCTATTAGACTATCGGTGCTGCGAAAAGTCTGTGGATGGAGCAACGAAAAACGACCACTTCCGCATCATGTTGGACGTAGCAAAGGCGAGAGAGTTTGCCCCACAATGTGTCGTCTTTGATAGTTGGTATAGCAGTTTAGAGAATCTCAAGCTGATTCGCTCCCATCAGTGGACTTGGCTAACCCGATTCAAGCGCAATCGACAGATCAATCCTGATGGCACAGGCAATCGTCCCTTGGCTGAAGTTGACATCGCTACGATGGGAACCGTTGTACACCTCAAAGGCTATGGCATGGTCAAAGTATTCAAGATAGTCACCCCAAACGGCGACATTGATTACTGGGCAACGAATGACCTCAATTTGAGTGAGTTACAGCGACTACAGTGGAGCGAGTTTGCTTGAGCGATTGAAGAGTATCATCGTGGGCTGAAGCAGTGTTGTGGGGTAGAACGCTCTCAAGTACGTGCCACTCGGGCGCAACATAATCATATTGGGTTAGCAATTCAGGTATTCTTGCGCTTAGAACTCTACTGGTTTGCTACAGGTATTAGTTGCTACGAAGCAAAATTGAGTATTGTTCGAGATGCAATTCGGACTTACTTGAGTGCTCCTCGCTACTCCCTTCACCCAACTGCGTAACTCCTGTAATTATGATAATAGTACGGGCAAGGCACTACCTTGCCCCTCTTGCCCCTATTAAAATTTCTTCTTTCTTCCTTCCGATATTGAACCACCAATTCCTTGGAGAATACCGCGACCGACCAAGCCAATAGCACGCCCAATAACTTGTGTCAAGACATAAACAACGCCATTTCCTAAAAACGCGATGACAGCACGGAACCGAGGCGCGATCGCATCGCGTAATTCGAGTGCTAAAGTCACTAATTGCGGAATCCCAGAAAGTTGCTGTAATTCCTGACCGCGTGGTGCATAAATTGATGTTTTAGCAATACCTCTACTGATAAAAATCAATAAATCGTAGCGACTTTCAAATATTGCCTTGGGTTCAATAAAATACTTATTCCAGCGATATCTCCAAGATAAATTATTTCTAAACCTTTCAATTTCCCGCGTAGAAATTAATCGACTGTCATAAAAGTTTTGCTTAATAATTTCTACATCAGCCAGCCTATTTAACAAAGGTTGTGCTACAGCATTCGCTACATGAATCAAGAGATTGTGTAAAATTATTTCAGCGCGTGCTTTTGCTTCTGGCGTATCTGCTTTATATGGGAAATTATCAATGACTAGTGGGGTTTGAAATAATAAAAACGAAAACAAGTCACTGACTAAGGGAATTTTATTGAGAATTTCAACTTGAACAATTTCGACATCTTGTAGAAAAAGGTTTACAATTTCTAAGTTGCGATCGCCTACTTGTAACATCGCATATCTACCAAAAAAGTCTACGGTTGCACCTTGCCACAAATCGCGGAGAATCAAGCGCTGCATTTCAACTAACTGCTCCGGCTGTACTTGCGCAAAACGTAAATCTTCTAAAACGTCTACAACTTTTTGTAAGATGGTTTTGAGTAACTCGCGCTTCTTTCCTTCCCGAAAAATATCGGTTTCGAGCGTTATCGTTGTCAAGTTCTGCAAACTACTTTGTTCTAGCTTTGCTGATGTGAGATCTATTATCTCGTTTGCTTCAACTCGGCGGCTTAAGTTACCACTTTCTAATCGCACAATTGACATTGAAGGCGTGCTTGTCTGCGGCGATAATGCAGAGACACCTTCACTAGCGTCTGTCTCGAATGATGCAGCGATATTTCCTGCTATTGAGGAATTATTCGCAATTTTAGTGTAAGTTTTCCCTTCTGGGATAGGTAATAAATGCGTCACGAGCCAGCGCGAGGCGAGGAGTTCTCGACGTTGTCCGGCTAAAAAGGCGCGATCAAGTAATGATAAACCAGGAACTTGTAATCGTGCTGTGACCGCAGCTAATGTTGTATCAATTTGCTGTAATCCTGTCCATCGCAGGTGATTTCGCACTAAGGCAAGAATACTTGGTGCCCCTAAAGGACTTTGTAGCGCTTCGGCTTCTATCCAATGAGTCCTTCCTGCGGCGACTTGGCGAATAGCTGCAACTACCTCAACAATCGAAGTTCCTTTAGGACAGTAACCTTCCACCCCTATAGCCTTAGCTGAAGCTAACAAAGCTGGTTCCTGCACTGAACTGAGAATTAATATCGGCAAGTCAGGATAATGCGATTTTAGCTGCTGGCAAAGTTCTAGCCCTAGCTGTAGCTCTAATACAACTAAATTGACTGCGGTATCTGAAGGTAAACCACTAGAGAACGCCGTAGCAGTTTCTCTCGCCAGGTCTGCTAAGATTTTTCTTGCCGAAGAACCCGCTTCAGCTTCGGCAACGATTTGGATATCAGCGTAAGATTCAACGATGAGCCGCGAAAATCCCATCCGAAAAATCGGGTCAGGCTCGACTAATAATAACTTGATTGTGCGATCGCTCATTGTGTTCGATAGTGCCTCCACATTCAGCGTACGCGCACATCTTACACTTGTGTCTGTCGATATCCGTAAAAGTTAATACTATAATCTGTGATTTTGACTCCGGTTCTTCTTTCGACTTCCTCTAGCAAATCTTCTGGAAGTTCTACTTCTACATCCAAAATCTGGTTAGTATCTAAGCAGTTCACATGGCTGTGCGAATCGCTGATGTTTCCGTAGAGGCGTCCGTCTGAGCGTTCAACGCACTCAATGATACCTTGACTCGAAAGTGCTTCTAGGTTTTGATATACTGAGGTGTGTCCGATCTCTTTTCCTTGCTGATTGAGGCGATCATAAATTTCTCTTGCGGATAGATGTTCTTGCGCTTGCCAAAGTAGCTCCAAGATGAAGCGACGCTGGCGACTCAAGCGCATACCCAGTGCTTGACACTGAGCAACAGCATCTTCAAGTGAACGAATTGGTTTGGTAGCTGCCGCTTCTTTTTGCATGGCTGAAACTTCTTTTGCGATCAGGTAGTGAATCTACCCGTTGTTTATTATTTTACCGAAACGGGTAATCGTATTGGAGCTAATTGCGTTTCATATAAATTGCTATTTACCAGCGAGTTGCTACCTCGCTATCTTTGGCAAGAGATGCCATCTGCTATCGACCTGGTGAGCAGGTTTAGATGGTTGTTGGTAGACAAACTCATTACAACTTTAACTTAAATTTGCCATAAATGTCTACAAGCCTTGTCCTGACTCGCTTAACCTGCCGCGAAACGAAATTATCATAGCGATCGCTTGAGAAAACGTACTTTTTGCCTATTGACTAAAGTTAAATAAATAGATATTGCCATGTTTTATACTTATTTTTAATTTGTTTAACTGTTGCAAAATTATGTCTTTATTAAATGACTTCTGAGTAGAAGATTTAACTGAAAAAAGAATTTACTATAATCTGCTAATCAAGACAAACATTTTTACTTCAATACTTATGGTAATTGAGATTTAGAAAATAGATATTCTGAATCAGAAAATATAATTAATAATAGTTATAAATAGCTAAAAAATCCCAATTTTCAAAGATAGATATTAAAAATCTATTAAAAATGAGCTAGAGAAATCTACTTACAAGATTAAATGCAGTTGACTAGTTTTCAAGTAGCTGCTTGAGTAGTGTCAAGGTATAAGTAAAGAAGAAGTGCTATTACGTAATCGAACTTGATAAAGAAGTTATTTTACACGACTAGTTCCAACTTATTAATTTAAATTAATTATGCAATCGGCAACTCCCTCGGCTTGGCAAAGACTCAAAAATCAAGAAATTAGCTGTGCTGAAGCACTCAAGCTACTAGTAGATGATCGCGGAAGTGTTAACACAGAATTACTTGATCGCGATGTGAATTCGCGATTTTTACGTCACTTTCCTGACAAAAGCACCGTTCCTCCGGTGATTCCGTTGTTATTGTGGCGCGGTTGTTACTATTTAGGGAGTCCAGTCGATATTGATTCGCAAGCGATCGCTTTCTTAGCTGAACGCACTGGTAGCAGCATCAAAATAATTCCTATATCCGATAACAGTTACCGTACTTGGTATCACACTCAAAATCACAACACCAACCGCATCACAGCGACACCGTTTGTCAATCCACTCACAGGCGAACAAGAAGCCGAAAATATTACTGAAACAACACAAATATATTTGTCGCGATCGGCTGACCAAATTGAACGCATCAAAACGTTGCTTTCTGGGGCGTTACGCAATCGCGCAAGCGATATCCACCTCGAACCTACAACCGAAGGTTTGCGCGTGCGCTACCGCATTGACGGAGTGCTACGCGATATCACAATGCTACCCCAAGAGTTAAGCCGTCGCGTGATTGTGGCGATTAAAGTGATGTCCAAAATGGACATTTCTGAAAGTCGCCGCCCGCAAGATGGACGTATTGAAGAAAAATACACGATTGACGAACACGCAGAAATGGGCATGGATATGCGTGTCAGTACGCTTCCTTGCGTCAACGGCGAAAAGGCAGTCATTCGCTTACTACCGCGTGAAAATCCGTTTTCACAACTCGAAAATTTGGGATTTACGCAACAAACACTAAAGGTGTACAAATCTTGGCTGAAACAACCGCAGGGGATGATTATCCTTACAGGTCCTACGGGTTCCGGTAAAACAAGTACTCTTTATACAAGTTTGCAAGCTGTAGCCACCGAAAATGTCAACGTCGTAACGGTCGAAGATCCTGTCGAGTACATCTTGCCACGAATTACGCAAACACAAGTTAACGAAGCCGCAGGGATGACGTTTGCCGCAGGTTTACGCGCTATCTTACGTCAAGACCCTGATATTATCATGGTGGGAGAAATTCGCGACCACGAGACCGCAGAAACGGCGGTACGCGCCGCACTGACAGGACACTTGGTATTTACGACACTGCACACCAACGATGCAGTAGGTGCGATTCCGCGATTGCGCGATATTGGTCCTGATCCTGGATTACTCAGCGATGCGTTACTAGGAATTGTGGCACAGCGACTTGTTCGCCGCGTGTGTCCGCATTGTAGCGAACCTTACACCCCGACAGAAGCCGATTTAGGCGTACTCGGAATTGACTCGCAACACGCGCATACTGGACAATGGCGTAAGGGTAGAGGGTGTGGGATATGTTTCAATTCTGGTTTTTTAGGACGCGAAGCCGTTGTTGAGTTATTAGATGTCGATGATACTGTGCGGGAAATTATTTATGAAGGTACCGTGACGCAACTACATCGTTACTTACGCGAAATTCATTTTGCTTCGTTCCGCACTGCGGCGGTCGAAAAAGTGATGAATGGTTTAACAACAGTGGAGGAAGTTCTCCGCGTCTTACCGCGTACAGCCTTATACAACAAGTTGGTAGATAAAGAACGAACGCCTAAACTAAAGTCGATGAATGTATGATGAATGTATATAGAAATGTCGAAAATTGATAGCGTAAATTTTAAACACGCGCTTAATGCGACAATGAATTTACCTTGAGATTTTGGTTATTTCATGACGTTGGCGATCGCGCTCAATTTCGAGCAAATCAATACCTTAGATTTATCTCCGGCGCAAACGGTGATCGAAAACCTACTGCAAGCAGGAACAATTGCTACCCACGAGCAACAGTTGCGCTTTGAGATTGACTATCCGCGCGAACCTGACGATCCGCGCGAACTTTCTGAGATTCCAGAAATTCGGCTGTGGTTTATTCGTCTAGACGCACAGTATCCTTGGTTGCCATTTTTACTCGATTGGACAGGGGAACTTGCCCGCTATACGGCAATGCTTATACCGCATCAATTTAGCACTAAAGAAGGCATTCAGTATAATCCTGAAGCCTTGGAAATTTTCTTGATGCACAAAATTTTTATTTTGCATGATTGGATGCAGCAGCAAGGTATCCCCAGTCGATCACGCCTCAAGTCTATAGGACAAATGTTTGGCTATGACTTAGAGGATACGTTCTTTGAAATGTTTTGAGAGGTGAGGAATGAGGAGTAAGGGGTGAGGGAGTTTAAGAAAATTTTATATAAATTACAACTCAAAACGCTTTTAGCCCCGCCAAATTCGTTCTAAAACAGTTTGGGGTGCGATATCCGCAACTTGTCCGCTAGGAGATTTAATCGGGATATAGCGATCGCTTTTTGGTAATAATTTTGCGGGATCTGTCAGTCCGAATAGGGCGATCGCATACGTTTGTACCGCGACGGCTAGCTGTAGTGGCACGCCCTCGATACACAATAACAAATCTGCGCCCGCAATCATTGCGGCTAACTTACCTACATCAGGAGGCGATGTGAGTTTAAGATCAGGATTTGCTTGTGCTAGCTGTGTCCATCGCATATCATCTGATGATTGAAGTGCGACTAAAGGCAATTCAGGCTGTTTCTGGCGAAAGTCTTGGATAATTTGCCGCCAACTTTCCATTGGGTAGCTTTTATTCGGCGTAGATTGCTCAAAACTATCCGACAGTAAAACATAGCCACTGCTTTGAATTCCCAATCGTTTCTTTTCAGCTTCCGCCCAGTCAATATCTGCGGCTGGCACATTAACCGTCAACTCTGGACAAGGAGAATTAATTCCCAACCCTTGCAGCAAATCGTGGTACATTGCTGCATCGTATTGCTGTGATTTCAGAGGTACAGCATTCGTGAGGAACATATCACCTGCACCTTTGTAGCCGATACGAATGGGAATTCCGGTTAACCACAGCAATAAACCGACAAACCAACGTTGCTCTACCGAAATCGCGACATCATACTCGCGATCGCGTAGAATACCTACTAAATTGACCCAATCCGCCGCGCTGTTCCGGTCTTTGTAATCAAATGCTAGAACATTATTGACTGCTTTGCAGATGCGGTATGCTTCTTTGGCGCGTGGTTCTACCACGACATCAATTTGAGCATTAGGATAATTTTGCTTTAAGTCATCAAGGGTGGGAAAAAATAGAATTTGCTCGCCGATGCCGCCAGGGACTAGGGCTACTACTCGCATAAATAATAATACTTTACGCTTACTCGCTCCTTATTTTAGGGGAACATATACTTATTTGAGTGATTTATTTTGGGAATTAATCAAGATCTTCAAAGTTTTCTCGATTCGCGATCAACTTCAGCGTCAGGAAATCTCAATATTTCTTGGTGTGATTTTACATTTTAATCAAAGTAATTTTAAGAAAAAATCTTTCTTTAGCATTTCAGGGGCGATTATTTCATAAACTTAAGTTAAGTAAGAAGGTGCTGCGCAAAGCGCCGTTAGGGGAATATGTATGAAAAAGCTGATTCAGGGTATTCATTCGTTTCAAACCAATTATGTGAGTACCCACCGCGAGATGTTCGAGTTGCTGTCGCAAGGTCAGCATCCACGAATTTTATTTATTACTTGCTCTGACTCGCGGATTGACCCGAACTTAATCACGCAAGCCGAGCCTGGGGAAATGTTTATCATTCGCAACGCGGGTAACATCATTCCGCCCTACGGTGCAACAAATGGTGGAGAATGTGCGGCGGTTGAGTATGCGATTCATGCTTTGGGTATCAAAGAAGTCATCGTGTGCGGTCACTCGCACTGTGGCGCGATGAAAGGATTGCTCAAGCTAGATAAGTTAGAAGAAGAAATGCCATCCGTTTATCAATGGCTCAAACACGCCGAAGCAACTCGCCGGATGATGAAAGAAAATTATCAAGACTACGAAGGCGAAAAACTGCTGCAAGCAACCGTCGAAGAAAATATTCTGACTCAACTCGAAAATTTACGTACTTACCCTGTAATTCATTCCCGATTGCACTCTGGTCAAATTCACCTACACGGCTGGGTATATCATATCGAAACTGGAGAGGTTCTCGAATACGATCCTGTACGACGTCAATTTGTCGCGCCTGAAACTCGATTACCTAGAGCCGCATGGTTAACTCCTGAGCAACAGCAGCGTATTTACCAAGGCTCAGGAGCATCGGCTAAAGGAAATGGAAAGGGATAGAGGAGCACAGAGGGTGCAGAGGAAGAATAGTGTCTTACATAACTCACTACTCAAAACTCTATTACCCATACTCCCACATTCCTACTCTCTCACCCCTAGTTCCTTTTTTATCCTCCCATTCCTGGGATTAAGCTACCACTGAGGCGCTTGAGGGCGCGACCCGCGACATCACCATAGCTCATTTCCCCACACAGGATTTGACCCATGCGTTGTGTTGCTGTGGGGCGTTTCACGCCGACTTTGTAACCAATACCAGGAACGCGGTAGAAGACTCCGGCTAGTTTTTGCGCCCACGCCATATCAGCACCCCACTCGTCGCTGATGGCTTGCGAGTAGCACTCTAGGGCATTAATGTCACCCGCGATCGCCTGATCGATTGCTTCTGCGGCTTTGACGCCACTAAAGATCGATGGGCGAATGCCTTCGGCGGTTAACGGATCGACGACACACGCGGCTTCGCCTGCTAATACGGCGTTTTGAGTATGTAGCTTTTGATTGCCATTCCACAAACACAGCGCGTGACCGTATTGCTTGCAGGTTTTGATATCCAAGCCGAATAAGTTACCGTACTCGCTCAAAATGCCTTTAAAATCTTGAGGTTCGCCGCCAATAAATGTCCCGACGCCAATTGAGTAACCGTCGGCTTTCGGGAAGTTCCAAATGTAGCCATTTTTGACCATCCCAAACTCGAAATGGGCAATATGGCCATCTTCTACCTTAGCGGGGGCTTCGGCTTCTAATGCGCCTGCTAAACGGCGTTTGCGGTCTTTAAACCCTAACCACTTCGCCATTGGTCCTTTCGCACCATCTGCGGCGATAATATAACGACCTGTGACAGAACCATTAACCGTATCAACTTGCCAATGATCGCTTTTAAACTGAATTCCTTTCACTTCGGTGTTGTCGCGCAGTTCGGCTCCTTGTTTTTGTGCTTGCTGCACTAGGAAGTGGTCAAATACGTCGCGCCGTACCATCCACATCGGTTCGGGTGTTTGCAATTTGGCTTGCACTGGATCGCCCATTTTCCAGGTGTAGCGAATGGTGTTGACCTTTGTGGAAATTGCTGGCGAAAAATCAAAGTCAAACCATTTGGCGATCGCGGGTGAAACTCCACCTCCACAAGGCTTGTAGCGTGGCAGCGATTCTTTCTCTAAAACTAATACTGAATGTCCTCGTTTAGCTAAATGATAGGCTGCTGTACCGCCAGCAGGTCCGGCACCGACAATTATGCAATCGTACATGATGCTACAGTTTTGCTCCTAAGTTCGCTAACTTTATTCTTAAGCAGGTTTTAACTCATTTTGCCCGTCAATCGTGGCAATGCGATCGCCTCAACTCACAAGTTATCCGCTCAAAACTAGTTCATTTTGTGATTTTTAGCAGTATTTTTAGATGCATTTTTTTTTGATTATCAGGCAATTAAGCTGTAAAAATCTCCTTCATTAAGTTGAACTTAACATTTAAATTACCATATTTATAATCTCTATTTGATTTGTTTAATCTATAAAGATTTAATGAATTACAGCTAAATTTGATAAAGTTTTTGTAAATCTGTATGTCATAAAAAACGCCACTTTATAGGCTTTTCAACTTATTCAATGCTCAATATCGATAGATATTTATGCGTTCTTTAATACTAATACTACTTGCATGAACTACTACCAGTTGCAAAACTTTGATTAACTTTATCCTACTGCATCTAAAAACTACATAGGAAATTAAGGGGAAAAGTTCAGTAAAAAAATCACTTTTTACCCCTTATTTATTAGCTATAGCTAATATCACAAGCTTAAACAGTTGTGATATCTTTCTCTTTTTCTGTTAGTAATTCATCTATTTTGCTGGTGTATTTGTTCGTCAATTTTTGCAGTTTATCTTGAAGGTCTTGCGCTTCATCTTCTGAAATTTCGCTGTTTTTCTCTTGTTTGCGGATGGTATCAAGAGCATCGCGGCGAATATTCCGAATCGAAACGCGTCCTTCTTCCGCATACTTCGCGGCGAGTTTCACCAGTTCTTTACGGCGATCGCTCGTGAGTGGCGGAATGTTTAGACGAATCATTGAGCCGTCATTGTTCGGAGTTAACCCGACATCCGACATCGAAATCGCCTTTTCAATCAGATTGAGACTGCTACGGTCATACGGTTGAATCGTAATTGTTGTAGCATCAGGCGTACTAATATTCGCCAGTGATTTGAGCGCGGTGGGAGTACCGTAGTATTCCACCATCACGCGGTCAAGTAAACTCGCATTAGCGCGACCAGTGCGGATTGTATTAAAAGCGCGTTGCGTTGCTTCAACGGCTTTTTGCATCGTACTCTCAGCTTCAGCTAACTTCACAGAAACCTCCCACAAGGGTTCCGATCGATTCTCCTGTCACCGCGCGGCGGATGTTACCCCGTACCGACAGGTCAAAGACAAGAATCGGAATATTGTTTTCTTTACATAAAGCGATCGCGGTACTATCCATCACCCGCAGATCCTGAGTCAAAACGTGGACATAGTTAAGCGTTTGATAGCGTTTAGCATCAGGATTTTTATGGGGATCGGAATCGTATACTCCATCAACTTTGGTGGCTTTAAAAATCACCTCAGCGTCAATTTCAGCGGCTCTTAGTGCTGCTGTTGTATCGGTTGTGAAGAACGGATTTCCCGAACCCGCACCAAAAATCACCACTCGCCCTTTTTCGAGATGGCGAATTGCTCGACGTCGGATATACGGTTCCGCTACTTCTTGCATGGCGATCGCAGTTTGCACGCGTGTTTGCACTTCCATCTGTTCCAAAGCATCTTGGAGCGTGAGCGCATTCATCACAGTTGCAATCATACCAATGTAGTCGGCAGTTGCCCTATCCATTCCAGCAGCTGACGCTTTGATGCCACGAAAGATGTTGCCACCACCTACTACAATAGCTACTTGTACGCCACTATTTACTACTTCTGCGACTTCTGCCGCAATTTCTTGAACGATGGTCGGGTCGATCCCATAGCCCAGGTCGCCCATCAAGGCTTCACCGCTCAGTTTTAGTAAAATCCGCCGGTAAGGTTTTCCCATGCATTTAGGATAAATTTGATTGCAATTGCCTCCAATTTAAGATAGCAGTAGAGGGGTGCTGTGTCTCTACCTACTTTAGGGATGAGGAGCGAAAAGCGAGGGGTTAGTCAATAGAGGAATTCACCTTAATTGTCTTGCCCAGCGTAATTTTGGCTCTTCGTACCGCACTATTCCCTATCTTGTTACTCGCTCCTCGCTCCTCACCTCTGATCCCTTTGCGTGATAACCAATCAGTTTGTAAACAAGCTTAGCGGCGGTAAATTCTGAAACGACCGAATCAGTCACTGGGGCTAATTCCATCACATCACAGCCAATGACTTGATGTTTGTCAAAGACGCCACGCAGAAATGTTGTCAGTGCGTACCAATTCAAACCACCAGGTTCAGGAGTTCCAACACCGGGAATCAGTGTGGGGTCGATGCCATCTAAGTCAATCGTCAGAAATACCTTTTCTGTGGGAATTGCGGCGATCGCATTTTCGATCCAATTCGGTTGTGCAGCAATTTCTCGCGCGCGCAACACGGTAAGATTTTTTTCTTTAATTAAGTCAGCTTCTTCTTTACAAATCGCGCGAATGCCAATTTGAACCGTTGGTAATTTCATATCAACAATCCGCCGCATCACGCAAGCATGGTTATGAATCGAGCCTTCATACTCGTGGCGCAAATCTCCATGCGCGTCAATTTGCACAACGGTAAATGATTCATCTGGATACGCTTGGCGGTACGCCTCCACAATGCCTGTGGTAATACTGTGTTCGCCGCCTAAAGAAATGACAAATTTGCCATCTCGCACGAGCTTGAAAACAGTTTCTTTGGTAACTTGCAACATTTCCTCGGAGGTAATAGCTCCGCTTCTAGTATCCGCGATCGCCGGATGCGTGTAGATACCTACATCAAGTCCCGTTTCCCAGTCGAGTTCCTCATCATAGTATTCCACTTGCTGCGAGGCTGCGAGAATTGCATCAGGCCCGGTTTCACAGCCACGCCGATACGTTGTTGTTGCTTCGTAGGGAATTGGTAAAATAACAACCTGCGCCGCAGCATAATCTGCCGCAACGTCTGCGCCCAAGAAAGGTGTAACCGCTGTAGAAGTTTGAGCCAGCATGACAAATGAGTTTAACAGGAACACAACACGAACCATCCTGGCATACTCCAGGTGAGCGCTGCACGACTAATTAGATGCATTCCATTGAAGAATTCGCTGTTCTAAGCTGTATAGATTAACTCCTAAGCTTTCGAGGACGCGAACCGCCATTCCTCCGCGTTCGCGCAAAATTCCTAACAGTAGGTGTTCAGTACCAATGTATTGATCACCTAATCGCTGTGATTGTTCAACAGAAAGCTCTAAAACTCTTTTGGCTCTCGGTGTAAAAGGGATATCCAGCGGCGTTCCTTTCCCACGTCCAATGCGTTTCTCGACTTCTATTCGCAGATTTTCTACGTTGAGTCCTTCGGCTAAAAGAATTTGTGCGGCGGTTCCGGTTCCTTCTCCGAGTAGTCCTAATAAAAGTTGTTCAGTACCAACGTATTGATGTCCCAAACGGCGCGATTCATCTTGGGCTAGCGCAATGACTTGCGTTGCTTTTTGCGTGAATCTTTCAAAACCTCTGGGAAGCACAATCCGGTCAAACACGCTATCAAATAGGCTTTCGATGGAGTTTAAGAATCCTTCAAACATAAATCCTGCCTCCGTGAATGGATTGCGAACAGGGTCTAGCTTGTCTTGTCTACTGCGAGGGTTCGCGATCGCACAGCCGTTAAAGAGAAAAGCTAATAAATCTTCGATTGTCTTGGTGTTGACTGCGTACCAGATATATTGCTTTTCTTTTCTAGAACTGATGAGATGCTCTTGTCGCAATTTCTCTAGATGATGCGACAGTGTTGAATTGGGAATTTGTAATTTGGCTTGAATATCACTCACGATCATTCCTTGCGGATAAGTTGCAAAGAGTAATCGCATAATTTCTAGCCGAGGTTCTGACGCAAGTGCCGCAAATAAATCTGCATATTTTGCCGTGCTTGATTCCATATTTCTAGTCTAATAGAAATAATAAAATTAAATTTAAAATTTTGTGAAGAATTGTCACAATACAATTAGGGCGATCACCTATTGATACTAATAGAAATATTTATTTAACCCTGATACGGGCAAGGCATTGCTCTGACCGTCTGACCCCTGACCCCTGAACCCCGACCCCTACTATGACTGCTACTTTATCCTTCACCGCGACGAAAACTTGGACTTGGCGAGGATTTCCGATTTGCTATCAAACGCAAGGCACAACAGGACCTGCGGTTGTGTTAATTCATGGTTTTGGTGCTTCTTGGTGGCATTGGCGCAAAAACATTCCCGTACTTGCTGAAACTTGCCGTGTCTATGCGATTGATTTGATTGGCTTTGGTGGTTCTGCCAAACCGGAACCCACAGAAAAAATGCACTACACGTTTGAAACGTGGGGACAGCAAATTGCCGATTTTTGCCGCGAGGTTGTGGGCGAACCCGCGTTTTTAGTGGGAAATTCGATTGGTTGTATCGCGGTGATGCAAGCCGTTGTCGATCATCCTGATATTGCGAGAAGTATTGCACTGTTAAACTGTTCGTTGCGACTGCTTCACGATCGCAAACGGGCAACCTTACCTTGGTATCGCCGTTTTGGTGCGCCCCTGGTGCAACGAATCCTCGCCGTCAAACCGATTGGCAACTTTTTCTTCAATCAGATTGCCAAGCCAAAAACCGTCCGCAAGATTTTGCTGCAGGCGTACGCGAATGCGGAAGTGGTGACAGATGAACTCGTTGATATTTTGATGGCACCAGCCAAAGATCCAGGTGCTGTCGCCGTCTTTTTAGCTTTCACGGCGTATTCTTCCGGACCATTACCCGAAGATTTGTTACCACAGCTACCATGTCCAGCAATTATGTTGTGGGGAACTGCCGATCCGTGGGAACCATTTGAATTGGGTAAACAATTAGCGAACTACCCACAAGTAAAAGCGTTTATTCCCATTGAAGGTGTTGGGCATTGTCCCCAAGATGAAGCACCCGAAAAAGTCAATCCGATATTACAAGAATGGATTGCACAGCAAATCTAATTTACTGCGCTTCTCTGCGCGACGATGCGCGAACACGCGATCTCAGCCAATCTTGACCGAGTTGAATCGTCACATCCGAACGCAGATTACCCGTGCTTTCTACGCGGATTTCACCAAATCCCAAAGCATTGCGAATCGCTTGCGCGCTATCAACATCACCTTGCTGGGCAACAATCCGCGTTACTTCCAGCGGTTCATTCCAACGGTTAGCGACGTAGACGCGTTGATATCCAGAGGATTGGAGAAAGTTCGCCAGCGATTGGATCGCGCGATCGCTTCCTGTGCTATCTTGAATGGCGATTCGTAGCCTTGCCGGATCGACATCACTCATTTCCGAATCGGTAGGCACATTAAAGTGCTTTGCCATCATTGTGGCAATTCGTTCTTTATCGGGTAACCAATAACTTGCAACGTACTGATCTGGCGTGCTAAAAGTGCCTGGAACAAGTAGCATTTCGACATCCGCACGTTCTGTTTGGACGCCAAAACCGACGAGCGCCATTAACTCCTCTACCGTCAAGTTCGTATCGATATGCGTTTGAATCACCGACATAATCTGCGGCATTCGCGCCAAGGTCGTCGGGTTTAGGGCTTGTTCCATCAAAGCCCGCATCACCATTTGCTGGCGTTGGATGCGACCAATATCGCCGTATTCGTCGTAACGATAGCGCAGTAATTGCAACGCTTGATTACCGTCGAGATGATGTTCCCCTGCTTTCAAATTGATATACAGGTGTTGGCTGTCATCTTGATATTTCATGTCTTTGGGGACATAAACCGTGACACCACCCAAAGCATCAACTAGTTTTTCAACGCCTTGAACGTTAATGCGGATGTAGCGATCAATAGGTACGCCATTGAGAAGATCGCTCACGGCTTGCGCGCTGAGTGCAGGACCACCTCGAGCATTCGCGGCATTAATTTTTGTGACGCCTAATCCATCGACATGGGTACGCGTATCTCTAGGAATCGAAAGTACTGCTAATTTTTCTGTTTCTGGGTTAAACCGCAGCAACAGCATCGTATCCGAAAGACCTTCAAAAGAATTAACCAATGCGTGATAGCCTAAGTCTTCTGACCTAATATCAGGATCGTCAACATCAGAAGAGAGAACCTTGACGCCCAAAACCAGAATATTCACAGGACGAGTCAATTCAGCAAGGCGTAAGCCTGTTTTAGAAATGCGATCGCCCCTGCCAAAAACGGCTTTCTCTTCGGGGCTAAGCCGCGATTGCATTAACGGGGTACTCGATAAAGATACAGCTAACAGCGCTCCAGCGGTTGCCGACAACATCGCGATGCCCGACATTGCCACCCAAAACCACAGCCAACGCCCTGACTTAGCTGAGGAATACTTGGTGTTGACGATTCGGGGAGTCGCAGTTACAGAGGGATTTTGAGCAGAAATTTTATGAAATGGCACAGACATCCTCACACGTAACAAATACAGCAGTTCATCTAAGAACAAGAAAGCAAAAGACGTTAGATCAAGCTAGCCCTCAATTATCAACTGTAGTGAGCCATAAATAGCAATAACTATGACACATCTCGCAGGATATCGGAACTTTCGCTAGAAATTTGAGTTTTTGCTGTTTGGAGTTTAACTGGATTTGTGTAGATTAACCACCCTCAGCAGAGGAAGAATAGTGTTTTATATAACTCACCGCTCATTACTGAAAACTCTTGAATTAGGGTAAATGCTTACTTAAGATGCGCTCTGCCCATTGACTAAATCCTGGTAGACGCACAGCTTTACCTTGAATCAGCAAAAACATTAGCCAAAGACTGACTAGAAAATAACCCGAAGTCAAAAAGCTGTTTAAGATTAATAAGCGCAGTGCTGGAAACTCAGAAGTTTCCGCGCCAACACCCATTAACAAATAACCTAACAACCAAGTACCTGCTAAGGTAATCGATAGACGGCTAAGTGCAAATTGTTCTTTGCTACCTTGACGGCGATACAAAGTCCAAAGCGATGGAAAAAAGCCAATCACAGGAATGAGATAGAACAATAGCAATAGACGGTTAGGAAGAGTTGGGAATTGGGAATCAGCGATGAGGAAATTGTTATAAGGATCAGTCACAGAATGTGCAACTTGGTTTTGAGTCGGCTGCTGACGTTGAGAGGAAGTTACCGATGCGTTCTCTAGTAACCTTGCGCTAGCAATTTGCTCGTGTTGAGCAAACTGACTGGGGCTATTCACCTTGATTCGACGATTGTTCATAACAGTTTTTAGAATCCTGAGGTAGAGGGATGAGTCAAAGCGATAGAGTTAGAGATAATAGGCTGCAAGGAAAAAGAAATTGAGTTTGTTCTATTTGGCAGTTGGTAAATGCAAACACGCAAACTCCTAAATTGGTGGCAGGTGATGACGCCGACTGGGCGGCTGTTAGCGATCGCGCTATTCGCTCCCCTGCTTGTTTTAAATGCTTTGGCAGTATCGACGATTTTTGATTACTTCCACTCGTTGATTGTGATTTTAGTCGGGGCATCACTGTTAGCATTTTTGCTGAATTATCCCGTCAGTTGGATGGAACGCCAAGGCGCAAGGCGCGAACAGGTTGCGGTTTTGGTGTTTTTGCTAACGTTATCGATATTGCTGGCGGTGGGGGTGACGCTCGTACCCTTGGTATTGATGCAAGCCCAACAACTCGTAGCGCGGTTGCCAGAGTTAATTGATTCAGGGCGACATCAGTTGATGTTGTTGAATGAGTGGGCAGAAAATCAAGGTTTACCATTGAATCTTGATGCTTTGGTGGTACAAATTAACGATCGCGTCAAAGGGCAACTGCAAGCGATCGCGGTGCAAGTTTTAAATCTCGCGGTTGTCACGCTTACAAGCCTGCTAGACTTTTTGCTAACAATGGTGTTGGCATTTTACTTATTGCAGCATGGCGATGACCTCTGGCAAAGTTTAGTTCAATGGCTACCGACAAAGCTTCGTACTCCTTTTTCGCAAACATTACGCCTTAGCTTCCAAAATTTCTTTATTGGACAGCTGATTTTTGGTTTGTGCATGGGGTCTTCGCTCACGGCGATCTTTCTATGGCTAAAAGTACCCTTCGGGTTACTGTTTGGTATCACGATTGGTATTATGGCGTTGGTTCCCTTTGGGGGAACTGTGGGTATTGCCATTACCACATTACTGGTCGCATTGCAAGACTTTTGGCTAGGTTCGCGCGTTTTGATTGCGGCGGTGATTGTGCAGCAGATTTTAGATAACTTAGTTGCGCCGCGCATTTTGGGGAGTGTGACAGGTTTAAATCCTGTGTGGGTACTAGTTTCGGTCTTAACTGGAGCGAGAATCGGTGGTTTATTAGGTGTGATTGTCGCCGTACCGACTGCTGTTGTGATTAAAACGGCTCTAAGTGCGGTACGTTCTTCTGAACCCGAAGCAGTAGCAGTACATGATGTCCCCGCCGAACCAAGCCGTGATGCCTCGCAAACAACCGTAGAAGTCACGCAACAAAAAGCCGCTGAAGATCTTCCCCCTAAAAGTTCGTATCAGGTGTAGAAAGGTAATCAACAGGTTATTCCAGCAACTTCAGATTTTGTAGGCTCTGATGAGTAGTGCCAATTCTTGCCTATCGATCTTCAGGACGCAACATATCAATATTCATAGCGAAAAAGTAAACGCGATCGCCGCGTTCGAGATAGCCGACATACCACCCCCATAATTAAAACATGTGCGTACATCCTTGCTAAGCTTGCGGTTCGACGATAGAACCCATAAATAAAACGGTTCCTGTTTGGTTATCGCGAATCGCACAGAAGAAAGGACGATTCACTGTCATCTCGAAAGGTTCTGCAATGGGTGCAGATACCGCCATCACTCTTCCCGATGTCACAGCCGCCGCTTCGGTTCCTTCTTCATTCACTTCGACAAAAGTTTTATGCTTGACTTCACTTAGCGCTAAATCGTCGCCGACACCCGAAAAGTTGGCATTGTCTGCAAACGCGACTTTCATACCCAATGCTTTAAGGGTATCGTTGAGTGTTACGTCATATTCCATTTGAAAACGCGGTAGCCGTACTGTACCTTCACGCAAGTTAAATTGAGTTAACCACTGTTCCCAGTTAGCCGAATTGAGTTGTTGGTAAAAGTTTGATAGATTCGAGTTTTGACGAGGTAAGAAGACGTATAAACTGAGTCTGCCGTTTTCGCCGTAGGGTAAGCTAACAGCTTGAAACTGTGGATTTTCGTAGTATCGGTATCTACCCGTTTGCGACATCAGCGGGTGTTGTTTCGGCGTACCGCTTGTTAGATAAAATGGTGCATCTGTTGTTTGGCTTTTGTCGAATTCATCGGTCCATTGACCTTTAAAGTAAATCGCGTTGATCAAAAACAGCACATCTTCAGGATTAATCTCGTCTACAATCTGCTCAATTCTGCCATTCGTGTTTTGGTTTACCCATTGATTAATTGTATTTGTCGCATCGGGGGAATCAAAGTCTAAATTGCTGACTTGTGCTTTGTAAAAGCTTTGAGTTCGTTGTAAAAAATCGGGTCGGATGGGGTATTCTTGCTTTGCCCAAAGTGAGTTTGCGATCGCCAGTTGTACATTCGCATCGGGATTTGTCAGAGTATTGAGCAGCGCGGTGTTGGCAGCGTTGATATCTTGGAGGCTAATGCCTTGTACTTCTAAGGTTTTCGCCATTGCTTGTTGCGTTTCGCCACCAGCACCGTTGTAGAGCATTTCTAGCAGAATCGCGATACTAGTCGGTGAGAGAAAAATATTGCGATCGCTTTGTTGTCTCAAGATCTCCGAAAAGAGTTTAAACCCAAATCGTGTATTTGCTGCAACTAATTTGTTATCCACTGCCGATGGTGTTACTTGTATATTGTCGGGATCTTGACGATTCAAACGAGGCTGGGCGACAACCGAATCGATCGCATCGATTCTGGAACATCCTATGATTCCGAGAAAAATGATGCCTGTCGCCGCAAGGACATATCGTCTTCCGAGGCGAATTGCATAGCGTCTTAGCAGGAAAGGCTGCATTCTACTGTCACCCTAGTTCTTTATGCGAACTATGCCATCGTTGTGGTAGCGATCGCGCTGTGGTTACGTTTTTTGCAACAACAGTTGTAGAAGGTCAATTTCTCGCAGGTACAGTCCACCACGCTAGCGCATAAGGTTGAACGGCGTGATTTACTTTTTGCTGAAACTGAACGCGGACTTTGTATTTACCAGTGTTGGGAACTCGACAAAAAATGTGTTCGACGCTATCGACTTCGCTTGTGGAAGTGCAAGTTGTATCAACAATTGCGCCGGAATCAGCATTAAGCAAGTAAAGGTCAAGGTTATTTAAACCGCGATCGCGAAAAGTTTCTCCTACGTCAAATCTACCGTTTCTGTTCGTATCGTTCAACTCTACCAGGCGATTCCAATTTAACGTAACCGATACAAAACTGCCTTGCTGCAATGGTTGCGCTAATACGTAATCGTGATGCGCACTATCGTTGACCGTCCGATAATCCCAACCAATCGCGGGGACAGGTCTTGCGGGGTGCCATTGACCTGCACTAAATTGCTGATAAGCGCGATAGGCATTAAGTTGACCTGTTCCCATCTGTGCTTGTAGGGGAATTTTCGGATTGCGGTAAGCGTCTGAATTTAACCAGTGCTGGTTTTGTTTATCCAAAATGGTTTTGCTCATTCCTAGCAGTAATCCATTGCCTGGATCTCGGTATTTATCCGCCGAATTGAGCATTACGGCTTTCATGACTTCCTGACGGCGCGCATCTAAACTCCAGTTACGCTGACGCGAACTCAGTTGCTTGTCGCCGTATTCTTGTAGTAACGCAACCGTTGCGGTAACATGAGGTGCGGCAAAACTTGTCCCAGTGACTTGCGTCGTTTTACCATCTGGATTGAGCAACGTAATTTTATTTCCAGGAGCGACTAAACTGATCGCCCGCCGTGGACCTAAGTTGACTTCTCGACCGTTGAGTCTACCGCCAACGCCACCAGAAATCGCATCGCTTAAATTAGAAACATCCAGCCGCGTGAAGATTCCTTGCCTGCGAGTGGTAAACGCAACGTTAATACCATTAAAGTTGTCCGTAGGGATGGGTATTCCGCCTTTACCTTGATTACCTGCGATCGCATACACCACATTGTGAACGCGGGCAGACCAATCGATGCATTGCGTCAGTAAGGCTTGACCATCTAAAAGCGCATTCGGTCGCGGATCGCGATCAAGCGTTTCGCCGAAGCTAAAGTTGATCGCGCGGACATCACCGCCGTTTTGTTGCGCAATGTGTTGTGCAGATAAACACTCTTCTGGCTGACCACCTGTTCTCAGCGAACCAACCGCAGTCGAATAAAGTCGCGCGCCTGGTGCGACACCTCGTACGGCTTTATCAGTACTAATCATTACACTCGCAACGTTTTGCGCGTGCGGGTCAATATTTGTATTAGGTTTTGCTGGCTGGTTGCGCAAAAAGACACCTGCTAAACTCATGCGTTGATTGCGCACTACAGCTTTATCTAAGCCAAATTGTCCAGGACGTCCAATTTCTACTTGACCAATACCTATTTTGCGACCAATTAGGTTGTAAGGCGCACCGTGTAACCGCAATGCATTAATTCCTGCTTCTCCTACTGAAGTTGTTTCTAACGCGAGAACAGGAAGACTGATACAGGAAGCGCTTAGTCCTCCTACTAGCCAGACAAGTTTTCTTACCATTGATTTCTAAATTCACTCAGTTTTGGGCAAAAAATTATAATTAACTAGTGCTAATTCGTTGATAAGATCTTGCTCCTCACTTCTTTATTTTGTAGCGAGTCTTCTAAGCCGTTGCATAAATTGATAAGAAATTTTGTTTGATTAGAGGCGCAATATTGCTATAAGAAGTTTTGGCGATCGCACGTTTAATACTAAAGATTTTGTTAAAATGCATACAATCGAGGAAGCAGGAGAACGAGTAGCATGACCCAAGCCAGCAAAAAGCCTATTGTAGTTGCTCCATCTATACTATCAGCAGATTTTTCGCGTCTAGGTGACGAAATTCGAGCAGTGGATGCAGCAGGAGCCGACTGGATTCATGTTGATGTGATGGATGGGCGGTTTGTTCCCAACATCACGATTGGTCCATTAATCGTTGAAGCTATTCGTCCTGTTACTCAAAAGCCGCTGGATGTCCACTTGATGATTGTGGAACCAGAAAAATATGTCGAAGATTTTGCAAAGGCTGGAGCCGACCACATTTACGTTCATGCTGAACACAATGCTTCACCGCACTTGCACCGCACGCTTGGTCAAATTAGAGAGTTGGGCAAAAAAGCTGGTGTTGTTTTAAATCCTAGTTCTCCGCTAGAGTTAATCGAATACGTGCTAGAGCTTTGTGACATGATTTTGATCATGAGTGTCAACCCTGGCTTTGGCGGTCAAAGTTTTATTCCTGCTGTATTACCCAAAATTCGCAAACTGCGTCAAATGCTTGACGATCGCGGTCTCGATCCTTGGATTGAAGTTGATGGCGGTTTAAAAGCAAATAATACTTGGCAAGTGATTGAAGCGGGTGCAAATGCGATCGTTGCTGGGTCTGCGGTATTTAATGCCAAAGATTATGCTGAAGCGATCAAGGGTATTCGCAACAGTAAGCGTCCGACTCCAGAATTAGCAACAGTTTAAAAGTTTGGTAGTTTCATGAAAAAGAGAGCAGACCATCGCGATCTACTCTCTTTTTTAGTTTAAGCAATGAGTAAGGTAAGCCTTACCCCTATGAGATTATTTGCGCTGACTACCTAACCATTTAGCCGCAGCAATTCCGAGAACCGCAGCAACTAAAGGATTGCTGAGGAACTTGATGATTCCTGGCTGCTCCGCCATGACTTCTTGGAAGATATCAGGATGATTGTGATAGACAAAAGTAGCAAGTTTGCTAACATCATCTGCACTCATCTTGTTTGGATGATGAGTTGATAAAGCTAGCTGTTGTTCAAGCTGGCGATCGCTCAGTCCTCTTTCTTTGAGGTGCTTGAAGAACGCGCGGGCGACGTCATCTCTCTCATTGGGCTTGATTTGCGCGATCGCTTTTTGCAATTCTGGCTCCATTTGGCTGGGAGGAATGCGATCGGGGTGCAAAGAGCGTCCAAATAACTGACGGCGTTCTGCGTGGGATGAGCGTTGCGCAAAATCATCAAAATTTTCGTATTGGCGCTCGTTGGTGGATACTTCATCCATTGTTTCGGAATCACCTTGCGCCAAGTCGTTCATAATCTGGCGTTTGTATTGCTCACTGTTATACATTTTTCCTCTCCTTGCTTGAATTGCCTTGTCGCGCACTGCGCTTTTAATTTTCCCTCAGCTAATTGCTCAAGCTAAGGTTGAATTATTTACCACATTTTATTGATACTTGATCTGATTCGATTGAGTGTCGTACTGAGCAGTCAGAATCAGTTTTTTATCAGGAGCGTACATCAAAACTGTTAAATCTTGATTGGGGAAAGTTTTATGGAAGCCTTGGAGTAATGATTTTGCTAAAGGTCTTACCTCGTTAGGGCGAACTTGTGGCGTAATCACAACACCCAACTTGTTTTGGTCGCGGACATATGCGTCTTGAACTAAGCCTCTACCTGTCTGAACTACCCAGTTACCAAAGTCTTGTCCGGCGGAGGTATTGCCACGCTCTAGTAATGCGTAGTTTCCAGTTGTGTCTGCGGCTGGTGGTAAAGTTGTTGGCGCTTTGGCATTAACCGCACTGCTACAAGCAACAGACATCGTAAGAACTAACACTAGGGTCAGCGCCGTCAGAACTTTACGAAATCTCTGCATAAAATTCACTTTAATTTTCCTCCCATTACTTACAGAATTACAAAGCTAATTGCTGATTTGAGTTAAACTTTATGAGACTTTATAAATTACTAAGGTCTAGTTCTCCTAGACCTTTTAAGTTAATTAATTAGCAATTAGTCAAGCTTCTCTTTTACATTATCTTTTACGTCTTCTACACCGTGACGTACTTCACTTTCTGCTTGCTTTGCTTTGCCTTCTGCCTTATCTTCGGGATCTCCTGTAAGGTTTCCCCAAGCTTCTTGAGCTTTACCTTCGATATTTTTACCTGTAGCTTTAGCTCTATCTTCTAAACTCATTTTTTTCTCCTTGTTCCTAAACAAACTTTATCGCGCTATCTAGCAACCTTGAAGTTTGTTTGTGCTTACGTTTACAACTTATCCGAAATACGACAATGCAGGCTTCTGTCAGAAGACATATTAAGATTATCAATATAAAGAGTGAGAAAAGTAGAAGTTTGTTGACTACTATGCCTAAATGAAGAGAATCATACTTACACAAAAAAACTGGCATTTCTACAATACCAGTCACCAAGAAGTGGCTATTAATTTTTAACCTAATCTATGTAACCCATAAGATCGTCGTATTTTTCTAGGATATTTGCAGCGATTGGGCGAATTCCCGATGTAGCAATGGTTTTGGAAACCTTTATATCACTCGAGGTAATAGGACGAATGCCCAGTAAGTCTATAGTGTTAGAAACTTGCAAATTGCTCGACCCAATCGGGCGTACTCCGGCTAAATCAATTGTATCCGAAACTTGTAGATCGCTTGAGACAATCGGGCGCACTCCTGCTAGATTAATTGTATCAGAAATTTGCAAATCGCTTGAGACAATTGGACGCATCCCCAGTAGATTGACTGTGTCGCGAATTTCAAATGTGCTATGTCCGATCGGGCGATCACCTGGTAGCGAGCTTGATGGAACGTTATTATTTTTGATTTGTGTAGATAATTCTGAACTAGAATTTGCGTTGCGCAGTGTTTCGTTTACCTTAGCAGTGCTACTTGCAACCATAGTTTTATCCTTCTTGATATCAAGTTTTTTTTTAATAATTAGAAAAATTGTTTTTGCGATTGATTTTGAGTGTACTGGAAAAAGCATTATTTAGGTCTAAATAAGTTCACATGGTATGCATAAATAAAACTAAATATGTAAAGATAAGTAAAGGGATTCATAAAACTGTATGACAGAATTTTGTCTCCAAGCACCGTTTCAACCGACTGGCGATCAACCCCACGCGATCGCTCAACTGACTCGACACGTCAAACAGGGAAATCAGTACCAAACCTTACTCGGCGCGACGGGAACCGGAAAGACATTTACCGTTGCGGCGGTGATTGAAAAAATTGGGAAACCAACACTGGTGCTAGCGCACAATAAAACGCTCGCCGCGCAACTATGCAACGAGTTACGCGAGTTCTTCCCGAACAATGCGGTGGAGTATTTTGTCAGCTACTACGATTACTATCAGCCCGAAGCGTATATTCCAGTCACCGATACCTATATTGAAAAGAGCGCTTCAATTAACGATGAAATCGATATGTTGCGACACTCCGCAACGCGATCGCTATTTGAACGCCGCGATGCGATCGTTGTTGCTTCGATTAGCTGTATTTATGGTTTAGGGATTCCCTCAGAGTATCTCAAAGCCGCAATTCCCTTGAAAATGGGAATGGAAGTCGATCAAAGACAGATTCTGCGTGATTTGGCTACCGTTCAATATAGCCGCAACGATGTCGAAATAGGGCGAGGGCGTTTTCGGGTACGCGGTGATGTGTTAGAAATTGGTCCTGCTTACGAAGATCGGATTATTCGCGTTGAATTCTTTGGCGATGAAATTGATGCGATTCGCTACGTCGATCCGGTAACGGGTGAAATTATTCAAAGCTTGTCTGCGGTTAATATCTACCCAGCGCGTCACTTTGTCACACCAGAAGAACGCTTAGAAGCGGCGTGCGATGCGATTGAAGCTGAACTTAAGCAACGCAAAGCCGAATTAGAGCAAGCAAGTAAACTCTTAGAAGCCCAGCGCTTGGATCAGCGAACGCGGTATGACTTGGAAATGTTACGCGAAGTCGGTTACTGCAACGGCGTCGAAAACTATTCGCGCCACTTAGCGGGGCGTCAACCAGGCGAACCGCCAGAGTGTTTGATCGACTACTTCCCTGACGACTGGTTACTTGTCGTCGATGAATCGCACGTCACCGTTCCACAAATTCGCGGGATGTACAATGGCGACCAAGCGCGGAAGCGAGTCTTAATTGAGCATGGATTTCGCTTACCCAGCGCCGCCGATAACCGCCCGTTAAAGGCTGACGAGTTTTGGTCGAAGGTTAATCAGTGTATTTTTGTATCAGCAACGCCAGGCGATTGGGAGATAGAACTTTCAGAAGGTCGAGTTGTTGAACAAGTGATTCGTCCTACTGGTGTTGTCGATCCGGAAATCTTTGTACGTCCTACCGAAGGGCAAATTGACGATCTTTTAGGAGAAGTGAAAGAACGCGTTGAGCGCCGCGAACGAGTTTTAGTGACAACTTTGACAAAGCGCATGGCGGAAGATTTAACAGAATATTTGCAAGATCAGGGAATCCGCGTGCGGTATCTGCATTCCGAAATTAACTCGATTGAGCGAATTGAGATTTTGCAAGAGTTGCGCCAAGGCAATTTTGATGTTTTAGTCGGGGTGAACTTGCTGCGGGAGGGCTTGGATTTACCAGAAGTTTCGTTAGTGGCAATTTTGGATGCGGACAAAGAAGGGTTCTTACGTGCAGAGCGATCGCTGATTCAAACAATTGGTAGGGCGGCGCGTCACGTTCGCGGACAAGCAATTCTATATGCAGATAATCTGACGGATAGCATGATCAAAGCGATCTCAGAAACCGAGCGACGCCGCGCAATTCAGCTAGAATACAACGAAAAACACGGTATTACACCGCAACCAATCGTTAAGCGTACAAATAATGCAATTTTGTCGTTTTTAGAAGTGTCGCGGCGGTTGAATTCGCAACAACTCGAAGAAGCTTACGAACAAGCGGATGATTTACCGTTAACTGATATTCCTGAGTTGATTACGCAGTTAGAAGCCCAGATGAAGGAAGCCGCGAAGAATTTGGAGTTTGAGGAAGCGGCGAAGTATCGCGATCGCATTAAGCACCTGCGCGATAAGTTATTGGGACATTGAGGGATATGCAGGGGTTTGGCATTGCTAAACCCTTACTTATGGTGGGATTGCGTTACCGATCGCTGACGGTGGGATGGCATTCCCGATCACGTACAGTATGGTTGATGGTTGACACATTGTGGATTGTCTATGTTTGTTTGGCAGCAGCAGGAAGTTATCTGTCAAAGTCAGCGCTTAATGTACAGTTTTGAGTACTGGACGGGGAATGCCTTACTCGATATCACGGGAACACCAGCGGAAATTGCCCAAGCTTTGTTTACTGCACCGTTTGTTGTCGTTTCGCATGGTACACAAGCCGATCCAATTTTCAACTATGGTAATCAGCAAGCATTAACACTGTGGGAGTTTTCTTGGGAAGAATTTACGACATTGCCTTCGCGCAAATCGGCTGAGGAGATAGTACAACAAGAACGCGATCGCCTACTTGTAGAAACAACTCATAAAGGCTATTGTCACTATTCTGCTACCCGCATCTCAAAAACTGGTCAGCGGTTTTATATCGAAGATGGGATTATCTGGAATGTCGTCGATGATGAAAATCGAAAATGGGGTCAAGCTGCGGTTTTTTCTGAATATAAATTTATCTAATTTGCCCTGTCGCTAATCTACATCAATAGAGGCGAAGGTGAGGTCATTATATGATTTTAAAGGTACTCTCCCTGACCTCTCACCTCTGACCCCTTACTTTAGCTAGCGTGTTGCCGATACCAATCAATCGTGTTTTTGAGTCCTTTTTTAAAATCAACTTGAGCCGTGAAGCCGAATTTTTGCTTGGCTCGTTCTGTATCTAAACAACGACGCGGTTGACCGTTGGGTTTATCGGTTTCGTAAACAATTTTGCCGTCAAACTCCATCAGTTCGCAAATCAAAGTAATCAAGTCACGGATGGAGATCTCATAGCCGGTACCTAAGTTAACAGGTTCAGGCTCATTGTAAGCGACAGTTCCCATAACGATGCCCCGTGCTGCATCTTGGGAATAGAGAAACTCGCGCGTAGGACTACCGTCACCCCACACGCGAATTTCTTTGTCACCTTTTTGTTGAGCTTCGTAAACCTTACGAATTAGTGCAGGAATCACATGAGAACTTTTAGGATTAAAGTTATCTTCTGGACCGTACAAGTTTACTGGCAGTAAGTAAATACCATTAAAGTCGTATTGTTGCCTGTAGGCTTGAAGTTGAACTAAAAGCGCTTTTTTTGCTACACCATAGGGCGCATTTGTTTCTTCTGGATAGCCATTCCAAAGGTCGTCTTCTTTGAAGGGTACTGGTGTAAATTTAGGATAAGCACAGATTGTGCCGACACAAACGAATTTTTCTACGCCAGCTTGATACGCAGCGTGAATTAACTGCGCGCCCATCATTAAATTATCATAAAAAAGTTCTGCTGGTTTGACTTGATTTAAACCAATGCCACCAACATGTGCTGCGAGGTGAATGACGATATCTTGCTGATCGACTGCGCGTTGGCAATTTTCTAAAGTGCGTAAGTCACATTCTTGCGATCGCGTTACTGTAATTTTTTGCGGTTCGGCTCCTGCACAATGCAATTGCTCAATGACTTGACGACCCAAGAACCCAGCCCCACCCGTGACAAGAATGCGTTTGTCTTTTAAATCTAAGGCTGTCATTTTTTTAATTCCTTGTCCGTTTTGCCTAAAAGTGTAGACTACCCAACTCTTGACGAATCGTAGCTAAATCCTGAACAACTTGCGCACCATTACCATTAGGCGACTCTTGACCTAATGCTTTTAAATCAGCTTCTACCATCAGTGCGACTAACTGCTCAAATGTAACGGATGGTTGCCAACCTAGTTTTTGTTTAGCTTTTGTCGGATCGCCAATCAATAACTCAACTTCTGCGGGTCGCAGATAACGATCGTCAAACTCGACATAATCTTGCCAATTGAGATTGACATAGCCAAATGCTAAATCAAGAAATTCGCGTACCGAGTGCGTTTCTCCAGTCGCAACCACATAATCGTCGGGTTCGGGCTGCTGTAGCATCAACCACATTGCGCGTACGTAGTCTTTCGCATAGCCCCAATCGCGTTTAGCATCGAGATTGCCCATGTAGATTTTCTTTTGCTTTCCTGCAACGATTCGCGCTACTGCCCGCGTAATTTTGCGCGTGACAAAGGTTTCTCCACGGCGTGGCGATTCGTGGTTAAACAAAATGCCATTACACGCGAACAAACCATAGGATTCACGGTAGTTGAGTGTTTGCCAATGTGCATAGACTTTCGCACAAGCATAGGGACTGCGCGGGTAAAATGGTGTGGTTTCTTTCTGGGGAACTTCTTGCACCAAACCAAACATTTCTGACGAACCGGCTTGGTAGAAGCGGACTTCGATTCCTGTACGCTGTTGATAATCGCGAATTGCTTCGAGCAGCCGCAGCGTACCCATCGCCACTGAGTCTACAGTATATTCAGGTGAATCAAAGCTCACGCGTACGTGTGATTGTGCGCCGAGGTTATAGATTTCGGTCGGCTGAGTTTCTTCTAGAATCCGTCGCAGCGTTGTGCCATCGGTAAGATCGCCATAGTGTAAAAGTAACTTGACTCCCTCTTTGTGTGGGTCTTCGTAGATATGATCGATCCGGTCAGTGTTGAATGTTGATGTCCGCCGGATAATGCCGTGAACTTCATATCCTTGTTCAAGTAAAAACTCACTCAGATAGGAGCCATCTTGACCTGTAATTCCTGTAATTAGCGCTCGCTTGCGTTGCGTCATACTCGATTTCTAATAACCTCTTCTGAATTGGATACTGTAAAACTGCTACAACTTAGCATAAGAATCACAGATTCACCAGAAAAAATTGGTGCTGTGGGTACGGAACGATTGTTAAATTAAACTGTACGCGAACTCGCATCTATTGCAAAGTATTAAGGAGAACTTCTGACCGCGGAAGGCGGTGAACGCTTTTCCCCGGAGTTTAACTCCGGTGTACCGTTCACTTTGCAAGATTCTTGTCGCAAATAGCTTTCTGTGCTTATTGATAACCTAAAGAATAATAACCACAGAATTTAGTCAAATTTGTGTTGAGGTTAGCATGAATGCTCGTTGGGAGTTTTGGATTGATCGGGGCGGTACATTTACTGATATTGTGGCAAAAAGTCCCGCAGGCGAGTTGGTAGTACACAAGCTGTTGTCAGAAAATCCCGATCGCTACACTGATGCTCCTGTACAGGGTATTCGAGATATTTTAGGAATTGCACCTGATGCACCAATACCAGCCGAGCAAATCGCTGTGGTGAAGATGGGGACAACTGTTGCGACGAATGCACTGCTCGAACGTAAAGGCGATCGCACAGTTTTAGTCATTACAAAAGGATTCGGCGATGCTTTGCGGATTGGCTATCAAAACCGCCCAGATATTTTTGCGCGACAAATTGTCTTACCAGAAATGCTCTACGAGCGCGTCATTGAAGTCGCAGAACGCTACACCGCTCAAGGCGAAGAACTGATTAAGCTCGATCTTGATACTCTACGCAGTGAATTACACGCAGCTTATAAGGATGGTATCCGTGCGTGTGCGATCGTGTTAATGCACGGTTATCGCTTTCCGGCGCATGAGCAGGAGATTGCCACTTTAGCAAGGACTATTGGCTACACTCAAGTATCAGTATCGCACGAAGTTAGCCCGTTAATGAAATTAATTAGTCGAGGCGATACGACAGTTGTTGATGCTTACTTATCTCCGATCCTCCGCAGGTATGTCGATCAGGTGTCGAGTCAGCTATCAAGCTCAAATCCCTCTTTAATGTTTATGCAATCTAACGGTGGGCTGGCGGAGGCTCAGACTTTTCAAGGAAAAGACAGCATTTTATCAGGACCTGCGGGCGGAATTGTGGGGGCGGTACAAACAAGTTTGATGGCTGGTTTTCATAAAATTATCAGCTTTGACATGGGTGGAACGTCTACGGATGTCGCGCATTACAACGGCGAGTACGAACGGACTTTTGAAACCGAAGTGGCTGGAGTGCGTTTGCGTACCCCGATGATGGCAATTCATACAGTAGCGGCTGGCGGTGGTTCAATTTTGCAGTTTGATGGCGCGCGGTATCGTGTTGGTCCAGAATCGGCGGGGGCGAATCCAGGTCCTGCGGCGTATGCTAAAGGTGGTCCGTTGACTGTTACTGACTGCAATGTGATGGTGGGGAAGTTACAACCAAAGTTTTTTCCGAAAGTATTTGGTGTCAATGGAGATTTGCCGTTGGATGTGGAAACTGTGCGGCAAAAGTTTGCTGAATTGACAAGAGAAATTGGAGATAGTCGCACACCGGAACAAGTTGCGTCGGGTTTTTTGGCGATCGCTGTCGAAAAGATGGCAAATGCGATTAAAAAGATTTCGTTGCAGCGCGGGTATGATGTGTCTGAATATACTTTATGCTGTTTTGGTGGTGCGGGTGGACAACACGCTTGTTTAATTGCGGATGCGTTGGGGATGAAGCAGGTGTTTATTCATCCGTATGCTGGGGTATTGTCTGCTTATGGTATGGGGTTGGCAGATGTGCGGGTGATTCGCGAACGGGCGGTGGAGGAGGTTTTATCTGAGGAGTTGGATTTAAGGGGATTGTTGTTGGTTTTGGAGAGTGAGGGGAGGGGGGAATTAAACCATACCAACGAAGCACTAGCGAAGCGAAGCCGGAGGCGTCAGCCGCAGGCGTTAGACACGAAAGACGCAAAGGAAAGAGGTGTTGAGGTTTTATCTAAGGTGCATTTGCGGTACGAGGGGACGGATGCAGCTTTGATGGTGGGTTTTGATGATGTGGAGGTGATGCGACGGGAGTTTGAGGATTTACATCGTCAGCGTTATGGGTTTATTGTGCCGGAGAAGCGCTTGATTGTTGAAGCAGTTTCGGTTGAGGTGGTGGGTAAGCATGATGTGCCTGTGGAGGAGGTAGTTTTACGTAGAGAAAATAAAAAAGCTGTGTCTGTTGCTACGGTACAGATGTATACAAGGGACGCTTGGTATGCTACGCCTGTGTATCAACGCGAGGATTTGCAGCCGGAAGAGTTGATTTCAGGTCCAGCAATGATTGTGGAAGCAACGGGGACGAATATTATTGAACCAGGATGGAATGCGCAGCTGAGCGATCGCAACCATTTAATTTTGCAGCGCACACAGCCGAGAACATCACTAACCACTAGCCACCAGTCACTAGCCGCTAGTGCTTCTCCCGATCCTGTCATGTTGGAAATTTTTAATAATTTGTTTCGGGCGATCGCTGAACAAATGGGAATCACGCTCCAAAATACGAGTTCTTCGGTCAATATCAAGGAAAGGCTGGATTTTTCTTGTGCGATTTTTGATGGTGATGGGCAGTTGGTTGCTAATGCACCTCACATTCCGGTTCACTTGGGTTCGATGAGTGAAAGCGTGCAAGCACTGATTGGCAATCGCGGAAATACGCTCAAGCCTGGAGATGTTTTTGCATCGAATAATCCCTACAACGGTGGAACTCACCTTCCCGATATCACTGTCATTACTCCGGTATTTCCAGTACACTCACAACCCACCACCAGCCACTCCCCACTTTTCTACGTCGCCTCGCGCGGACATCATGCTGATATTGGTGGAATGACTCCTGGTTCTATGCCGCCAAATAGTACCACAGTGGCAGAAGAGGGTGTTTTGCTCGATAATTTTCAGCTAATTGTTGATGGTCAATTTAGAGAAAAAGAGCTATTGTCACTTTTAGAAGGCGGACGTTATCCAGTACGGAATTCTACACAAAATATTGCTGATTTAAAAGCGCAAATTGCTGCTAACGAACGCGGTGTTCAGGAACTACAAAAAATGGTAGAATACTATCACTTGGATACTGTACAAGCTTATATGAAGTTTGTCCAGGATAACGCTGAAGAGTCGGTGCGGCGTGTTATCAATGTTTTGCAAGATGGCGAGTTTACTTGTTATTTAGATAACGGTAGTGCGATTAAAGTTACTATTTCTATTGATAAATCTACTCGCAGTGCTTGCATTGATTTTACAGGAACTTCACCGCAACTCGAAAGTAATTTTAATGCTCCATCTGCTATATGTAAAGCAGCAGTTTTATACGTTTTTCGTACTTTAGTAAATGATGATATTCCACTAAACGCAGGGTGTTTGAAACCTCTAAAAATTATTATTCCTGAAGGTTGTTTACTTAATCCGCGTTATCCAGCTGCTGTTGTTGCAGGAAATGTCGAAACTTCTCAAGCGATTACAGATGCGTTGTATGGTGCTCTAGGCGTGATGGCAGCATCGCAAGGAACGATGAATAATTTTACCTTTGGAAGCGATCGCTATCAATATTACGAAACAATCTGCGGTGGTTCGGGCGCAGGTAAAGACTTTGATGGTACTGATGCTGTCCACACGCACATGACAAATTCTCGCCTCACCGATCCTGAAGTTTTAGAATGGCGGTTTCCTGTTCTGTTAGAAAGCTTTAGCATTCGTCCTCATAGTGGCGGTCAAGGACTTCATCAAGGTGGTAACGGCGTTATCCGTCGCATCCAATTTTGCGAACCAATGACAGCAGCAATCCTTTCAGGGCGTCGTGTTGTTCCTCCATTTGGTTTACACGGCGGAGAAAATGGCACAGTAGGCAAAAATTCTGTCGAACGCAGTGATGGAACAATTGAACAATTGGGAAGTACTGCAATGGTAGAAATGCGACCAGGAGATGTATTTGTGATTGAAACTCCTGGCGGAGGTGGATTTGGTGAATAATATCGTTTCACCTTAATTTTGATTCAAATCAGCAGCTTCAGAAGCAGACGAGGAATTATTTGTAGCCCTCATACCACCAGCTTTCTCCAAATTAATTTCCTTAACTGCAATGGCAAGCAGGAATCACAGACACCCTCCGACTACCTTCAGCGCTATCCAAGCAAAGTATACTTTCGTACACTAAAACAAGATTTTTATGGGTAAGTTTACGGTAGTGAACTTTCTTTTAATTATTTATCTCGCAAATAAATTCGCGATTCTCTTCACGCAGGAGGTTTATTTCTTAATGTAGTTACTGCCTTCTCTGTCATTAGGTTGATGGCTAGCCTTGGCACTCTTAACATAATTTAAAATTAGGCAGAAATTACCAACAGGAGCATTATCTTGGCTAAAGAATTCAAAAAAGGTGACAAAGTAGAGTGGAAAACTTCACAGGGTAAAACGACTGGTAAAGTCAAACAAAAAGTTACTTCACCAACTGATATTAAAGGACATCATGTTGCTGCGTCAGAAGATAACGCTCAATACCTTGTAGAAAGTGACAAATCAGGTAAAGAAGCTGCCCATAAACCTGACGCATTAGAAAAGATCGAGGAATAGTTTCTATGAGCAAGAATGATAAATCAGTTATCGAGGAGTTTTTTGATGTTATTAACATGACACCAAAAGAAATTGATTCTTGGTTGGATACCGAAGAGTCGCAATCGGTAGGGCAAAAAGACGGCAATGATGAATCAATTGGTCATAAATCTGGGAAACGCATTGTTGAACTTTTACAAAAGGAGAAAAGTGATTATACCGATGACGACTTAGCGCACATGAAAAAGGTCATCAGTTATGTCCATCGTCATACAGCACAAAAGCCATCAAGCGATATAGAAAACTCGCGATGGCGATACTCTTTAAAAAACTGGGGACACGATCCCTTGAAATGACATTAATATTTTGGTAAATAGCCGCCCAGCCAGTCTACACTAACCAAACCAATGCGACGGTTCAACACTACATTGCGTGGCTTCAGGAAGGTGGCGATTTACCCAGTCAGATTTTTCTTGCAAAATCGCGTAAATCCCTTGGTGAATCAAGTTTTCTAATTGGATTTGTTGCTGGGCACTTGGTAACTGATAATTGAGTAGTATTGCTTTTCGTTCGTTGTCTACAACACTATAAACGCAAGGAATTCGATTAAGAACATAGGCAATTAATTCTTGTCTTAAATCTGGAATTGCAAAGGCTTTTTGGTAAGGATGACACGGATACGTATCTAAAACGTTTTCGATTTCCGAGATAACTGCTTGTTGTGTTAAATTGACTACTGTCTTAAACATCTTTAAGTTTCACCTCCAATTGAATTGATGCTATGTGCAGATTACAGATTCGTAACTTTGCGTAACTGACACTCCTCTGGAGGCTAGCGCTGAGGCTTAGCGTATTAGATAGCATTTTCGTCTAAAGAAATCGACGATCGCCGCTATGACTTGTCAACAAACATTTTTGTAAAAAACAATACTATTGTCTTGGAAATTTTGCTCAACGGGTGAACTCCCGCACGTAAGTTTTCGCTTGGATAAAACCTAATGCACCACTATCTTAATATATAAACTATATTAGTTTTGAGTGATGTCATTGCAGCACAAATCTATACAAAACAAAATACTTTACTCAAAAGGATCAAGATAACTGCTGAATAATAAAAGTAGAGAATGCCAGATAAACAATATAGTAAACAGCTATTCTTTGCCAAATGAGCTAATTTTTGCAAAGACATCAAAATTAAATCAAAGTTAGTCTGAAAACTTGATTGGTAATTAAGAATACCTTTAGTAAAACGAAAAATATTGACTCAGTAAGTATTTAAGATATAGATATATTACCTTAGAGTGTAGCTAAAATAACATGAACAAAATACATGCTTAGCTTTCATTTATCTCGATAAGTGCCTAAAAAACGACTGTGAATGAGTACTCACTAGGAAAAGCAGAGAGTAGAATAAGGTAGCAAGGGTCTTGGAGGAAGCGACGTTGGACGAGCTGAGAGCGGCGCTAGAATTAGCCACTGAAGAAGAGTTAGAGCAACTGACAAATATCTTATTTCATCGTAAATTTAATCCGCTTGATTATCTACACACTCCTGAACCAATAGAAGTGCAAAGTCGCGATCGCTCGTCATGGATAGACGCCATCGAGCAACGATTTCGCTATTTAGCTGCTGATGGCATGACTGTGTTGCAAGGGCGTACAGAACAAGTTACCTATCGGCAAACATTAATTCGAGTGTGTCGTTATTTAAAAATTCCCTTTTCGAGTAGCCTAACGACAACAGATTTAGAGGCAGAAATCTTTTTAAATCTACTAGGGCGCGCTTGGCGGCAACTACCAGCGCAAGAACAACAAAGCTTAACAAGGCGAATACAGCGATCGATCGCGCAAGCAAGTGCCACATTCCCCGCAATCGTTCACCAAAACCCAGTAGCACTACTTGTGAAAGGCGGTAGTGCTTTAGCTGTCAGTTCAGTTTTAAAACCGATCCTACTTCAGCAAATTGCCCGACAGTTTGCCGTTCATTTTGCGAGTTATCAAGTTGCCAAACAAGCCCTTGTGAAAGGTGGTACAGCCGCAGCCGCGCAATTTCAGAGTCATTTAGCACTACAAACCGCACAACGCGGTATGGCGATGAGTGCAGCGCGATACGGTGCAGTTCGCGGTGTGTTTGCCTGTGTCGCACCCGCACTATGGACGTGGTTCTTTGCTGATTTAGGATGGCGGGCGATCGCCACAAATTATGGTCGCATTATTCCCACGATCTTTGCGCTTGCTCAAATTCGCCTAACTCGCACCGAATACTGGCAGCCGGCATAAAATTGGAGATCGCCAGATGGGCAAGCACAATCAAATACTACAATCGCACCTTATTGCCCGTCTGCACCCTGCCTGGAACTTTGCTCAACTAGGATTACTGACTTTTCCTTTAGTTCCAATTTTAGGAGCTTTAGGGATATTTTTAGCATTAGCTACTACCTGGCGATACAAGTACCGCCAAATTGTCCGCGATCCACTGAATCGGGGGCTGGCTGTTTTAGCGATTTGGCTCGTGATGACAGCGATTTTTGCTGACGATCGCCTAGCTGCAACGTTAGGTTTATTCAACTTCTTACCATTTTTTCTCTTATTTGCTGCCTTCAGTACGCTGATTCAAACACCAACTCAGTTGCGGCAATTATCCCAAATCTTGGTAATCCCCTCTATTCCTGTCATCATTCTTGGCTTCGGGCAATTATTACTTAATTGGGCAACAACAGCAGCGTTTTCAGGTTTTCTCGGTTGGACACTCATTGCGCAAGGCAATCCTCCTGGGCGTATGGCTGCTGTTTTCATGTACGCCAATATTCTTGCTGGATATTTGGTGATTACTTTTATTCTGGCTTTAGGGTTATTTCTCGCGCGTGTTCAAAGATCTGACTTGCCATCAGCGAGCGCAACGAATATGCTCTTATTCATGGCAGTGATGGGAAATTTTGTTGCTTTAATCTTGACAAATTCACGCAATGCTTGGGTGATCGCCTGCTTGGCAATTTTTGCTTTTGCCGTTTATCAAGGTTGGCGATGGTTAGTCGCGAGTGTGAGTGCGATCGCGGGCGCAATTTTACTCGCTGCTTTTGCTCCCGCACCATTGAGTCATCTACTCCGAACAGTTGTACCGCAATTTTTCTGGGCAAGATTAACCGATCAACTCTATCCTAATCGACCAATTCCTTTTTTACGTACGACTCAATGGCAGTTTGCCTTATCTTTAACGCAACAACGTCCCCTTATTGGCTGGGGATTGCGTAATTTTACACCGCTGTATGAAAATCAAATGCACGTTTGGCTAGGTCATCCGCATAACTTTTTCTTGATGTTCGCAGCCGAAACAGGAATTGTAGGTATTGCCTTTTTAAGTATTTGGGTTGGTTGGATTTTGATTCGATGTATTCAACTATTACACAACTGGCAATTTCCCAATTTAGATGAAGCACAAACCACTCAAAATCAAATAATTTTCTTTAGTTATCTTGTCGCTTTTTTTGCTTGTGTGTTGTTCAATACCGTAGACGTCACAATTTTTGATTTACGCCTTAATACCTTAGTTTGGATACTACTCGCTGCAATTTATGGTGTTGCCAATTCACGCAGATCTCAGCCATTTCTGCAAAATAGATAATCATCCATACTTACCTACAGCAGCGTGGAAGTAGATCTCGTTTTAAAATAGACAAGAAGTATTGTGAGCTATGCTGAGTTAAACTGCTGTGAGTCAAGATCAGGCAATGCCACAACAGGAGCGTGATCGCACGTTTGTCCGCTATCAAAATAGCCATTACGCACTGCTGGGACTTCACCCTTCCGCATCCGCGATCGAAATTCGCCGCGCCTATCGGGAATTGAGTAAACGCTACCATCCCGATACCACAGATTTACCCAAAGCAAATGCTACGGCAAAGTTTCAGCAACTTAATGAAGCTTATGCAACGCTCAGCAATCCAGAGCGACGCATGCAATATGATTTAAAAATTGGCTATTCGCGAATTGCGGTCATGCAAGCACCGGCTGATCTTAACCGTCCTGTTTCGCCAACTCCGACTTGGCGATCACGTTCAGCTTATCTCGATCCTACGGATCGCCCTTTATCATCAGGAGAGATTTTTGCTTTGTTTTTGTTGCTGTTGACTTTTGTCGGCTGTGTCATATTAGCAATTACAATTGCGCTCACCCGTGGAGATAGTTTTAAACCAACAACTAATCCACAACCTCCCGTTGCGGTGCAATACGTTAAATCTAACCTATCAACTCAAAATCCTTATGTCTCTCCCTTCTGCTGATACTCCTTTATATAACCACGCCTTACCGAACATTGAAGAATGGCTAAGAAGCCAAGGTTGTCAACAAGATAGCGAGCTACTGCACTGTTGGTACGTACAACGCCCTGATTGGGAAGCTGAGTTACTGCTCGATGTCGATCAATTAACCGTACGTTATACGAAAGTTGGTACGTCATCACAAGACATCCTCCGCTCGTTCAAATACTCTTTGAGCCGTGAAGATGTCGAGCAAGCAGTTTTTTCAGGACCTTGATGAAGAGGTCAGCGGTCAGGGTTCGGGGGTCCGGGGAGTGATGAGTTATAAAGATTTTTATTAACTCAATACTGTCTTTAATTCAACAATCATAACTAATCACCAGCCACTACTCACTCCTTACACTTTGCCAAATCGACGTTCGCGCTGCTGATAAGAGCATAATGCTCGGTGAAACTCCGCACGGTCAAAATCAGGCCATAGGGTTTCAGTGATATAAATTTCCGCATAAGCCATTTGCCATAGAAGAAAGTTGCTAATGCGCATTTCTCCACTCGTGCGAATTAATAAATCAGGATCGCCAATGCCAGCAGTATACAAATGCCGTTCAAATAAAGCTTCATCAATGTCATCAGGTTGTAACAATCCTTGCTGTACTTGATGCGCGATCGCGCGACACGCATCTAAAATCTCTTGTCGTCCACCGTAGTTGGTTGCTACTGTCAATTGAATTCCGCGATTATGTTGAGTTTCGGCGACAGCGCGCGCAATTTCGGTTTGTAGCGATCGCGGTAGCGCACTCAAGTTTCCCACAAACTGAATGCGGACATCTTCTTCGATCATCTCCCGCAATTCTTTGCGCAACACCCGCTCAAACAACGTCATCAAAAAGTCCACTTCCTCTAGCGGTCTTCCCCAATTTTCTGTAGAAAAAGCATAGGCTGTCAGGGCGGCCACTCCCCAGTCGCGACAACAGCGTAGTAAATCTTTTAAGACATCAACGCCCCGTTTGTGACCCATGATACGAGGTAATCCCCGATGTTTAGCCCAACGACCATTTCCATCCATAATGACTGCCACGTGCTTGGGCAGGCGTTCTCGTTTTAAATCTGGGGGCAAATCTTGTAACACAATTGGCTTTACAGTCATTTTTTGTTTCGATGAGAAGCTGATGATAGACCGAGTAAACGCGATACAAATGCCACACCTTGACTACTAAATTGGCGAACCCAACTTAGCACACTAGGGGCAACAGCTTCACGCTCCACAGGGGGAGAAAACTTAGCTTCTAATAATTCCTTCAGTTTACTGCTGGTGAGTGGTCTATTCAGCATTCCTTTTTCAGCAAAAGAAATTGAACCTGTTTCTTCTGAAACGACAACACAAATACAATTGTCTGGAACGCGTTCTGTAATTCCCATTGCTGCACGATGGCGAGTTCCTAGCTGTCGCGAAGCCGTGCGTGCCGTCAGCGGCAAAATAACCGCAGCAGCAACCAGACGCGAACCACGAATCAACGCGGCACCATCATGAAGTGGCGTTTTTGGGTGAAAGATTGTTTGAATCAGTTCCTTCGACACTTCCGCATTTAGCTGTACGCCTACTGAATTAAAATCTGCGTCATCAATCGGACCATTCGTTTCTAAAACAATCAACGCGCCAATACGGTTTTGTGAGAGTTCTTTAACTGCCTCCACAATCTCATCAATTACGCTATCTGGTTTAGCGATCGCGCGGCGCGACGGTTGCCATAAATGTCCTAATTCACCCCGCCCTAGTTGTTCCAAAAATCGCCGAAAGTCTGATTGGTAGGCAACCGCGATTGCCACCGCACAACCAACAACTAACTTTTCCAGTACAAAATTCAATAACCGTAACTCTAATCTGCCACTGACTACTGATGCCAGCATCAAGAGAATAAACCCCCGCACCATCCACAGCGTCCGGCGTTCACCAATAATCACAAGCACCACATAAGTCAACCCCAGCACCAACCCCAGATCAATAATGTGAAGCAACACCGACTGCGTCCAGCCAAGGTCGATCAGCCATTGCTTCCACAAATCTCTCATGATCGGGGTTCAGGGGTTAGGGGTTATGTCACGTCTGATTAAAGACTTATTGCTAAGGCAGCAAGAAAGCTTCGATGCAAAGGAGCAGAGGAGAAAGGTTTTTGAATTGTCTACATATATTCGGGAATGAGAACTACTGAGAATATTGGGGATTTGGCAAGAAAAAACAGGAGGGATGTAGAAGAAGCTATTCTATCTTCCTCGATTTCTGCACTAAATTTCCTGCGTTATACCTCATTTGATAATCTTGCAGGAAGACAGTCTTGCCGTATTAGGTCTTGATAAGTTTCGCGCCGCAGAATTAAGTTAGCTTCTCCATCTTTAACGATGACTGCTGCTGGTCGCGCCAAGCGGTTATAGTTCGATGCCATACTGTAGTTATACGCCCCTGTTGCCAAAACCACGAGAATATCTCCTGGTTGAGATGGCGGTAAAGTTGCCTCTTTAATTAGAATATCGCCGGACTCGCAGTGTTTGCCTGCGATTGTGACTGTTTGCGTCGCGGGTGCAGACATCTTATTAGCGACGACGGCGCGATAAACTGACTGGTAAGTAATCGGACGCGGATTATCTGACATTCCACCATCTACAGCAACGTAGGTACGAATTCCAGGAATCGTTTTTGATGCTCCTACGGTGTAGGCAGTAACACACGCTGCACCAATGAGCGATCGCCCTGGTTCGCAAAGTAACTTTGGTAATGCTAACTGTTGCGCCGCACAAGCGTCTTTGATCGCTTCGCACACACCTTTAACCCACGCTTCAATACTCGGAGGATCGTCCGCTTCGGTATAGCGAATTCCTAATCCGCCACCGACGTTTAATTCTTGAATCTGCAAACCATAACCGCTTGCTTTATCCAACCACTGCACCATGACTCCTGCTAGATCTTGATGTGGCTGCTGCTCGAAAATCTGCGAACCAATATGCGCGTGTAAACCTACACAATTCAACGCCGAATGCTGACTAACAAACGCAAAAACTTCATCTAACTGATTGGGATCAAAGCCAAACTTACTATCTAAATGCCCTGTGCGAATATATTCATGCGTGTGACATTCAATTCCTGGTGTCAGCCGCAACATGATTCGAATCGGATTATCGATACTCGATGACCAATTACCTAGAGTTCGCAACTCGTACCAATTATCAACAACAACTGTGCAACCTGAATCAATTGCTAATTTGAGTTCTTCTAAGGATTTGTTATTGCCGTGGAGATAAAGTTTATCGGGACTGACGCCTGCTTGCAACGCAGTATAAAGTTCGCCACCTGAGACAACATCGATGCCCAAACCTTCTTGATGTGCGATCGCGCATACCGCAAGACAACTCCAAGCTTTTGATGCATAAAGTACCTGCGACTCTCCTGGATAATACTTTTGAAAAGCCTCGCGATACTGGCGACAAGCGGTACGTAACGTGTCTTCATCCAAAATATAAAGCGGTGAACCAAATTGCTGTACCAGCGTTGTGACATCACACCCGCCAATTTCGAGGCAATCACTGTTGTTGATTCGCGCACTCAGCGGTAAAAGTTGTTGGTTAGAGGAGACTGCGCCAGTTGAATTCGCAAGATACTGACGACCAGATTGCACCCCCGCAGGATGAGTCGATACCATAGTTGTGGATGTTTCCCTTTTGACAGGCGTAAGTAGGTTTCGTTTCCCAGTGTACAAATTGCTGTGACTTTATTAGAACTTAAATTTCTCGCACCTGAGCATCTCAACGCAGCGCTAGAGTTAGACCAAGCGTGCTTTGGGGGTCTTTGGACGTTAGAAGCTTACCAACGCGAGTTAGATAGTCCTAACAGCGATTTAATCGGTTTAATCAATCCGTTTGAACCCCATTCATTATTAGGGATGGGTTGTGTTTGGGCAATTCTTGAGGAAGCTCATATTACCATTTTGGCGGTGCATCCGCAATACCAGCGCCAAGGTTTTGGTCAAGCGCTACTTTATGGACTCTTGTCAGTAGCCGAAGAACGCGGCTTAGAACGCGCTACTTTAGAAGTCAGGGTTTCTAACGATGCGGCGATCGCGCTGTATCAAAAGTTCGGGTTCAAAACTGCTGGACGCCGCAAACGCTACTACAAAGATATTGGAGAAGATGCCTTAGTTCTTTGGCATGGGGGTTTAGCGCAACCCGACTTTTCCCAAATTTTAGCAAGTTGGGAAGATCAAATTCAAACTCGCCTCGCTCGCTGCGGTTGGAAGCTAGAAATTGCTTTGTGTGGATATTCCGCCAATTCGCCCTTGACAAAAAAGTGAATTTCTGCTACAAATCTACTCTTGGGGCTTAACGATTTTAAGAATAGCAACCATTCAGAAACAAACTTTTCATGTCAAAGGGTTTGTCTTGTTGCCAAAGTTTGTTTGCTTCTAGATCAAATCTTTTGCTGGGTGTCTGAAAACCTGATAGAGCAAAAGTTGTAAAAAGTATAAATCTTCCCAAAAAAAGAGGGAAAACCGTGCTGTAGTTTGTATCATAATTTGACAGCCGGACATGAAGCCTATGCTAAAATCAGCGTACCGGCACGACTCAGGTATGGAAGAACGCCATGTTTGAACGCTTCACAGAAAAAGCTATTAAAGTGATCATGCTGGCCCAGGAAGAAGCTCGCCGCCTGGGTCACAACTTCGTAGGTACAGAGCAGATCCTCCTGGGTCTGATAGGGGAAGGGACAGGTGTAGCGGCTAAAGTGCTGAAATCCATGGGCGTCAACCTTAAAGACGCTCGGATTGAAGTCGAAAAAATTATTGGTCGAGGCTCTGGCTTTGTGGCAGTGGAAATTCCGTTTACCCCACGGGCAAAGCGAGTTTTGGAACTTTCTCTAGAAGAAGCACGCCAGCTAGGACATAACTATATTGGTACCGAGCACTTGCTACTCGGCTTAATCCGCGAAGGAGAAGGCGTTGCAGCAAGAGTACTAGAAAACTTAGGAGTTGATTTATCTAAAGTACGCACGCAAGTGATTCGGATGTTGGGAGAAACCGCTGAGGTATCAGCCGGATCTTCGCAATCGGGTCGCACTAAAACTCCAACACTCGATGAGTTTGGCTCGAACCTAACTCAAATGGCTGCTGAGGGTAAACTCGATCCTGTTGTTGGTCGTGCAAAAGAAATCGAGCGAGTTATTCAAATTTTAGGTCGTCGTACCAAGAATAATCCAGTATTAATCGGAGAACCGGGTGTAGGTAAAACCGCGATCGCCGAAGGTTTGGCATCGCGAATTGCCAACAAAGATATTCCCGATATCCTCGAAGAAAAGCGCGTCGTCACCCTCGATATCGGCTTGCTCGTTGCAGGTACAAAGTATCGCGGTGAATTTGAAGAACGCCTAAAGAAAATCATGGATGAAATCCGTTCAGCAGGGAACGTGATTTTAGTGATTGACGAGGTGCATACGCTGATTGGTGCGGGCGCGGCTGAAGGTGCGATCGACGCAGCAAACATCCTCAAACCTGCTTTGGCAAGAGGTGAATTGCAGTGTATCGGTGCAACAACACTCGATGAATACCGCAAACACATCGAGCGCGACGCCGCCCTCGAACGCAGATTCCAACCGGTGATGGTGGGCGAACCTTCGGTAGACGAAACAATCGAGATTTTGTATGGTCTACGCGAACGTTACGAGCAACACCACAAGCTGAAAATCTCGGATGAAGCCCTAGTCGCTGCTGCGAAGCTTTCCGACCGTTATATCAGCGATCGCTACTTACCAGATAAAGCCATCGACTTGATCGACGAAGCCGGTTCAAGAGTGCGTTTAATTAACTCGCAACTTCCTCCCGCAGCGAAAGAGTTAGATAAAGAACTGCGTCAAGTTCTTAAAGAAAAAGACGATGCAGTCCGATCGCAAGACTTCGACCGCGCTGGCGAACTCCGCGATCGCGAGATGGAAATCAAAGCCGAAATTCGGGCGATCGCGCAAAGCAAAACCACCAGCACCCGCGAAGGAGAAAACGATTCTCCAGTGGTGACTGAGGAAGATATCGCGCAAATCGTTGCTTCTTGGACGGGCGTACCTGTCAATAAACTCACCGAAACCGAATCCGAGAAACTGTTGCACATGGAAGACACATTGCATCAGCGACTCATCGGTCAAGAAGATGCGGTCAAGGCAGTTTCTAAAGCAATTAGGCGTGCAAGAGTTGGCTTAAAAAACCCCAACCGTCCGATTGCAAGCTTTGTCTTCTCTGGACCTACTGGTGTTGGTAAAACCGAGTTAACAAAAGCGTTAGCAGCTTACTTCTTTGGTTCCGAAGAAGCGATGATTCGCTTGGATATGTCGGAATACATGGAACGCCACACCGTTAGTAAACTCATCGGTTCGCCTCCAGGCTACGTTGGTTACAACGAAGGCGGTCAATTAACCGAAGCCGTACGCCGCAGACCATATACTGTAGTGCTATTCGATGAAATCGAGAAAGCACACCCCGATGTCTTCAATATGCTGCTGCAAATTCTTGAAGACGGTCGCTTAACCGATGCGAAAGGTCGCACCGTAGACTTCAAGAATACGTTGCTGATCTTGACCTCGAACATTGGTTCTAAAGTGATTGAAAAAGGTGGTGGTGGTTTAGGCTTTGAATTTGCTGAGAACCAAGCCGAAGCGCAATACAATCGCATTCGTTCATTAGTTAACGAAGAACTCAAGCAATACTTCCGCCCAGAGTTCTTGAACCGCTTGGATGAAATCATCGTCTTCCGTCAATTGTCGAAGGACGAAGTCAAGCAAATCTCGGATATCCTGCTCAAGGAAGTGTTTACACGCTTAACTGAGAAGGGAATTACGCTAGAAGTTACTGATCGCTTCAAGGATCGCTTAGTAGAAGAAGGATACAATCCGAGCTACGGTGCAAGACCACTACGTCGGGCGATTATGCGCTTACTTGAAGACAGTTTGGCAGAAGAAATCTTGTCTGGACGCATCAAAGATGGTGATACAGCTGTCGTTGATGTTGACGATACTGGTAATGTCAAAGTACTTGCTGAACAGCGACGGGAATTGTTACCGCAAGCTGTAGAACAGTAAATCATTGATTTTAAAAAAACGGTAGAGGAAAGTAACACTCTGCCGTTTTTTTGTACCAAACTTTGAACTAGTACAACTTCAATGCAGTCAAGACTTATATAACTCGTATTTCTTCGTGTTCTTAGCATCCACACAAAGCTACGCAGTTGCCAACTTATACAACTCCTACTAGCCAGTTAACCAAGGCGAAATAGATTAATAGCCCCAAAAAATCTTTGATCGTAGTTAGGAAAGGATCGGCACCAGTAGCATGGTCAAATCCAAATCGCAATAACATCCAGGGTAGAGTTGCTCCTAACACAGCACCCAGCAACACAACTGCAAACAGTGCTAATCCTACCGCGATACCTAGCTGTGGTACATCATTGGGTAAACCTTGCCAAAAGTATGCTATCACTCCTGCGGCAATGCCTAATACTAGACCAATTAAAGCCCCAATCATTGCTTCTCGTGCCAAATAAGGAAGAAAGCGCTTAGCATCAATCTGATTCCAGGCTAAACCCCGCGCAAAGATGGTTGTAGATTGAGTTCCCACATTACCGCCCATATCCATCACAAGCGGAATAAAAATAGCGGCTGCTACCACCGCTTCTAAAGTTTCTTCAAACTGATCGATCACCCCACCTACTAGAAAACCTCCAATGAGAGTGATAATCAAAAACAAAAGTCGCAGTCGAATCGCATACCAAATTGGTCCATCTACCAATCGCTGACTCCAAACGCGATCGCGCCCTTGCAAATTGCCTCCAACTCCAGCCTTAGAGTAAGCTGCTTCTGTTGCTTCTTCATCAATGAGATCAATTACGTCGTCAAAGGTAATGGCTCCTACTAACCGTCCTTCTTGATCGACAACTGGAATTGCAGGTAAATCCGCATCTTTCATGACTTGAGCTGCACGAACTTCACGATCAACAACTCGAACAGCAGTGTTCCCTTCAATAAGTGCTTCAACTGAAGTATCTGCATGGGCTTTGACCAGAGTTGCTAACCAGGTATAGCCTTGATAAAACCGCTCTGGGTCAATGACAAAAATTACTTGCAGCTCATCGGCTCGCAGTTTTGAATTGCGTACAGCATTTATTGCGTCCCCTACTGAAGTGCCGCTGCGAACAGCTAGGTAGCGAGGACTCATTAACCGTCCAGCACTGCGCTCTGGATATCCTAAAAGCGTATTTACACTCTCACGGGAATCTGGGCTGAGATCTGCAATCAACCTTTTGGTTACCTTGGCAGGCAGTTCTTCAAGCAATTGCACTCGATCATCTGGATCGAGAGACTCTATCATATCAATACTTTCGGGTGCCTCCATTGCCTGAATCAGGTCTGCCTGTTCGTCATGATTAAGGTACTCAAAGACTTCTATTGCCTTGTTTTTATCTAGCAACCGAAAGGCAAGTACCCGCTTTTGATAGCCAATCTCATTGAGCAATCGCGCTAATTCAGAACTGCTCATTTGATTGACAGTTTGCTTGGTTGACTCGACTAAAGGTTGCTCTAATAGTTGGTCTAGACTATTACTCGGCATCGCTGAACTTCTATTGCAAAAGAGTTTTTAATGCGATCATCCACAATAGTAGTATCTAGTTCTCAAAATAGCATTGCTATTTTGCTGATTTGCCCCATTCCTTTCCATTAGTCTGACTGTTGCTGCTTGATGCAGTAAGCGTGAACTTGAAATGGTACAATTAAATCAATCTATGTGTACTTTAAATTTAAGTGCATAATAAAAAGCGATCGCTGGCTTATGGTAACGAGCATCTTGCCGCGCAACAACGTTAACGTTCTAGGCAACAGTGGTCAGACATTAATTTTCGCACATGGTTTTGGCACGGATCAAACCGCCTGGCGACATCAAATCCCAGCTTTTGCCGATCGCTATCGCATCGTTCTTTTCGATCAAGTCGGTGCGGGAAAATCAGACTTTGCTGCATATAGTCCACACCGTTACAGCAGCTTGTATAGTTACGCTGAAGACTTGCTCGATTTGTGTGCCGAGTTGAAGTTGAAAGATAGCATTTTAATTGGTCACTCAGTGAGTGGGATGGTAAGCTTATTAGCTGCCTTAGTTGAGCCGCAATACTTCTGTAAATTAATTTTTATCGGTGCATCACCACGCTATCTCAACGATATCAATTATATTGGCGGTTTTGAGCAAGCTGATTTAGATCAACTATACGCCGCAATGGCTGCGAATTATTATGCTTGGGCGAGTGGGTTTGCACCGCTGGTGATGGGAAATCCTGATAAACCTGAACTTGCGATCGAGTATGCAAATACTTTATCCGCAATTCGCCCTGACATCGCGCAAGCTGTAGCACGGGTGATTTTTCAATCGGATCACCGCGACAAGCTACCGCGACTCAAGATCCCTGTAGATATCTTACAATCGAATAACGATATTGCTGTACCGCTCGAAGTTGGTCAGTACATGGCACAAAAGATCGCTAACAGTACGCTGACAAATATACCAACAACAGGGCATTTACCGCACCTCAGCGCCCCAGAAATCGTTACCCGTGCGATCGCCTCATGTCTCGCCAATATCTAAACCTAAATCATCCTGATTGGCTACCAACATTTAGACCAATATTATTTGCTGCCATCCTCATTTTTGTCAGCTTAGGTGTATTGCAAGGATGGACGTTTTTGTTATTAGCGCTCATTCTGTTAACTGTATGCATCAGTTTACCTCTGCAACTTAAGCCAACACTCCTCATTATTGCAGTTACCTTTTTTGTCGGTATATCTAATCCCGCACAGCTTTTACAGACTCTTGGTTTGTGCAGTGTCATTATCAGCAGTCTTCCCGTAAATAAGTTTCTCCGCGATATCGAGTGGCGTTTAGCGGCACAATCTATCCTTGTGACACTCGCGAATGCTGATAAAACGACAACTCCGAATGCGCTCATTGACCAAGCATTAACACTTTTGCAAAAGATAACTCGTGCGCATGCAGCGATCGCCTTACGTCAGATTGATGACGTCACCGCGCAAATCATCGCGTCGTGTCTTCCAGCAAAAGCGCTTCCTGCTTCGCTCACCACGCCTGCATTATTCACCGATGCACTCGCACAAAATCGTTGTCTTTATTACAACGACTATCCTGCAACTCCCGACGCGTCGCATATTCTACTCGCGCAGGGTGCTAAATCTGTTGCAGTGTTACCACTTGTAGCATCAGATAGTACAAGAGGTGCAATTTTACTAATATGGCAGCGCTATACTTTCATTAATCCACAAACGCGGCATTTTGTCGAGTTATTGTTGGGCGAGTTACGTACATTACTACAATTTACTGACACAACGATCCGCCTTGATAAACTGCGATCGCGCTTTAGCGCCATGCTCGAAACAATTCATCAGGGAGTTGTCTTTGTTGATGAAAGCGGCGAACAAGGCTGGATTAATCAAGCCGCTGCGGTACAACTAGGGCTACAACCAGGCGCGGTAGAACCACCGATTTTAGCGCAAGCAATGGCAAAATTGCGGACAAGTGCTGACAATCAAAGCGAAATTACCGCACAAGCCGCACATTTTTTTGCGCAACCACTGTCTTGGAAACTTCCCTCAACGGGGGGAACCCCCGCACGGGAGTTTCCGCAAGCTGAAATTCGCAATTGGCATTGGATTTTTCAAGGTGAAACCCCAAAAGTTTTGAGCATTTCGAGTACTGCAACGCGCGTGCAGAATGTCGCTGGTAGATTGTGGATATTAGATGATATTACTGAGCAATATCTCAATCAAAAAATGCTTGTGCGACGTACTCAAGAGTTATCACAAGCTAATCAAGAATTAGAAAAAGCAAAAACCGATGCTGAAGCCGCAACTCGTGTTAAAAGTCAATTTTTAGCAAACATGAGCCATGAAATTCGGACTCCAATGAATGCAATTGTTGGGATGACGAATTTACTTTTGAATACTCCGTTATCACAGCAACAAAAAGAGTTTTTAGAAACGATTCGTACAAGTAGTAATGTTTTGTTGATACTACTCAACGACGTTTTGGAATTATCGAAAATCGAGTCGGGTAAGCTTGAATTAGAACAATACGCTTTTAATTTAAGAACTTGTGTTGAAGAAGCTGTAGATATTTTAGCTTTCAAAGCAGCAGAAAAAAATATTGAATTAGCCTATATTATTCATCCAGATACTCCGAATAACATCGTTGGTGATGTGACTCGCTTACGGCAAATTCTCGTCAATCTCCTGAGTAATTCTGTTAAATTTACACATCAAGGTGAGGTTATCGTTTCAGTGACAGCCCGCGAGTTGGAGTGCGCTGATAAACTAGCGGGGAGGTATGAAATTCAATTTGCAGTCAAAGATACAGGAATTGGCATTCCCAGAGAGACGATAGAACATTTATTTCAAGCTTTTAGCCAAGGCGATGCTTCGATTACACGTGAATATGGCGGTACTGGTTTAGGTTTAGCGATCGCCAAGCAGTTGTGTGAGATGATGCAAGGTCGAATCTGGGTAGAAACGCAAGTCAATCAAGGCTCTACTTTTTATTTCACGATCGCAACAACAATTGATACTAGCGTTTTTCCTCCAGAAAGTTGCGCTTTGCACTTTACTCGCAAGCGGATGTTAGTTGTGGTAGATCATCCAACGATTCAACAATCTTTAGTTTGGCAAGCCCAATCATGGGGTATAATTCCCTACAGTTTAGACTCTGTAGCAGCACTTGCTCAAATTCAACAAGGTACATTATTTGATGTTGCGATTATCGATTCACATATACATCAAACTGATGCGTTAATCGCCGCGTGCCAAAACTCACAGTTACCAACAATACTACTAACAACGATTAGCCACCAAAATGCACTGTTGCAAATATCGCAACGATTTATCAGTTACCTAACTAAACCAATCAAAACATCGCACCTTTACAGCATCTTAAGTCAAATTTGGAATCAATCATTAGCATCTGATACTAACAAGATCGACACCACATTTGCAGCAAACTTACCACTGCGAATTTTACTTGCAGAAGACAATCTTGTTAACCAAAAAATTGCCTTACATATTTTGCAATCTTTAGGTTATCACGCAGACGTTGCCACTAATGGATTAGAAGTTTTAGATACTCTACGTCGTCAAAATTATGATGTCGTTTTGATGGATGTGCAAATGCCGAAAATGGACGGTTTGACTGCAACGCGTCAGATTGTTAAAGAATTTGGGACAGAAATACGTCCTAGAATTATTGCAATGACGGCGAATGCGATGCAAGAAGACAAAGCCGAATGCCTCGCGGCTGGTATGAATGATTACATTAGTAAGCCGATACAAGTCGAAGAACTCACGCAAGCGTTACAGAAAGCTCCAAAACCGCAAATTTCTTATACACTGACGTTTCCTACGCAACATTCAACAGCGATCAATTTTCAAAAACTAAAATCTTTGAAAAAGATGATTGGGGAAAACGCGGAAAACATTGTAGCTGAATTAATCAAATGTTACATTGATGATTCAGTAAAGCTTGTTGAGAAAATGGCGAGTGCAATAGAAAGTGATGATGCGATCGCACTGCGTAAAGCCGCGCACACACTCAAATCAAGTAGTGCTACTTTAGGTGCAATGACTCTTGCGCAATACAGCAAAGAATTAGAAACAATGAGTACTGAGGGAAATGCGAGCGAGATGTTATGCAAAGTGGAGCAAATAAAGCTTGAGTTTAGTAGAGTCAAAGCCGTTCTGCAAACCGAACTTCAAAGAGGTCAGGGATAGAAGTCTGGGATCAGGGAAACGTACACTTAAAAGCGTGATGCGATCAGAATCTCAAGCGTCTCAACACAAATTTTGCGAACCTTGGTAAGTCTCTGAGCCCTAACCTCCAACTTCTGTCCCCTTCTTTCCAAGTATGAATATTACTGATCCTGAACAAGCTCCTCCCCTCGTCCTCATTGTTGATGACGAGAAATTTACACGGCTGCAACTTCGTTTAGCAATGGAACAAGTCGGCTATCAAGTTGTGGAAACAAGTAACGGCGAAGAGGCGCTAGCCGCTTACACGCAGGTGCAACCAGATATTGTACTGCTCGATGCCTTAATGCCCGCGATGGACGGGTTTACGTGTAGTAGAGTATTACAAACGCTTCCTGGGGGCGATCGCACGCCAATTTTGATGATTACTGCCTTAGAAGATCAAGAGTCGGTTGATCGCGCTTTTGCAGCAGGAGCTACAGACTATATCACAAAACCAATTCACTGGGCAGTACTGCGGCAGCGAGTATATCGTTTATTGCAAGTAAGTCGAGCAACCGAAAAATTACGCCAGCAGACAGAACGCGCGCGTGTTAGCGAAGAAAGGCTACGATTAGCTTTAGATGCGGCGCATATGGGAACTTGGGATTGGGATTTGCTCAATAATAAAATTTCGTATTCGGCTACCGCAGCAACTAATATGGGAGTTGCGGAAGCGGCGGTTGACACCTACGAAAGTTTCTTAGAAAGCGTTCATCCGGAAGATCGTCAAGTCTTAGAACAAATCATCAATACGGCGATCGCGCAGCAAACCGACTACAATGTTGAATTTCGCGTAGTTTGGGCAGATGGTAGTATTCATTGGATTGCAGCGCGAGGTCAAGTTTACTACGACGAAACAGACACGGCAATCCGCATGACTGGAATTAATATGGATATTACCGATCGCAAACATGCTGAAGCCGAATTACAACGGCAAACGTTGCGATCGCAGCTATTTGCGGATATTACACTCAAAATTCGGCGATCCTTGCATATCGAGGAAATTCTGCAAACGACGGTAACGGAAGTGCAAAGACTGTTGCAGTGCGATCGCGTTGTTTTATTTCAACTATCGTCGGATGGTTCGGGTAAAGTTGTCAAAGAAGAAGTTGTTCCAGGATGTACAGCAATTATTGGGCGCAATCTCCACGATCCTTGTTTTGAAAAACAATACCTAGATAAATATATTCACGGGCATATTAGTTGTGTTGCGGACATTTATAACTCAGAAGTTCAACAGTGCTACATCGACTTTTTGCAACAATTTCAAGTTGTCGCCAACTTAGTTGTGCCGATTTTTATCAAAGAAAAACTGTGGGGTTTACTCATTGCGCATCAGTGCGATCACCCGCGACAGTGGAGTTCCTTTGAAGTTGAACTATTGCGACAACTCAGCGATCAAATTGGCATTGCGTTAGCCCAAGCGCAACTCCTGGCAGATGAAACGCGCCAACGTCAAGAACTAACGCGCGCGAATGCAGAATTACAACAGTTTGCCTCAGTTGCCTCGCATGACTTACAAGAACCATTACGCAAGATTCAAGCTTTTGGCAATCGATTAAAGACGATGTACGGCGACTTACTCAACGATCAAGGGCGCGATTATCTCGATCGAATGCAAAACGCCGCGCAGCGGATGCAAGCTTTAATCGATGACTTACTGACACTTTCGCGAATCGCAACACGCGCACAGCCGTTTGTCCCTGTGAATCTCACGCAAATTGCACAAGAAGTGTTATCCGATTTAGAAATCCTCATCCAGCAAACCAATGGACGCGTTATGCTGTGCGAATTACCCACAATTGATGCTGATGCACTGCAAATGCGGCAGTTGTTACAAAATTTAATTGGCAATGCGTTAAAGTTTCATCAACCAGAACAACCACCAATTGTGAAGATTTACAGCCAAGCTCTTGCAGATTGGCAAAGCACCGAAGGTGAAGAATCGCTAGATGCTAAGTGTGAAATTATTATAGAAGATAACGGTATAGGTTTTGACGAAAAATATCTCGACCGGATCTTTAACGTTTTTCAACGATTACATAGTCGTAGCGAGTACGAAGGAACGGGCATGGGTTTAGCAATCTGCCGGAAAATCGCCGAACGTCATGGCGGTAGCATTACTGCAATGAGTAAGCCGATGCAAGGAGCAAAATTTATTGTCACGCTGCCAATCAAACATAATAGAGGAGATTGAATATCAGTGAGGAGGCGACGCACACCCGTCACAATCTTAATGGCTGATGATGATGAGGACGACTGTATGCTAGCACGCGAGGCGTTTTCAGAAAGTCGATTGGCAAACGATCTGCACTTTGTTCGAGATGGCGAAGAGCTAATGGATTATTTGTATCAACGCGGCAAATACGCTGTTGCAAACAGCGCGCCTCGTCCAGGGTTAATTTTACTTGATTTGAATATGCCCAGAAAAGACGGTCGTGAAGCACTCAAAGAAATCAAGGCTGACCCAAGTTTAAGACAGATTCCTGTGGTTGTCCTCACAACATCAAAAGCCGAAGAAGATATTTATCGTAGCTACGATTTAGGTGCAAACTCATTCATTACGAAACCAGTAACGTTTGCCTCGTTAGTGGATGTCATGCGAACCATAGGTAAATATTGGTTTGAAATTGTGGAATTGCCGATAGAAGGCGTGGGAGATGGGCATGGATAATCAACCAATCCGAGTACTCCTTGTGGATGATGACGAAGATGATTATATCCTCACGCGTGATTGGTTTTTAGATCAAGGCAATAGCTTTGACCTAGAGTGGGTCACAAGTTACAATGCGGCGCTAGCAGTGATCGCCCAACATCGGCATGATGTTTATCTTCTGGATTATCGTTTAGGCGATCGCAATGGCTTAGAACTTTTACGCGCAGCAATGAAAGCAGGCTGTACTGCACCGATGATTCTTTTAACTGGGCAAGGCGATCACGAAATTGATGTTGAAGCAATGAAAGCCGGTGCAGCCGATTATCTCGAAAAAAGTCAAATTACCGCCTATGCTTTAGAACGTTCGATTCGCTACGCACTCGAACGCAAACGCACTGAACAAAAAATCCGCGAACAAGCCGCTTTACTCGATGTCGCTACTGATGCAATTAGCGTCCAAGCATTAGATAGCACAATTTTATTTTGGAACAAAGGCGCAGAAAGATTGTACGGTTGGACAGCCTCCACCGCGATAGGGAAAAAAGCAAGCGAACTATTGTATTTAGATGTTCCGACGCAACTTGCGATCGCGCAGAAAATTGTCCTCGCGCAAGGCGAATGGCGCGGACAGTTATCGCAAGTTACTAAAACTGGTGCAGAAATCATCGTCGAAAGTCGTTGGACACTTGTGCGTGACGAACAAGGGCAACCTAAATCAATTTTGGTCGTTAATACCGATATCACTGAGAAAAAACAACTAGAAGCCCAATTTTTACGCGCGCAACGCATGGAAAGCCTCGGTACGCTGGCAAGTGGCATCGCGCACGATCTTAATAATATCCTCGCACCCATCTTAATGACGGCGCAACTTTTGGAAACACAACTTTGCGACGAACGCAGTCAACGACTTTTACCCATACTCGTAACTAATGCCAAACGCGGCGCAGCCTTGGTCAAACAAGTGCTATCTTTTGCCAAAGGGCTGGAAGGGAAACGCAGCGTTTTACAACTGCGGCATATTTTATCAGAAATTAAGCAAATTACAAAAGAAACTTTTCCCAAATCGATTGAAATTTGCATCGATGTGCCCCAATCGCTGTGGACGGTTTCGGGCGATGCAACGCAGTTACATCAGGTATTAATGAACCTGTGCGTTAATGCGCGGGATGCGATGCTTGAAGGTGGTACGTTGACAATTTCAGCAGAAAATTTAGAAGTCGATCAAAGTTACGTGCGTAAACATCTTGATGCTAAGGTGGGGTCTTATGTTGTCATTACCGTTGCAGATACAGGATGTGGCATTCCACCTGAAATCATGGATCGCATTTTTGAGCCATTTTTCACCACAAAAGGAATCGGTAAAGGTACAGGGCTAGGACTTTCGACAGTCATTGGCATTGTGAAAAGTCATGGTGGGTTTATTAATGTAGAAAGTGAAATTGGCAAAGGAACGCGATTTCAGATTTATTTACCAGCAGTAGCAGCAGTCGAAACGCTTGAAGTAGAGGATGTGGAACTTCCGCAAGGGCATGGAGAATTAATTTTAGTCGTTGACGATGAAGCACCAATTCGCGAAACAACAAAAACTTCCCTCGAGACTTATAATTATCGGGCAGTCACTGCGAGTAATGGCATTGAGGCAGTCGCCTTATATGCAGAATATCGCGACGAAGTCAGTGTCGTGATTACTGATATGCTAATGCCTGCGATGGATGGCCCAACAACAATCCGCACGTTACAAAAGATGAATCCGATGGTAAAAGTGATTGCGGTGAGTGGATTAGCGTCTAAAGATAAAATGAATACGGTGGCGGCGGCGGGAGTCAAAAGTTTCTTGTCTAAGCCATTTACGACACAAGAATTACTGCAAACAATCGATGGAATTTTGCACCCGAATAAGCGGGTGAATAGTACAACACAATTACCCACATTGCTTTAAGCTTTGCTACTGCCCATAAGGTACAACAGCGCCATTCGCACCGCAACGCCACTTGTTACCTGTGTCTGAATCAAGCTAAATTGTGGATCGTCCATGAGATCAGAACTGATTTCGACACCGCGATTCACAGGACCTGGATGCAGTACTTTAACATCAGATTGACAAATCCGCAGGCGATTGCGGGTAATCCCAAAGTGTTGATGATACTCGCGCAAACTTGGTAACAAATACTGCGTCATGCGTTCTTTTTGCAACCGCAGTGTCATGACAAAATCAGCATCTTGTAGGGCAGGTTCAACTTGCCAATGTAAAAACAGCTTACCAGGAGTGTCAGTAACGAATTCTGCAAATAACTGCGGTAATAATGTCGGTGGTGCAGCTAAGTGAACTTCGGCACCGCTTGCTGTTAAGCTCCAAATATTCGATCTTGCGACGCGTGAGTGTAAAATATCACCAACAATTGCAATTTTCTTGTCTTTTAAAAGTTCCAATCGGGGACGATCGGGATCGATCAGCGTACATATCGTAAATAAATCAAGTAATGCTTGCGAAGGATGTTCGTGTTGACCGTCCCCTGCATTTAAGACTCCGACTCTGACACCTAGTCGATCCATTTCCGAAGCGATCGCTTGGGGAACTCCGGCTTCGCGATGGCGAATCACCATCATATCGGTTCCCATCGCCAAATACGTTTTTGCAGTATCTAAAATTGTTTCGCCTTTGGTTAACGATGAGGTGGAGGCGGCAAAATTAAGCGTATCTGCGGATAATCGTTTGGCTGCAAGTTCAAAGCTACTGCGAGTCCGTGTCGATGGTTCAAAAAATAAGTTGGCAACAACTTGTCCTTGCAATGTTGGAACTTTCTTTGTTCGTCGCGAGAGAACCTCACGAAAGCTTGCGGCGGTTTGTAAGACTGTATTGTATTCTTCCGGCGTGAAATCTGCAAGCGAAAGAACGTGATGACGAGTCCAAGTTGTAGTAGCCATGAGCGGTAAGCGATCGGGGTTTGTAGTTGGTATCGTATCAGATATTTTGGAGTGGTTCAGGGGTAAGGTGTGCCTTCGGGAATGGGTAAGGCGTGCCTTACCCGTACGAGGCTGTGAATTGATTTGCTAGGCTTTGCGTAGGTAAGATAGTAAAAAATTGCTGATTTTTTTGCTCTAATTGCCCATTATTGAAAATTTCTTGACATTCAATGACGGCTGCATGAGTTAAAGCTTCTACCGTTCTTACTAATCTTACTAAGATAAACTTAGTCAGGTCGAGATTTTGGGGGACAATGCGATCGCGCCATTGTTAGCTTCTTTCTTCGGGAAGTATCGGGAAGTATTGATACAACGAACCAATACTGACTTTGGCTAGTTCAGCAATGCGAATTATACTCGCACAGTCGTAACCTTACTTTGGTCAAAATCTGAGCAGTAGCAATTCAGATCGCCTCGACAGTAACTTTAGATTTTAAATTACATAGAATTGCTTGCAGTACTTAAATAAGGGTGAGTTTGAACGCTAATAGTTACTTGGACGGTAACGACGAGTATATTTATCAACCGCGCCAACGGGTAGATGTATTTAATATTTTGCACTTGTGGCTACCTCGACACCCTATTTTTTTAGTTATATTGCTACTCGTAGTATACTCACATGAATGGGTTTGCTGTTAACTTGGATAGCGTTTCGTCTAGCCATGCCTCACATAGATGAAATGTCACCGCAGACTTGCCAAATTACGAGAACAAGGAACAGCATTTGTTTTAGTATCGCACAATTCTCATGGTGACCTTCAATGTGATGAATATCTGCGATTGCTCGATTTAGTTGGCAAGAGTCAACTGATTATGAGCGGAGGTAGCGAAGTCGTTATTCACAAGTATGAAGAAGACTTGTGTTTAAGCGATACAGAAATTGCCACAGGACAAATGATTTTGCCAGAAAAGCCAAAACTCAGAGAGTTTAGGACTCGATATCCTTTCGCTTGCTTTCAAAGATGCCAACGGTCAACTTCTGACTGAGTTGATGACTGGAGAACCTGCTTATTTATCGATAGAATGTAAATCCTATAAAACCCTTGAAGATCTCAGCGTCAAAATTCTTGTTAAAGCTTTTTCAGGAGAGCATGAGATAGTTTTATACGTCACCTCCGATACAGATGGGACATCGCTAAAAATAGTCCCATTGAATATCAGCGGTATCAGAAATTATATCAGGAAAGGGCAATTTCTACATCCGAACGTGATAGTAAGAGTTTAACGCTACAAACTGTACAGCAGCAACTGAATGAAGCTCAAGCGAATTTAAACCGCATTATAAGAAGTAGACAAGAACAAGTTGATGAAGCCAAAGCAACATTAGATCGGATTACAGAAGTCTGTCCTGTAGATGTTGCAGCAGCGCAAGCAGAGGTTGATAGTGCGGGTGTTGCAGTGACGCAAGCGCAAGCCAATTTAGATTTAGCTTATGTGCGATCGCCGCGCGATGGACAGATCATGAATATTCATACTTGGGCAGGTGAAATTGTTGGCAATGATGGAATTGTTGACATTGGAAGAACTGATCGGATGTATGTTGTTACTTGCGCTCGAGATTTGAGTTAAGAGTTGGAATACGAACTACAGAAGACTAGTGCGTTGCAGAGGAAAGAGTTGGGGCGGGTTGTTCTGTGAGGATTTTTCAGAATTAATCACAGGGATGTAGCAAATGAAATGTAAAACTCCGTTGGCTTGGTTGCAAGTGAGTTGCGAAAGAACGCGGCTGTTGATTGCAATCGCGGGAATTGCTTTTGCTGATATGTTGATGTTTTTGCAAATGGGTTTTCAGGATGCGCTTTATGATAGTAATACGCGAATGCATCGCAGTATGCAGGCAGATTTAGTTTTGTTGAGTCCGCAAGCACAAAATATTGTCAATCTTTCTACTTTTCCGCGCAGTCGATTGTATCAAGCAACGAGCTTTGCTAGTGTTGAATCGGCTGTACCTTTTTATGCTGAAACGGCTAATTAGAAGGTTCCGCAAACGTGTCTTAATAGTGCTGTATTGGTTTTGGCTTTTAATCCAGAAACATCGGTTTTTAGTTTGCCAGGAGTTGAGCAAAATCTCGATCACATTAAATTACCTGATACTTTTTTGTTTGATACTGGTTCTAGAGGAGAATACGATCAAATGATCGCACAACTGCAACAAGAGCAATCGATATCTACAGAGTTTAGCGATCGCAAGATTGAAATTGATGGTTTATTTAATGTCGGTGCTTCGTTTGCGGCAGATGGAAATTTAATTACAAGTGAAGCGAGTGTGGGTTTAGTGACATTAAAACCTGGTAGCGCTCCGCAGCAAGTTGCGGCTGTTTTAAAGGCTAGATTGCCTAATGATGTTGAAGTATTGACGCATGAAGAGTTTGTTGAAACTGAAAAAACATACTAGGCTAATAATACACCAATTGGTTTTATTTTTTGTTTGGGAACTGCGATTGGCTTTTTCGTTGGTGTTGTGATTGTTTATCAAATTCTTTATAGCGATGTTATAGCCTAACTTTTCAAGCACTTCTACTTAGTGCAACGGTGACATGCTCCCTATGCAGCAACCTGTAATTCAAAACTTAAATCACTATTTTGGGCAAGGACAGTTACGCAAACAAGTGCTGTTTGATGTCAATTTAGCAATATTTCCTGGCGAAATTGTGATTATGACAGAATCATCAGGTTCAGGAAAAACGACGTTACTGAGTTTAATTGGTGGGTTAAGATCTGCTCAAAAAGTTAGTTTACAAGTTTTGGATCGAGAATTGTGTAGTGCGAGTAAAAATCAGTTAGTACAAGTGCAATGCCATATCGACTATATTTTTCAGGCGCATAATTTATTAAAGTTTTTGACAGCACAGCAAAATGTGCAAATGTCGATTGAGTTACACGAAAACGTTTCTTATCAAGAAGTACAAGAAAAATCCGCAGCAATCCTTGAAGCCGTGGGATTAGGAAACCGACTCAATTACTATCCTGAAGATTTATCCGGAGGACAAAAACAACGAGTTGCGATCGCACGGGCTTTAGTCAGTCGCCCTCAGTTAGTTTTGGCGGATGAACCAACTGCGGCTTTAGATAGTAAATCAGGACGCGATGTTGTGGAGTTAATGCAAAATTAGCGAAAGAACAAGGAACAACTATTTTGCTGGTAACTCACGATAACCGCATTTTGGATGTTGCCGACCGCATTGTACATATGGAAGACGGACAATTAGCTCAAAATACCAAACTTGCAACCGCAGTAGTTTAAGATGACTCAAATAAGGCAAGGTGCAGTTGTTGTCACCGGTGCATCGACGGGGATTGGTGCAGCGTGTGCGCTACGTTTAGATCACTTAGGGTTTCAAGTCTTTGCTGGTGTACGCAGGAAAGAAGATGCGCAAGCTTTGCAAGCGAAAGCCTCTCCACAGTTAATGCCGATTTTTTTGGACGTGACTGATCTCGACTCGATTACCGCTGCTATGCACAAGGTAGCGATCGCTGTCGGAAATTCTGGATTAATTGGATTAGTCAACAACGCAGGTATCGCTGTTGGCGCACCGTTAGAGTTTATCCCAATAACAGAATTTCGCAAACAGCTAGAAGTTAATGTAACTGGACAACTTGCCGTTACTCAAGCTTTTCTGCCACTATTACGATTAGCTAAGGGACGAATTGTGAATATGGGTTCGATTACTGGAAGAAGCGCAACACCGTTTCTCGGTGCTTATAGTGCATCTAAATTCGCGCTAGAAGCTTTGACGGATGCTTTACGTCTTGAGTTGCGCCCTTGGGGAATTTGGGTAGCGATTATTGAACCTGGTGCGATCTCAACCCCCATTTGGCAAAAATCTTTGAGCCAAGCTGACACCTTACAGCAAAGTTTACCACAGCCAGCCCACGAACTTTATGGTCAGGCAATGAAAACAGCCAGCAAAGGCGCAGCAACTCTTGCACAAAAAGGAATTTCACCCGACAAAGTTGCCCAAGCTGTTGTTCGCGCACTCACTGCAAAAAGACCAAAAACCCGCTATCTTGTTGGGCAAGATGCCAGAATTAGAGCAATGCTAAGCTTTTTACCTGATCGCATTGTTGACGAACTTACCGCTAAAGCAATGAACCTTGAATAAGGAAAGATTTTTGAGAACTATGCATATAAATCGCAGACAGCCTCCGACTGAAGTCGGGGCTACCCGAACAAAGTGTGCCTGCGCACACTCAAGAGTAAAAGTTATATTTGTAAGTCCACGCAGGTGGACTTTGTTTATTTAGCTGCGAATTCATTCGCCAAGCATTCATGCAATTTCACAACGAATTTTTCTGTGCAAAGGTTGATACGATTTAGTCTAATTTTAGGTAAAAATTGAATAGATATAAACACAGCAAAGTTTCAGAAACTTCGGCAAACTATGCAAACTATATTTAATACTTATAGCTTTTATAAGAAAACTTAAAGATTTAGACTTATTTGTATGAACTTTAAACTATGAGAAAAATATGAATTAACAATGAATCGAATATGAAAAAAATCCATAGAATTTTAATGAAAATTCAGGTAAAACTATAGAGTAATGAATTAATTTTACAAGATCAATGCAGCCAACGGCTACTCTGGTTTTAGCTTTGGGATTAGCAGCAGATGCCTTTGCAGTTTCAGTTGCTAGTGGTTTAAAAATCAAAAATGTCAAGGTTCGCAAAGCTTTGAAAATCGCGATCTTTTTCGGAGGCTTTCAAGCTATTATGCCATTGATTGGCTGGGTAGCAGGAATCAGCTTAAGAACGCTTCTAGCAGCAATTAGTCACTGGGTCGCTTTTAGTATTCTCTGTTTACTTGGTGCAAAAATGATTTATGAATCGTGCCAAGAAGAAGATGAAGAAAAAGACTTTAATCCTTTGTGTAATACTACCTTGCTAGCCTTAGCAATTGGTACAAGTCTTGATGCTTTAGCGGTAGGATTAGGTTTTGCATTGTTAAAAGATTCAATTTTTACGATTATTACTGCGATTGGATTTATTACTTTTTGGTTAACATTCTTTGGGGTATTTATTGGGAACAGATTTGGCAATCTTTTTCACAATAAAATTGAAATTATTGGTGGTGGTATTTTAATTGCTATTGGCAGCAAAATCTTAATTGAAAACTTAATGAACGTAACAACATAAATTCAAAATGCATAAATTTATGCTATATATGTAAAAACGCTCGTGCAGTGTAAAGGTAAATTAATACACCTAAAACATCGACAATCGTAGCACTGAGAGGTGCAGACATCAAAGCAGGATCGAAGCCGAGAAATTGAAACAAAAACGGTAAAGTAGCACCGGAGATGGTGCCAATAATAGAAATAGTAAATAAGCTTACTCCTACCACGATCGCTACGGTAGGATTATTTTGTAACAGCAAAGCTTCTCCAACAACAATTAACCCCATCATTGCCCCAAGTAAGATTCCGGCGATCGCTTCTCTACCCAAGACAGGTAGTAATTGATTTTGAGTAGCCCTATCTGAGTTAAGTCCGCGTACAACTACCGTTGCAGCTTGGATACTCACATTGCCACCGCTAGCGAGAAGTAAGGGAATGAAAATAGCTAAAACAACGACTTTTTGCAATACATCTTCTTGACTTTCAATCACGGCTGCGGTGATTGTATTCGTGATGAGTAAGACGAATAACCAACCGATTCGGCGGCGAGTCACAGCGAAAGGATTACTTGGAAAATAATTACTTTCTTGATTTTCTGAAACTTCAAGATGAGGACTAGGTAAGTATAAAAAGTGAAACAACTGTTTTTTGTCTTCTAGCGAGAGATTTTTCATGATGTTATATTCGCTATGTTTTTGAAAGTCTTCTTGCAATTGTTGCTGCACTTTACTATCAAGGAGTTGATAAACTGCGACCGCTTGTTTTCTATGCAGTAAGTAAAAGATTTGACTTTGTAGATGCGATGGTAATGCAGCAATTTGACGGGCAATTTCTGCTGATTGCTGGTTGGCGAGTAACTCTGTTAGCTGGTGAGTGTTGTTTTCTTCTAGTAATGCAAGTAGTGGGGAAGTTGTAGACAACGCTTCTACTTCAACTTGAGTAGATGATGGATCGTGCAGCAAAGTATTTCCTCCTGATTATCAGCTATTGGTATAGCCTGCTTCTACTCTATATCTCACCAAAAGCAACGATTTTCTTCTATAGGTACTGAGACAGAATTAAGGACGCAAAGGCGATTGCTTTTAGACTGTAAGTTTAATCGGTGTTACTCCTTGGCGTAACTCGCGCTGTCGATGCAACCAAGACAGTTTCACCGGAAGGCGAATTAAAGGTGCGAACACACTTGCGCCCCAGCGGAGGATGGCGCTATTTTCTAAAAGTTCAGCTTGCGCCGCTTCTTGGCTTTGCAATCGTTGTGCTTTAATTATCTCAGGCTCTCGTTGAGACTGAATACGCGGTAATACGGCATCAATTTCCGCAGTGTCACCTTGAGACAAGCAAGGAACTAAATAATTTGCCGCAGCGATCGCATCGCGCAACGCCATATTGATACCTTGGGCGCGAATTGGTGACATCGGATGCGCCGCGTCGCCTAGTAGCAATACACCTGGTTGATACCAACGCGGACACTGCCCCACAACAACAGATAATAATACAGGTTGCTCAATTGTCGCTGCTGACTCGCGAAAATGTTCGGCTAGCCACGCTGGTGATGCACAAGCAAAGATTTCAGCCCAATTATCAACTAATTTCCAATCTTGCGGAAAATCTTTAGGAAGTGTCCAACCTAAGTGGAGATCTCCTTCAGACCCGCGAAACAATCCAAATGCATAGCGATCGCACACAATTGAATAAAAGATATTCTCCGACGCAAAACGCGGACTATCGGCTAATTTAAACCATAAAATATCAAAGCTGTGCGATTGTTGCTCTAAAGCTAAGTTTGCACGTTGCCGTACGATTGAATTGCGCCCGTCAGTGCCGATCGTTAAATCTGCATCAAGATGACGTCCATCACTCAGTTTTACACCGCTAACTCGTTGATTCCACAATAAATCTTGTACCGCCGTCGCCTGTATAAACTCAAAATGGGAATAACGGCTAGCTGCATCAATAAGCGCTTCTAGCAAAGCTGGCTGCGAAACCAATGTGCAAGGCTTGCCACCAGGTTCTATCGGTTCATCAACGCGGAAAAGCGATCGCTTATTAATAATAATCTCCCAAGCATCTAAAGGTTGATGCGGAATGCGTTCTAAAATGGGTAACAACTCCATTTGTGCAAGCGCATCCAAACCACTAGGCATTAACCCTTCACCCCGAAAAATCCGCCGAAAGTTGCGCGATGCTTCAATTAATGTGACACGAATACCGCGTTTTACCAATAGAAGTGCTAGCGTTGCACCCGCAGGACCTGCCCCGACAATGACAACTTGAGTCATAATGTTTAATAAAATACATAAATTTGGGTAATTAGCTAAAAGCTAACAGCTAATCGCTCATCCAAGGCTTTTTTACTCATTTAGAATGAATCTACAAGGGCATAATTATACTTAATCCAACTATGGATACCTTAGAAAGTATAGTCATTGGTATTGCTTTGAGTGCAGCTTGTGGCTTTCGGATTTTTGTTCCACCACTTGTGATGAGTCTTGTAGCAATTTACGGACATCTAGCCTTATCGTCAGGATTTGAGTGGATGGGAACGTATCCTGCACTTTATGCGTTTGGTATTGCCACAGCGATTGAAATTGCAGCTTATTACATTCCCTGGGTTGATAACTTATTAGATACAGTTGCTACCCCGACTGCGATCGCTTTTGGGACTTGGGTTGCTGCGGCGTTATTTCCAAACACCGATCCTCTCCTCAAATGGACAATGGCAGTGATTGCTGGCGGTGGTTCAGCAGGAATCATACAAGCTTTAACCAGTTTTACACGATTGTCTTCAACCGCACTTACGGTAGGATTTGGTAACAGCATTGTCGCGACAATCGAGTCAGTTGGCGCGTTTGTGTTATCAGGACTCGCAATTTTTGTACCGTTACTAGCCATCAGCTTAGTATTAGGATTACTCCTTTTCAGCTTAAACAAGAAATTCCAGATACGTGCAATCAAACGACAGTCGCAGTAAACAACTGACTTTACAACATATCGGAGCGGCGGGATTCGAACCCACGACCTCCACTACCCCAAAGTGGCGCGCTACCAAGCTGCGCTACGCCCCGTTAAGAATATTTATGCTAACACAGTCACGCAAGAATTAAAAGAGTTGGGTAATGGGAGTTGTTTCAATTACCGATGACCAATTACCAGTTACCAACCTTAACTTAACTCAGAAAACCTGAATCATTTGCACTGCTTGAATTAAATGAGGAACAGCTTGAGGTGTCCAAGTGCCTTCTACTCCTCGTCCTGTATGCAAAATAAAGTGTAAACTGTACGCATGAGGATATCCTGTGACTTCCATCCACACTAAGTCACTTTCGGCTTCACAACTAATCTTCTCCTCATCCATTAATTCTTGTGAAATTTGAGCGATCGCTTCTGTTAACTGTACAGCTAATCGACAAAAGTCATAAAATTCCGCAGATGTTAGTTCGATTGCCCAGTCATCTGTACCAATTAAAACTTGATACTTTGCCGCATGAGGATTCCATCCAACACGCCAACCTGTCCCGCTTTTGACAACACGCTCCATATAATTATTTTGCCTGAAAGTAGCTGTATATGGACAAGCAGAGGGGCTTTAGGTGTAGGGGAGAATAGACAAATACGAATATTTGAATTGGTAGGTATAACTTGATTATGGATTTTGTTGTGCCTCTGGTGGCGTATTAGGAGTTGTCTGTGAAACACTACTAAAAACATTTACCAACGCTTGCACTAATGCATTTCGCTGATCGCGGTTGAGGCGTTGAATCGCAGCGCGATCGCCTTCTAGGGGATTTTGTCGCAGTGTGTCGTGTCCTGGATAACTTGCTTCGCGAATCCATTCGTTTGCACCAAGATAATCCGCTAAAGTCAATTTCCAATCGAGTCGATAATTTGGCGGACGTCCTTTGACGAAGGTATGGTAGCTAATCAAGCGTCGCACCAAGGTGTTTTCTGGATCGAGTTTTCCAGTTTGGCGGTTGATGTATTGGTTTTCGAGGGGTAAATCGGGTAGCTGTTGATAAACTTGTTGCCAAGCATCGCTGATTCTCACACTGTGGGCGATCGCTGGCGGTTGTCGAAATGCAAATTGAGTTAGGTTATGTCGTCCTGAACCCAAAACAACTAAGCACATTACTCCTAGCGCAGTGAGTAGTAAACTCAGCGATCGCTTACGTTTCACAGCCGTTTGTTACTCTCCAATAATTTCCGGTTGCGTTAACTCATCAGACATCTCAATAATTGCCCGAATTACTGGCTTCATCATCGGATCGTCTACATTGTCAAAATCTTCATAACGACGACGCTTCGCGCGGTTAGCAACTTGAACTGTGATCCGGTACCGGTTAGAAGCTGCACCGATTAATTCTTCTGCCCGATGCATAATTTGAGTTTGGGTCGTCTCGAACTTAGAGCGCTTGAGCATAGTATCTTGTGCTGGGGATCTCTCCTAGTTTATCAGGACGTTTAAATTTGCTATTGGCTACAACCTCTCTGTTGATAGATGCTAAGATGCTATTTTCATTTTATTAATAATTTTTAATACTACAACAGTTTTAAATCTCATGGCTGACATTATCGAGACTGCGGTTAATGCTGGAACTTTCAACACTTTAGTAGAAGCAATCAAAGCCACTGACTTAGTTGATATCCTTAAAAGTCCTGGTCCCTACACCGTCTTTGCGCCGACAGACGAAGCATTTAACAAGTTACCAGAAGGCGTAACCCTTGATGCTTTGCTGCAAGACAATCACAAGCTAAAGCGGATATTAACGTATCATGTTGCCTTTGGAGATGTCAGAGCCGAAGATTTAATGCAAATTGAGGAAGCCGAAACCGTCGAAGGCTCAGTTGTCGCAGTTGAATCTGCATCAGGTAGTATTAAAGTTAATAATGCTAATATTTTGCAATCAGATATTTTGACAGATAACGGCGTGATTCATGTCATTGACGCGGTACTCATACCTGGTTTAGTTGCTGCTGAGTAAAAAAATATACTCTGTATTGATTGTGTTCTTGCAAACAACCAGAAATTGCAAAGTTAGATACAATTACGGTTGGTAAGTGCGATTGCATTTCTCTATGTAAATTTTCTAAAGCATAGGGCAAGTCTCTAGCTCAGTTTATAGCTGTTAGCATTTCCTATTAAGGCTTTAGCGAACGCATTGCTTATTTGCAATTAGAACTTATTATATTTACTTAAACTTAATTTAACTTAATTGCTCTTTACAAAATACAACATATCTTTACAATGAGTTAAGGAAACATTTTTTAGGTGAACATCATGGCACAAGCAGACTTAGATACCACCATTTCAGCTTTACAAGGTGGTTTAACATCTATTCCTGCGGAAGCAGCTTTAGCTAATATTGAAAGCTGGCAAGAGCAATTAAAAGACGCAGCCCCTGAAATTGCTAGCGCCTTAGGTGAACTAAAAAGCCAATTAGCAAGTGGTAATGCTTCTGGTATTGCTCAAGCGTTAAAGCAAGTTGGTAGCAAAACGACTGAAGCTGCTGCAAGTGCTGGTGGCGAAGCTGGTACAAAAGTACAGCAACTCGGTCAAATGCTCACCCAAGCCGGAAACTCCATCTCCTAACCTCAAGCATCACCTGCTATAGAAAGGGCTTGGCAGTGCCAAGCCCTTTTTTTACTACTAGACGCTACCCTACACCAACAACACACCCAGAACGCGCAGCTAAACTCAACTCGATCCGAATCGACTCACCTGCGTTGTGCCATTGCGCGACACCATCTCCATACAAAACCTTACTCGGTTGCGACTTTAAATCATCTGTAAAGACAGTCACATCTACCGATGTTGTACCCCTATTAACAGCAACAATAATTTCTTCCTTGTCTAAGATTCGCGCAAAAACATAAATATCAGCATCAGCATAGAGAACTCGATACGTCCCAGTGCGTAATGCAGGATAACGATGTCGCAACGCAATCAGTTGACGATGGCATTCTAAAATATCGCGTTCCCAGTGCGCCTCTAGCGGAAAACCACGACGCGAATCAGGGTCTAACCCACCAGCTAAGCCAACTTCATCACCATAATAAATACTAGGCGCACCAGGAAACGTTAAAAGCAGTAGCGTTGCTAATTCGACACTTTGACGATCACCATCAGCAATAGACATCAGCCGCGCCGTGTCGTGACTTGCCAGTAAGTTTAACTGCGTCAGTTGAATTTCCCAAGGGTAAAGTTGCAGAAGTTCCTGCATTTTCCTGGCATATTCAGGTGCAGATAGTGGCGGATACGCCTCATAAGAAGGACCCTGGACTTGTTTAGGAACTACGCGATCGCCTGCGGCAAAAGCAATCGTAGGACCTGCAAACAAGTAATTCATCACGCCGTCAAACTGGGTGCCATCAAGCCACTGCCGCGAATCGCCCCAAACTTCACCGACAATGTAAGCTTCGGGGTTAATTGCTTTGACGCGATCGCGAAACTCTTGCCAAAAACCAGGCGTTTTCACTTCAAATGGTACATCCAATCGCCAACCGTCGATACCAAACTTAATCCAATATTCCGCAATTTCCATGATATATTCGCGCACTTCTGGGTTATCATGATTAAATTCTGGTAGCGCCCGAATCCCAGCCCAACAACCATAATTAGCCGGAAAATTGTCATCGTAAGGATACAAAGGCCAATCGTAGATTTTAAACCAATCGACCCAAGGCGAATGTTGACCATTTTCTAGGACATCGTGAAAAAAGAAAAAGCCGCGACTCGAATGGTTAAACACGCCATCTAACACGACTTTTATATTGCGATCGTGACAAGCATCTAGTAATTCTTTAAACGCACTGTTTCCTCCCAACAACGGATCGACCTGATAATAATCGTGCGTGTGATAGCGGTGATTGCTTGCCGATTGAAAGATGGGGGTGAAGTAAATGGCGGTAATACCCAAATTCTGCAAGTAGTCTAGCTGTTCGGTGACACCCCATAAATCGCCGCCCTTGTAGCCTTGGAGTGTCGGCATTTCATGCCAATCTTGCCACGCGGCATTTTTTAATAATCGCTTGCGCGGTAGCTGACTTTGAGCAAAACGGTCAGGAAAAATTTGATAAAAAACAGCGTGCTTGACCCAATCTGGGGTTTGAATCAGCATAAACACTCCCTAGTCCTTCATTGACAAGGTACAGATATTAATAGTTTGGCGGTTCTAGCTAGAGATGGAAATAAACATCAATTTTTTGGTAATTGATACTTGGCTAAATGCTAAAAGCTTTTCCATTACCTGTTACCAGTTACCCATTTTCTGAATTTCCCCCTTACTAGTTGTCCCGGACAGTCCTACACTGTACTTGGGAATCGAATGGCAGTTGGGAGGATTTTTTGTGAAAAGAGTACTAGCGATTATTTTGGGGGGCGGTGCAGGTACGCGGCTTTATCCACTGACGAAGCTACGCGCCAAACCAGCAGTACCATTAGCAGGGAAGTATCGCTTAATCGATATTCCTGTAAGTAACTGTATTAATTCAGAAATATTTAAAATTTACGTTCTGACACAATTCAATTCAGCTTCACTCAATCGTCATATCGCCCGCGCGTACAGCTTTTCGGGTTTTACCGAAGGTTTTGTCGAAGTACTAGCAGCCCAACAAACGCCAGAAAACCCCAACTGGTTCCAAGGAACCGCCGACGCGGTTCGCCAATATATTTGGCTATTGGAAGAGTGGGATGTTGATGAATACCTGATTTTATCCGGCGATCATCTTTACCGCATGGATTATCGCTTATTTGTCCAAAGACACCGCGACACTAATGCTGATATTACGCTTTCGGTCGTACCAATGGACGAGCGCCGCGCATCTGATTTTGGGCTGATGAAAATTAATGATTCAGGGCGCGTCGTTGACTTTAGCGAAAAACCAAAAGGTGAAGCGTTGCGTCAGATGCAAGTTGATACCAGTATTTTAGGGTTAACAGGAGATCAAGCGCGACAAAAGCCATATATTGCGTCAATGGGAATTTACGTCTTTAAAAAAGATGTTCTCATCAAGCTATTAAAAGAATCTCAAGAGCGGACAGATTTCGGTAAAGAAATTATTCCAGCTTCTGCACAAGACTACAACGTTCAAGCTTACTTGTTTGACGGTTATTGGGAAGATATCGGAACAATTGAAGCGTTTTATGAAGCTAATTTGGCGTTAACGCGGCAACCACAGCCAGCATTTAGCTTTTATGATGAAAACGCACCAATTTACTCGCGCGCGCGTTACTTGCCTCCTAGCAAGCTGTTAGATTGTCAAGTCACCGAATCAATTGTTGGTGATGGTTGCATTCTCAAAAATTGTCGCATTCACCATTCAATTTTAGGTGTCCGCGCCAGAATTGAAGCCGGTTGCACAATCGAAGACTCGCTGATCATGGGTGCAGACTATTATCAACCGTTTGCCGAAAGACAATCGGACTGTAATGATGGCAATATTCCTTTAGGAATTGGTGCGAATACGACCATCCGACGGGCAATCATCGATAAAAATGCGCGGATTGGCTGTGATGTCCACATTATCAACAAAGATCGCATCCAAGAGGCTGAACGCGAAGAGCAAGGGTTCTATATTCGCAGTGGTATTACTGTTGTTCTCAAAAACGCACTCATTCCTGATGGTATGGTGATTTAAAGGTGAGGGGTGTAGGGCTTTGCCCTTCTCGGAGAGTGGGGTGAGAGGTGAGATGGAACATCAACATTCTAGCTCGGTTACGACTTGCCCCTTAATTCTCCTTATTGGATTACCAGGTAGTGGTAAATCAACACTCGCGCGAGTGCTGCTGGCGGAAGATCCCCGTCGGCGGCTAATTTCTACCGATCTACTGCGTCAACAGTTGTTTGGTAGTGAAAGTATCCAAGGACCTTGGTTATTAATTTGGCGTCAGGTACAGCTTCAATTTCAGCAAGCTGTCTTACAAATTTCTCAAGGAATTGCAACTGAAGCAATTTACGATGCTACGAATGCCCAACGCCGCCATCGCCGTGAAGTCATTGCCCTCGCTCGTCGTACTGGCTTTAATGACATTACAGGATTATGGGTTGATACTCCCGTTTGGTTGTGCCTAGCACGTAATAAAAGACGAGAGCGCATTGTACCAGAAGAAGTCGTGCTGCGAATGCATCGTCAACTACGCGATGCACCACCAACGCTAGGAGAAGGCTTAGATCGCTTGATTCACTACTCTGCAAATTTAAAGTACGTATGACTTACGCAATCTTAGCGTTTTAATTCAGAACCAAGACTTGGGGGGCTTTCCCCCCCATTTCCCCCATCGGTGGACGGTTGCGTCCCCCAAACTCCCTCCAAAAAAACGGCTGCTTATGAAGAAGTAGTGATTGTTTGGGGTAGCTGTTGCGTAAGTCCTGGTACGGATATCACGCAGCCGCTTTGACAAACAACCGAACGTAACTCTGTTGGCACTTTTCGCCCTCTGAAGCTAAGCTGAGGGTACGGGGTTATGTCGTTTTACTTTAGTTGGAATCACAGCGTTTTAACGTGCTGATGTAATCTTGAGATACAACATCAATTCAACAAAATTGCTCTAATTCAAGAAGGGTATTCTATTTGTGGTACGGGGCTGCGATCACTGTTGCAGTCAGTTGTTTAAAAAACATACATAAAATAATAAAGTAAATTTCTCTTGAGGAGGCTAGTGGATGGCTGCGACCGACTTCAAAGATTATTACAGTATTTTGGGAGTCAGTAAGACTGCCACAAATGACGAAATTAAACAAGCGTTTCGCCGACTAGCGCGAAAATATCACCCAGACGTTAACCCTGGGAATAAACAAGCTGAGGCAAAATTTAAAGAAGTCAACGAAGCTTACGAAGTTCTCTCAGACGCCGAAAAGCGGAGAAAATACGACTCTTTTGGGCAATACTGGAAACAAGCTGGACAAGGATGGTCTTCAGGGGGTGGCGGTAGTAGTGTCGGATTTGAAGAATTTGACTTTGGTAAATACGGCTCTTTTGATGAGTTTCTCAACGACCTTTTAGGTGGATTTGGTCGGACTGGGGCGAGTCGTAGTGGTACTACTCGTAGCCAAACTTATACTTATCGTACGACTCCGCGCTCAAGTGGTTTTAGTGGCTTTGATGGCTTTGGCGATTTCTCTAATTTTGATACTGCCGCGCCTTCTAGTGCGTCTTTAGACACTGAAGCCTCGATCAAGCTGAGTTTTGCGGAAGCTTTCAATGGCGTGCAAAAGCGAATTAGCTTAGGTAACGAAGCGATCGAAGTCCGGATTCCGCCTGGCGCTAAACCTGGTAGCAAAATTCGCGTACGCGGCAAAGGAAAAACCAGCCCTTACAATCAGCAACGTGGCGATCTTTATCTGAAAGTCGAACTTTTACCGCATTCATTCTTCCAGTTTGAGGGAGATAATTTGGTGTGTGAAGTGCCAATTACTCCTGACGAGGCGGTACTCGGTGCAGTGATTGAAGTTCCAACACCCGATGGAAGCGTCAAAATGAATATACCTGCGGGAATTCGTTCGGGTCAAACCCTACGATTACGCGGTAAAGGTTGGACATTACCAAAAGGCGGGCGCAGCGATCAACTTGTGAAAATTGCGATCGCACCACCTAAAGAACTTACCCCAACTGAACGCGAGTGCTACGAAAAAATCCGCGACAACCGCACTTTCAATCCCCGCAGTCACTTGCAGCAGGTGACACTTTAATAGCTGATGCGGTTTTAACCGCAGCTACAAAAACAAAGCCTGTTTGCACAGGTTTCTACAACAATATTTGTTTTTTTTAGTCCACCACGTGGACTTAGAGTTTGAGCCGCAAATTTATTCGCCAGGCGTCTTTTTATTCTGTTTCTCAAACTGCGCTAATAACGTTTCGATACTGGCATTATGTGAAAAAAAGGAAAACAGATGTCTGTATTGCAGTTTACCTTGTGTGTCTAGGACAAACTGTGCGGGTAAAGGTGCGCCTAATGCTTGTCCTACTTTATAGTTGCGGAATGTACTACAACTAGGATCGCTGAGTAAGGGAAGTTTTAATCCCAAATCTTTAATAACGATTTGACTTTGACGTTCATCAGTACTGGTAATCATCAGAACTGCTATCCCACGACTTGTAAAGCGATCGTAGTTCTCGTTCAAATCGATGATATGAGGATAGCAGAAAGGACAATATTGCTTTTCGGTAAAAATCCGCGTAAAATCTAATAAAACTGGCTGTTTCCCTTGATAATCGGATAACTTGACTAGCCGACCGTTAGTAATATCGGGTAGCCCAAAGTTTGGCGTGGTTTTGCCTAAACTAATAGCATCTTCAGCGGGAATCGGTAACAAATTCCGAAAAAAGCGTTCGTTTAATAAACCACTAAAATTTGTGGAAGTTAGCATAATTTTTTTCTTTATCAGCTTCAAGAAAATGAGAAATACTATGCTAAATTTAGCTATTTTTTTCGAGAAAACTGTTTAATATTAACATTTTTGCTTTGATGAAAACCCAACACATTGTTACTCTTTTTAAGCTGTGTTGGGTTAGAAGCTTCTATGGTGTTAGTGCATTTGTTGTTTACACTGAAGCAAAGTAAACTTTGGACTTGACAGGATCGGGTGTCATTGTCTTATCACCAGGCTGCCAACCAGCAGGACATACCTCATCCGGGTGATCTTGTACGTACTGAATTGCTTTGAGTGTGCGTAGCGTCTCGTCTACGTTGCGACCAAAGGACAGGTTATTAATGGTTGAGTGCTGGATAATACCGTCTTTATCGATGATGAACAGACCACGCAGCGCAACACCTGCTTCTGGATCGAGAACGTTGTAAGCAGCACTAATTTCTTTCTTGATGTCCGAAACAAGCGGATAATTTAGGTCGCCTACGCCACCAGATTTACGATCTGTTTGAATCCAGGCTAAGTGCGAAAATTCACTATCAACAGAAACGCCTAAAATTTCCGTGTTGATTGCCTTAAAGTCGTCAAAGCGATCGCTAAATGCGGTAATCTCAGTTGGGCAAACAAAGGTAAAGTCTAGAGGATAGAAAAATAGGATTACGTACTTGCCCCGATAGTCAGAGAGTTTGATTGTCTTAAACTCCTGATCGTATACAGCAGTAGCTGTAAAATCGGGAGCAGTTTGACCAACTCTGAGGCATCCATCTGCTGCGTAACTTAGAGGCATTAAACTATTTCTCCTTGATGCGTCTACTTTCAGGTGACTATGAGCGAGTTTGATAAAACTAACTCATGCACGCAAATTTTAATTATGTCGAACTGTTACAACTATATCATACTCATAACGATTTTGAGTAGCAAATGAAGAATTTAGACGATCGCGAGTGGCTGCTGACAAATGGATTAGGAAGTTTTGCGAGTGGTACAGTAACTGACGCTCGCACGCGGACGTATCATGGTTGGTTAGTTGCAGCATTGGACCCACCGAGTCAGCGCACGTTACTACTGTCGCACATCGAAGCAAGTTTAGAAGTGGCTGGCAAAGTTATTGCCTTAGGCACAAATTATTGGGGTAATAACGTTATCGAGCCAAAAGGCTTTGAGTTGCTGCATCGCTTTGAGATTGACCCTGTTCCTACGTGGATATGGCAACAAGATAATTGGCAGCTAACGAGACAGATGATTATGCCGCATGTAGGTACTGTACCCTCAGATAGCAATACAAATCGCGTTCTAATTCAGTATTGCTACAAAGGAGAAGTTCCAGGGATTTTACGCTTGCGATTGATGATTGCCGATCGCGATTTTCATCATCAGCAGCAAGCCGATCCGAATCTACAATTTTCGCAACTTTTGGAGCAACAACAGGTATTTTTGCAAGCATTACGCCCTGGATGGATAGGAACCCCTTGGCGGCTACGTTGGACAGCCGGTGAATATCAGCACGATCCTGTATGGTACTGGAATTATCGTTTGCCCGAAGAAACAAATCGAGGATTAAGCGATCACGAAGACTTGTATAGTCCTGGTTATCTTACAATTCACCTAGAGCCTGAAAGTTGTCTTACCATAGAAGCACGGGTAGGGTTTCCGAGTCGTGCTTTACCGACATTGCAGAACACAGATTTTGCCGAGGCTGTGCAAGAAGAACAGCAACGACTTGCCCAAACGTTCAATTTTGAGTCTTCAACTTCTACACAACTTCGGCAATTACTCCGTGCGAGTGACCAATTTGTCGTGTACCGCGCTTCGATTGCTGGACCTACAGTCATTGCAGGTTATCACTGGTTTAACGATTGGGGACGCGATACATTAATTGCGTTACCAGGATTAGCGTTGACAACGCAGCGCTTTGATTTAGCAAAAGGACTGTTACAAACTTTTGGTCGTTATTGTCGTCATGGTTTGATTCCGAATACGTTTCCTAATACTGGCGCTGAACCGTCTTACAACAGTATTGATGCGGCTTTACTATGGATTGAAACTTTAGGGTTGTATCTCGAAGCTACGCAAGATTGGGATTTTTTAGTCGAGGAATACGCCGTCGTACAGCAAATTTATAAAGCTTTTATGGCGGGGACAAAGTTTAATATCCAAGTCGATGCTGCGGATGGACTTGTGAGTTGGGATGCACCTGGTGTCGCGCTGACTTGGATGGATGCGATTGTTCGCGGACAACCTGTCACACCGCGTCGCGGTAAGCCTGTCGAAATTAATGCTTTATGGTACTCTGCTTTGTGTTGGGCGAGTAGTTGGGCACAACGTTTAAGTCAAGAGGATGGATTTGAACAAGCCCGTTTATTGAATCAATCACGACGCTATCAACAACAAGCCGCACAAGTCAAAGACTCGATGCAGAAGTTTTGGAATCCGACAAAAGGCTATTTATACGACACGATTGAACCGGACGATCGCCTCAATTCTCAAATTCGTCCGAATGCGGTTTTAGCACTGTCATTTCATCATTCTGCGTTTCCCGCACACCAAGGACGGCAAATTTTAGAAGTTGCTAGGGCAAAACTACTCACGCCTTATGGATTGCGGAGTCTAGCACCAGAAGACGTACAATATGTTGGTAAATGCACCGGAGATGCGGAACACCGCGATCGCGCTTATCATCAAGGTACAGTCTGGAGTTGGCTGATTGGTTCCTTTATCCGTGCTTGGCAACGTTACAACTTGGAAGAACCTGTTCCTTTCGATTGGCAACCTTTACTCGAACACTTTCACGCACAAGCTTGTATTGGTTCAATTTCTGAAATTTTTGACGGTGACGCGCCGCATACTCCCAGAGGTGCGATCGCGCAAGCTTGGTCAGTTGCAGAAGTCATTCGACACTATAGCAGAGGTCAGGGTTAGAAGTTTACTAGAGTATTAAATTTTTGCTGATTACCTCTAAAAGCTAAACTGGGCGCGTAAGTTACCGACATAGACTGTCGGGTTATTGCTGAAATTATTGGGATTGCCTATAACATAAAATGCGGGAACAAGCGCAATGTTATTTGTTAGTGGGTAGAAATATGTTGCTTCAAATTCGTACTGTACTCCACCATCTCCACCACCAGAGGCGAGAAAATTACGTCCGTCAAGAATTGAGAAGGGAAGCAGATAAGATAGTGTTAACAGCGCGCCTTCTTTAATTAAGTCAGGAAACGCAACTCCGAGTTGTAGTGACTGGGCGTTGACTTCTCCATCCGGTAAACCTGGAGTTAAAGGAAATAAATTGGTACTACCGTAGCCATAGCGTCCAAAGATACCAAAACCATCCGCAATGAGCCAGTCGAAGTTGACACTAACAACATCCGCTGTGGCATTATCAACAGGACCATCAAAACCATCATCGGCAAATCCATAAATCGGTTCGCCGATCGCACCGCCGATTTGTCCACCAATTGCTCTAGTATTCGAGCGGTTATAGAGTAATCTTAAGTTAAAGCGATCGCTCGGTGAAAAAGTTAGCTCAGCGGTAATTGTATTCGTAGGGTTAAATAGACCTTGGCTCGGATTGCTAGAGGAATTAAATACACCACTAGGAAGAAATTCGGAATTTTCACCCAAATAAGCAACATTAAGCCTAAATTGATCGTTAATTTGCCACAGAAGCGCTAAACCCGAACCGCGGTCAATTGTATTTAACAGCGTACTTCCACTAGAGTTAAAACTACCTGCACCTGTTAAAAAGAACGTAAAGCGGTTTGTATCAAAATAGCGATACCAGTTAATCCGCGAACCTACGATTGCTTGCAAATTATCTGTCACAGGAAAGCTGTAAAACAGTTCACGCACCACTACATCATTTGCACCTTCGGTTCCCCCTGGTGCGGTTGTTTGGTCGGTAAAAGGAACTCCCCAGGTATTATACAAGCCTGCCGAGACAAATTGATTGGCAGGAGAGTTACCATTACCTGCTCCTAGCTGTACAACTAATGAATCTCTACTTGTAAAAGATGTATTGAAATTCAACCAAACTAAATTACTGAGAGTAATATGGGGATCTTCATCAATTTGGCGTAATAAAGGTGTTGCAGTTCTCGGCTGCGTTCTAAATGCGGTTTCGCCTTCGGCTAGAATCGTTCCATCTGCAAATGCCCCAGTAAGATTGACAAAGACATTCCCTGTCAGTTTCGTTGTTGTTGAAAATTGATTTGCTGCGAGTTCGGCGACTTGGGCTTCTAAGGTATCTACTCGTCCACGTAAAGTTGCAAGTTCTGCTGCGAATTCTGTTTCTAGTCTTTGTAGCGCTTCGACATCTTCCCGAGTCACTTGATTCGCGGTTGCTGCTGCAATTAGTTCATTAACGCGATCTAAACACGCATTCAAACCCGCAGCAAATTCATAACGAGTTAAAGCGCGGTTACCGCGATAGGTGCTATCAGGATAACCCACAATACAACCATAACGTTCGACAAGCGATTGTAATGCTTGAAACGCCCAATCAGTAGGTTGCACGTCGGATAACTGCGAGACTGATGTTACTTGTGCCATTGAATCGTTGTTTGTCGTGACGAAGTTCGTGACTTCGGTTATAGAAGTTGTATCTGTTGTATTTTGATAAGTTTTAGTCGCGATCGCTTGTGTCGGCGATCCCCAGACTTTTGATGATGATAAAAATGTAGTCTCAACTAATAAGCACCAAAAAGTTGCCGCAGCAATTAAACTACCTTTACAGATAGTTGCAACGTTCGTCATTATTTCTCACACCTGTATAAAAAGACTTAAGTAGCCCAAATCTTATCTGAGTTTCCTCAAGCTATATGTAATTTAGATAACATTACTGTAGAGTTTTGTTAACGGCTGTTGACATGATTCAAGATATGTAATTTTCGTATTTTTTAATAAAGCTCAGTTGTGCAATGCGAGCATGATTCTTAAAGATGTATTTGTTAAATTTATGGCATAAATGCAGTAAGCTACTGAAATAAACTCGACATTGTGACTATCGTCCATAGTGCGATCGCATGGCGCATCATATTCTTAAAGCTAATCGTGACACGGTACACTTAGGCGGTTTTTCCCATCAATTGAAACCCGTTTTAACGATTCATTCAGGTGACAGCATTGATGTCGAAACATACACAGGCTTCTATGTTTACGACAAAGCACCACCAGCATTTCTTACTCCTGAATTTATAGAGATTTGTCAACATCTTCCTCAAGAACGTAAAGTTAATTCGGGACCTCACTTGCTCACGGGACCAATTTATATCACAAATGCTCAACCTGGAGATGTTTTAGAAGTTAATTTAGAGGCAATTTCTCCGCGATTACCCGTTGGTTTTAATGCAATTTATCCAAATAAAGGAGCATTACCGAAATATTTCTCAGAACAAAAGGTACAATTTATTCCACTCGATTTAAAAGAAAAAATCGCAGAGTTTCCGTTAGGAAGTGGGATAAAAATTCCACTCAAGCCTTTCTTTGGTATTCTTGGTGTTGCGACCGCAGAAAATCGTTCTTCAGTTCCACCAGGCAATTATGGCGGAAATATTGACAACAAAGAACTGCAAGCAGGATCGCGGATATTTTTACCGATATTTGTTCCTGGTGCGTTGTTTTCCATTGGTGATGGACACTCGGCGCAAGGTGATGGCGAAGTTGATTTAACTGCGATTGAAACATCAATGAATGGCAGAATTAAGATAACACTGCGTACAGATCTCAAATTGACGACTCCTATCGCTGAAACACCTACCGACATTATTACAATGGGTTTTGGGCAAACTTTAGATGCAGCATTTGAATCTGCACTACAGCAGATGATTGAACTACTCAAACGCTTTGTAGGATTAAGTGCTCAAGAAGCTTATGTGTTGTGTAGTTTAGCTGTAAATTTTCACATTACGCAAGTCGTGAATTTGCCCCAAAAAGGCGTTCATGGAATGTTATCTAAGGCAATGTTACCGAAAGCGATCACAAATTGTAAATTACTATCACGTTGCTAAAGCTGATCTGCGATATGCTAGGCGGCTGCTGAAGTGCGCACTGGGATAATCTCAAAATGACCAAGATCGCTCCAAGCTTGAATCCAGATATCAAACAACGAGGAATCGTCGGTACGCATGATTTGAAAGCAATTGAAGTATTCAATCACCATATACAGCATTCGTCACCTTGATTTTGTTTATCAACAGTCCGCGATCGCGCCTAGTTTTTTGTACATCTAGCCACAATACAATCTTTTGTCCGAGTAACTCAAACGCTTGTAGCTTGTCAGCAGATAAATGCACCATTGGCACAATAGGATACCAAAAGCGCCGGAAAACAGGTTACTTGGTGAAATTAATTGAAAAACAGGAAAAGCGTACTGTTAGTTGTACGCCTGTATATCAAGCAAATAAACACAGAACAGGGTAAACCATTGAGTATTGAAACACTACCTGTGTTACTGTTTCTGCCACAATTGCAACTGTTTACTACTGGCAGTACACTTTACTAATCGTGTCCACAAAATGCGATCGCCGCGACAGGACCACCACCAGGAGGACCTTGATGTTCGCTTCCACCGGAAACATATACCATAGGGTCTTGCACCACAGAAGCCGCAATCGTCCCAACAACTGCCCTTGCCATGCGGGTATGGTTGATATCTGAATCGTCTAACATCGTGTGTCGGCGTCCTAAAATAAATCCCGAAGGATCAGCCTCAGCTTTAGCAAATATATTGACAATACGTTCTATCGGTTGGTTTGTACTACTTACTGCTTGACAAATTGCCTCGCGATCCAACGCGTGTTGCATGACACTGTGTCCAATGACAAAGCTGCTTGTTGATTGGTGAGAGTTACCCAATACGATAATTTCACAGTTACGCAACTCCACTCCTGCTGAAGTCGAAGCAACTCTAGAATACAAAGCATAGTTTGCACAAATATCCGTTGCTGTTATTTGCTCAAGATCAATCTCCCCCATCGCCACAGCCACGCCTAAGGCAGACGCCCCGCGCGAATATGCCATCGATTGATAGCTGTTACTTGCTTTAACCTGTTGCGTGGAAACGATCAACGGGCATTTAATTTGCACAAAATGAACATCTGATTTATTTAATTTTGCATCTGTGATCGCCGCTTCTACTCCTGCTGCCACTTCCTCGACCATTGCAAGCGTACCAATCTCGGTTGGTAAAAAGTCCCGTGTCCGCCTAATTCCAATTGCTAGCCCCCAGCGTTGCACTCCTTCTTGCTCGTCTCGTGTAAAAATATTCAGGTGCGGACTCAAAACTCCCTCAGTACCACCCGACATCATATAAACAATGCGTTGTGCAACTTCAAGATTCACTTTGTCGCGTAGATAAGTTTTCAGCGTTTGGATTGCAAACCCGCGTGTAAAATCATTAACGCAACCGTTACCCTCGGTTTTACCAAGAATTGCCACAATTTTATTCGGATCGATCTTACCGCTATGAATCAAAGCATCAAGTTGCGATAAGTCATCAGGACTATTTTGCGGAATTTTGTAAACTTCTACTTTCATAACTATTACATGAGCGCCTGTAACGCAGCGATACCAGCTAAAGCGACTTCGACATCTTGTTGTCCAGTCCCCGAACCCACACCGATTGCCCCAACGATTTGCTCATTGATTGTAATGGGAACTCCACCTTTTAGATTCGTTAACTGTCCCGCCGTTGCCAATGCCAGTTTGATTTCGACATCTTGTGCAACTCCCCCTGTCGGTACTCGCGAAGAAACTGCCGTCACGGCTTTTTGCGTTGCCGAAATTTGACTCAAAATCTTCGCGCCATCCATCCGCACAAACGCCAATAAATTTCCCCCAGTATCCACAATCGCAATACACTGCGGTACGCCCATTTCTTCAGCTTTGGCGATCGCCCCTTGCAATACCACCATCGCCCCTTGATGAGTTAACTCGCGTGTTTGACGCAAATACATATTTTTACTTCCTTGTCAACTGTATTAATTTAATGGGCAAGGCACTGCATTGTTCCTGCATCAACGATCGCTGCCACCAAATTACTACCTCGCGCACCTTGATGTTCGTTCCCCGCCGACGCCAGAATCATCGTATCGCCAACTACCGAAGCAACGATCGCATTTGCTACCGCTTTTGCCATAATTCCGGTATAGCCTGCTAGAAAATCACTGTGCATTGTATGACGGCGATTGCCCACCGCAGTTACTGCATCTGCACCACAGTTCACAAAGACTTGCGTAATCTTGTTTTGTTGATCTGTTGTTAGCGGAATCTGACAATTTAACCCTGCGGATTTCAATGCTGCATATACCCCAGTTGTATCCAACTGATCCTGCATTACTCCACTTCCGACGCGATAGCGACTTGCGGAAAACTCTGAGTTACCCATCACTAAAACGCGACACGCCGATTGTTCTCCGCCAGCAGAAACCGAACCACGATTTGTGTAGAGTGCGTGATTTGAGTTAATCGCGCGATCGTCTAGTTTTTCTTGAGGTATTTCTTTTAAAGCCAAACCAATACCCAACGCACACGCACCCTTTGCCATTGAACTTGCTTGATTGAGATTAGTATTCACAACCTTCACCCTACGCTTTTCAGCATCTTGTAGCCGCGCTAAAGTCATCGCGGGACACTTGATTTCAACGCAATGAACGTCGTTTAACGAACTTATTCCGGCTTGGGCGATCGCGGCTTCTACGGCTTCGGCTACTAACTCGACTTGCGTCATGGTGCCGTATTCTTCAGGTAGCAACACGCGAGTATCTGCTATTCCTACAGCTAATCGTTTTTCTTGAGGAGGTGCGGAAGGTGCAGCAACTGCTTTGCGTGTAAATATCGTATAATGCGGACTCATCAAGCCACCACATAACCCAATCATCATCATCGGAATGCGGTGGAAAACATCTTCCACAGAAATTTGCAGATACTGCGACAGCAATAGTTGCAGACACAAAGATGCATAACCGCGTGCGTATCCTGTACCTTCGGTTTGGGCAATAATCGCTACAATATCTGCGGCTTGAATTTGCTGTGTTTCTAAAAGATGTTGTAAGCCACTCACATCTTCTGGTGCAGACATTGGTAAGCGAAAGACGCCAACATCAATCCACTGTTGCGAAGTCGAAGTGTTCATAATGTACTTATTGGTGACTTTGTAAAACTTTTCGTGCGGCTTCTAACGTTGAATTGATGTGATTGAGAGATATATTTATCGCCCGCGCCGCATCTTTACTACGATATGCTTCTAAAAGTTCGCGGTGTTCTTTCTCGGCTGATTCTTTTTGTAATGGTCTTTCGGCAAAAGATAAATTGATATAAATCGCTGCAATATCTGATAGACGTTGTAGTAAAGTTTTTAAATGCAAACTGCGGTCTGCTTGATACAGCAAATCGTGAAATTGGCGATTTAGTTCTACCCATCGCGGGCGATCGCCTTCTACTTCCATTTGTGCTAACAAGAGTTCAGCTTGCTCGATCTCTTGCACGGTAATCGCATGTACTCCTCTTTGAATACTTAATGGTAGCAACGCCCTACGAATCTCAAAGATTTCTTCTAATTCTGCCAGCGTTGGCGCGTGCACTACAGCACCGCGAAAGGCATCTAAGTCAACTAAACCTTGCGTACTCAGTTCGCGGAGTGCTTCGCGGATCGGAGTAACACTCACATTAAGTACTTGCGATAATTCTGCTTGCACAAGACGAGTACCCGCAGGTAACTCTCCCGAAAGAATTGCTTTTCGTAAATAATCTGTAACACTCGCTTGCGTCGTGCGTGGAATTCCTGTGATGGTTGGAAAGTGTAGCTTTGCGATCAAGGTTCGCTCCTTTGTACGCAGTTTTTGTAGCGATGCTTACAGTTAAATTGTGAACATCCAGGTTTTATATATCATATATGATCGATTATTTCTAGTCACGGTTGTGAACGATAAATTCATTGACATCTTTATGTAGCTTCGTTTCAAATCGTTGCAAAGATAAAATAGTTATGAGCAAGACAATCATGCCGAAGCTTGGGACAAAATTTATTGCACTTGCATTAGTTGCCGGATCAGCAGTATATCTTGGTAGCTGCGCTAATCAAACAACGTCTCAGCCTCCGACAACAGCACAAACAGCAGTCAATAATCCAAATCGCGAGTTACGCGAGGTGCGCTTTACCTTATCTTGGTTATTGCAAGCAGTTGACGCACCATTAGCAATGGCAATAGAGAAGGGATACTTTGCTGAAGAGGGAATTGCAGTCAGATTTGATCGGGGTTATGGATCGGCAGACTCAATTAACAAGATTGCCAGCGGTGTCTATGACATCGGAGAAGGTGATATGTACTCTATGATGGAGTTCAACCAAAAGAACCCAAACGATAAATTGGTTGCTGTAGCAATAAAGTATAACCGTTCGCCGTTTGCAATCGTCGCTCTTGATAATGCTGGAATTTCCTCTCCCCAACAACTTGAAGGCAAGCGATTAGCAGCCCCTGCGGGTGATGCGGCAAGGCGGCTTTGGCCTGTTTTTGCTCAAGCAACAGGAGTTAATCCCGATTCTGTCACTTGGAATAATGTTGAGCCAAGACTACGCGAAGCACTTTTGGTTCAAGGAGAATTTGATGCAATTTCTTGTTTCAACATTTCAAGTTTACCACCTTTAAATAAGCTAGGTTATGGTCCTGATCGCCTCAATACTTTTCTTTATGCGGATCATGGTTTGGATCTTTACGGTAATGCATTGATTGTGCGCGAATCTTTTGCGCAGCAAAATCCAGAATTAGTGAGGGCATTTGTCAGTGCGTATCTGCGCGGCTTACAAGATACGATTAGAAATCCTGATGAAGGTTTAGCTGCGGTGATGAATCTCAGCGAAGATGGATTGATGGATCAAACACAAGAACGCGAACGACTGCAAATTGCTTTAGATTCGCTGTATGTTAGTCCAGAAGTAGAGCAAAATGGTGTGGGTGGTGTCGATCAAGCACGATTGCAAAAAACGCTAGAACAAGTTGCAGAAGGCTTTGGTTTGGCTCAAGTTCCGACAGCAGAAGAAGTATTTAATGACAGCTTTTTACCACCTCAAGAACAAAGAGCAATTGTAAGGATACATGCGTGGCAGATCTAGATAACGCGTTTACTAATGCGACTTTGCCAGATCGTGAGGGGCGATGGTGCGTTGGCGTGGCAGAAGGTAAGATTGTTGCAGTTGTGGAAGGCAATCGCCTTGATGCTCAAAAAGTTTGGCATCTTGATGGCAAACTTCTAACTCCAGGTTTAGTTGATGCACACACGCACCTTGACAAAGCTTTGACCGCCGAGTCTGTAGGAGATGTTTTTGCTCAAAACGGACTAGCGACAGCGATTCAAGCTGTACGACAGTTAAAGTCACGCTTTACAGTTACAGATGTCGAACAGCGCGCCACGCAAGCTTTGCAGTGGAGTCTCGCAGCAGGAACAACCGCAATTCGCACAAATGTGGAAGCGGATAGATTTGTCGAGTTGCGGGCGGTAGAAGGATTGTTGAACGTACAGCGATCGCTGGCGCATCAAATTGATATTCAATTGGTTGCTTTTCCGCAAGAAGGATGGTTTGCAGTTCCCAATACACTAGAGTCGGGTGCAGGGTCATATGTCGAACAAGCGCTGCAACGTGGTATTAAAGTGATTGGCGGTAATGTCAATCAGGGTTTATGGTCATCGAGTCCCGAAGCGCAAGTTGATGCGTTATTTGATTTTGCACTGCGCTACGACTGCGATCTCGATTTACATCTCGATAACTGGGATGGCGTGGAAGCATTTACACTACCGTATGTCGCGCAGAAAACGATTGAACATAACTATCAAGGGCGAGTTGCAGTTTCACATATTGCTTCGCTGGCGTATGTTTCCAACAGTCAAGCCCAAGCTGCGATTGAACTAGTGAAAAACGCTGAAATTTCAGTCACCGTGCTACCAACGCGGATTAAGTTAACGCGAGTTGCTGAACTTCTCGAAGCAGGAGTCAATGTTGTTTGTGGAACAGATAACTTGCGCGATCCGTTTGTGCGTTATGGCGATGCAGATTTACTTAAAGCTTTATTGTTGCTGGCCCAGCTGACAGGATATATGGCAAATCGAGACTTGGAACGACTATGGCAAACAATTTCAGATAACGCCGCTAAAATGTTACGGTTGCCCTATGGAATTAAACTTGGTCATGCAGCAGATCTAGTTGTTTTCGATGCTTACTCAATTTCTGAAGCAATTCTCCATCAAGCAACACGATTAGCTGTCTTCAAATCTGGTCAACTCGTTGCAGGTAAAATGCACGATCAATCACCAAATTTACACAACCCTGATGTGATGAAGTCCACGGAGGTGGACAGGGTTTTTTAGCTGCGACTGAAGTCGCTAAGCGTCTTGTTTTTCTCACCTTTTACCAATGTCAGAACAAGCGATCGCCCAACTTATTGAAAAGACAGAAGCACTGCAAACCGGACATTTTCAGTTGGCGAGTGGACTTCATGCGTCTCGATTTTTTCGTTGCATCAAACTGTTACGCTACCCCCAAGCTGCTGAGATTATTTTTGCAGAAATCGCTCACCGTTTTGCGAATGAGAACATTGATTATGTTTTAGGTGCAAACGAAGCTGGAAGTATTTTAGCTTTTGAAGTCGCGAAGCATTTAGGAGTAGAAGTTGCGATCGCCTGCGAAAAATCAGGTACTTATAAGTTAATTGAAGGTTTTGCTTTTCCTGTTGGGGCACGAGTTTTAGTCGTCGATGACATCACGACCACCGGAGGTACTGCAAAACAATTGCTCGCGATCGCGCGTCAAGCGAGTGCTGAACCTGTAGGTGTTGGACTCGTTGCAACTAAAGGACTATTTAATATTGATTTATCTTGTCGTACCGAAGTCTTAATTTCACTTCAAGGTATGGATGCAATGTCCCCAGAAAATTGCACTTTGTGTCAGCAGCAAATACCGCTCACTACCTGAGTTGTGTATCCTGTTATCCTGTCAGGGTTACAAGTTGAATTTAAAATTTTATGCGTCCTCCAGGGTGGATCGGAATTGCGCTTGCCTTTTACGCTTTTATTGCAATTGGAATTGCAGAGGGAGGACTCGGAGTCTTATTACCCTCAATCTTGACTGCTTATAATCTTACTCCAGCGACGGTAACATTTTTATTTCTCAGTCAAGTCAGCGGTTACATGGTTGCGGCATTTTCTAGTAGTTTGCTAGCTAGCCGCATCGGATTAGCGCGGATGTTGTTGATGGCGTCAGTGACGCTAACGAGTGCGTTAGTCATTTATGCGATCGCTCCACGTTGGCATATTATGGTTGCGGCGGGAACGTTTTTAGGATTAGGAATTGGATTCATTGATGCTGGACTCAACACCTACATTGCCAATCAGCGTAACGCAAATATCATGGGCTTGTTACACGCATTCTATGGTGTTGGTGCATTACTTGGTCCTGCGTTAGCGACAACACTTCTCGCTTTCGGAATGAACTGGCGACGCATCTATTTGCACATCACTGCAATTGTCGGAGTTACTGTGATTGGGATGTTGTGGGCGGTTGTCTCTAACTATCAGCCGATGGCTAAGCGCGTTATTGCGCAGGATACCGATGCAAGAGCAAGTCTTAAACTAGCATTGAGAACACCCGCCGTCTTAGTCGCAGGGATCTTATTACTTGTTTATGTTGGTACAGAAGCCTCTTTAGGTAACTGGGCTTATAGTGTTCAAAGTTTAAGTCGCGGAACACCCGAAGTCGTTGCGGGTTACAGCGTTACTGCGTATTGGTTAGGGTTAACAATTGGACGCTTGATTATGGGGCGTTTTGTCGCGCGTTGGGGTGCAATTCGCACAATGGATTTAGCGATCGCGTTGTTGACAATCGGTTTAATTGCTTGGTGGTTGTTACCAAATCAGTTATTCAGTTTACCTGTGATTGGTTTTGCACTCGCGCCAATTTTTCCTGCAACGATTTGGTTGATGCCGCAGCGAGTTTCTTCTAGTATGGTGCCAGCGGCTATTGGGTTTATTACTAGCGTCGCCAGTTTGGGTGCGGCGACGATTCCAACACTTATTGGTTGGATTGCGGACTGGGCTGGGTTAGAAATTATTCCTGTATTGATGGTACCGCTTGCGGTTGTCGTGCTGGGGTTACACCGTTGGTTGGTTAGATATACGCCTATAAAGAGTGAACAAACCTAACTAGACGCAAAGTCAACATTATATAGCAGAGGTCAGAGGTTAGGCTTGAAAATGAGTCGGGGTAATGGTTATTCGTACCTTCAATGTCCTAACTATTCCAACAAGACTGCTATACCTCCTGAATGAATGCTTGATGAATAAATTCGCAGCTAAACGAACCCTGAAGTGTAACTTTGTACACTTTGTTTGGCTAGCCCCGACTTTAGCGGGAGGGCGTTTGTGATTGATGCTATTGATTACATTTTTGATTGAGGGGTAAGTTTCATTTCCGGTTGTAGCTGGAGGTTGGTTTCGGCAATTAGAAGTATAAGTAGGATAGCGAGCACGATGCCTGCGAGTAATAAAATAAGTAAAACTAAGTTATTGTTTTTCTGATTTTTCGAGTTACTGCTCGTAATTGTTTTTTCGGCCGTGGAACTTTTTTTATAAGGATCTTTCCATCCTCCTGTTTGCACAAGATTAGATAATCCCCGCCACACTCCGGCTGCAATTAAAGTTGATTCAGATTTAATACCGGTGACAACAAGTAAGGGCGCATTTTCTTTTGGTAAATTGTGTTGTTCGAGTTCGTAGGCGAGTTCGTCGCGTTGCTGTTTTGAATTTTTGCCAAGTTTTTTATCTAAATTGGCGGGAAAGTTGTGTACGCTAATAACTTCTTCAATTGCTAAATCATTTAGTGCATCGAAGTTGACTTGAAAACCATTGTTACTACTAAAAGTAACAGCATTGTCAATTTCTACTCTTAAATTTTCTCGCAGTTCATCGCGTAAAGCACACGATGCGAGCGCGCGTAACTTTTTTTCATTTACTTCTGTATCTTCTCCTACCCAAGCAACAGAATTTCGGATTATGCGTCCTTGAAAATCTTTTCTTTCGCTTGATTCTAAGCTAGTGATGAGTAGGAGGAGAGTGCTATTAAAACGCGCTAGAATTACTGACGGTGATTCGCTTTGAATTAAGTCATTGATGCGATTTCTTTTGAGAATATTCGGGACTTCGGGTTGCCAGCAATAATCATCGTCTGGAGCAACACCGCGACTTTGAATGTAGATATTCATAGTTCATAATATCTAATGAGTAGGTGGACATAATTAAATATCACACGTAACATTTGTCAGGTAATGGGTAATAGAGACTCTTTCCAATGACCAATGACCAGTTACCAAATACCTGCCCTTAAGTTATGTTTATTTTTACCCACTTACTTATGTAAATAGGATTTTGTAAAACAAACTATAGAGGCTCAGAGGTCGCGAAGGAAAGAGATAGAGAGAGATTTTAGAGGTTTTAACTAATTTTTAACAGTTCTTCTCCTTGAAGTAGGGCGAAGCCGTTGTTTGTTTTACATTCACTGGCGAATTGACTCACAGCTTGCTTCAGGTGATAATCTCTTCCTAGCCAGTCGCGGAGGAAACTGAATAGTCCCCAATTACGCGATCGCGTATCGATATGCAACTTTAAGATAAACCGCAATAAGTATCTTAATGGTTGTTCACTATTTTGCGGATTATAAACGGCATCATGGCTAATTTTACGGAAGCGAAAATGTGGTGTACTATTGTTCGTATCAATTCTGGAAAAAACGACGCTACCGACTGTTTGTACCGGAGTCACCACCGCAGCAACTTTAGGAAGTAGATTGGCTGAGTTAAATAAGTCAATAAGTTTGCTATATCCTTCTTTGACGCGTTGCAAAAGTTCTTTAGCAGAGGTTTTGCTTTGGAGATATTTTTCACATTTTACTGGCGCAAATATGACTAATCTTGGTGAATCTAAATCTTGATACGCCGTTTTGAATAAATCTGTCATTTGCTGCGGGCGATTAATAAATTCATGCCATTTACCATTTTGTTCCATCAACGCAGGTGCATCAATTGCAATGAGAACCGCGACACAATCAGTCAGTAAACTCTTGACAAATTGCTTTTTTTCTGGCGTAGCTTTTGCCGCATGATAGCCACCAGGATAATCTTGAAAATGTAATTGTAAAGAAGGTTTTTGACCTTTTTGCCCTAAACCAAAGATAAACGATCGCAACTCTTCCGGTTCGCCTTCGGTTCCTTGAATTCCCCCAGTTGCTTCAAAATCGTCAAGTAAAGTCTTCAGTTCCACTAACCTTTCTTGCAGAATTGCCGAACTTTCTTCATCAGGAGTAAGCTGTAAATTCGTTTTACCAATATTACTTTCAAATTGCTCATAAATTGCAGTCAGTAAAGTCGTTTTACCCACCCCACTAGGACCCAACATCGTAATTTTAATTTCGTGCATCAACCCTCATCTTTCCCCTATACCCACGATACTCAGACTCAAACAAAAAAACTCTCCTTATCTCTTTCCTCCGTGCCCTCTGCGCCTCTGTGGTTCGTCTCAATCGCCTCCACTTTACCCCAAAAACTGCATCGCCTTCGATCGATTCGCCGCCGTAGCGTGCGCGATCGCATCAAACCATTCCCGTCGCAGTCGCGTGCGATCGCCTAAAGCCATAAATTCCGCTTGCCAAACTTCCGCCCTTGCTTCTTCCAAAAAAATCCGCCATTCTGATTTTGCCCCTTCTGCGCGAAGAATGCGATCAACAAACTCTTCCACAATCGCAAACGCTGCTAAACTTGGTTCGCTGAGTAAGTCTTCTAACGCCGTCTCGCAGCCATACACCGCTTCTGCATGAAGAGTTTTTAAGTTAGATAAAATTTCTTTAGCCGCAGGCGATTTAGAAAGTTGTAACGTTGTTTCATCAGGAGTTAACCCATCTAAGCGCTTGCGAATTCGATGTTGAATCAATCCGCGATAAGAAATCTCAAACTCTGCCAAGATTTCAAATCCCAGTTTCAATGTAGGTAAAGTATCAGGTAGCTGCTGCGCAATTTCTTGTAGAAATTCCACACCTGTTGCAGAAGTTATACCACCTAACCGCGCTTGATGAATTAACACATCAGCAACTTGTGACTTTACCCGCGTTAGCGATCGCTGTAAACCAACATCCAAAGCTAAAAAATGCTGCGATAGATGTGCGCGAATTTCGTGCAAATACTGGTAGTAAGCATTCGGATAACCACCTGTGCGATCTCGTCGTTTTTCAATTTGCTCGATACTCGGAATTCCGGTATCCTGACGACACGCCGCAATTGCTGTGGCGACTTGTTGTTTAAAATCACTGTTTTGTTCGTTGCGTTGCGCTTTCAGATGTCGTAGCAGTGCTTCTAAACCACTTGTTAATTCATCCCACAATTGCTCAAACAACTCAACAAACAAAGGAAACCAATTCTCACCTACCGCTAGTGCTAAAGCTTTATTTGCTTTTTCTAACTCAATATTTACTGTGTTTTGAAGCCGCATGACTCGCTCTTGGCAAGATGTTGCATACTTCTCATCTAAAGTTGTAATATGCGCTGCCAGGTAGTCAAGAATTTGATCTAAAACTTGGTTTGCAGCCGCAGAATCGGCACAATTAGCAATAACACAATCAACTACCTTAATGTGTTTTTCAGCTAGCGTGTCGGCTAAGTCTTTGCAGTTGTTGAAGTTATCGCCGTTTTTCGAGTCAGCGGCGGTGCGATTTAGCACCATAAATGACCACAATTCGAGTGGCAAGTCAACTAACGCTGCGCGTGCCGTATCATACAACCGGACATCGACATCCGCCCAGTAGTCGCCGGAGGATTTGGGCATTCGCACAAACAACACCACATCGACATCGTTTCCCAGCGTTTTGACGAGTCTTTCCGCATCACCAACGCCTGTATCGCCTAATCCTGGCATATCAACTAAGGCAATTTGTCCCACATCCGCGTGCGGGAAGTTACAGACGATTTTTACTTCACGAACGGCAAGATAATTGAAAAATAGGCGCTGACCATCAATGGTATCTTGTGCAACGTATTCGCGAATTTCTTCTCTAGAGATTCTACGCGGCGAAGGCGATCGCAATAAGTGACGGTACTTGTCAATATTGGCGTGATATCTCCCTAAATGTTCGTACATCGCGCCTGGTTCAGCATATCCAGGAAGTTCGCGCGGTAAGGGTGGTAGTGGTTTACTCGTAAACTCGGTAAGTGTAATTGGTTTAGCGCCTAAGCGTAGTTGTTCGTAATAAGGCGCGATCACTTCATCCAAAAACGATCGCTCTGAATGAAACCATACTTCACCGTAAATATCCAGGCTCAGATTGTGATGAATTGTACTGCGTACACCTGTACAATGCTGGCGATCGCCATCAGGAATTTCGGCGGCGGTAAGTCCGGTTAAACTTTGCAGTAATCGACTTTTTCCTTGGCGGGCGCGTCCTACTACGCCAATATTTAATGTATTCCGTGCGAAACGCTGCTGAAGTTGTGCCAGTGTTTGTAATTCTACGGCAATGTTATTCTGTATCGATGCTAAATCAATTTCTTGCAAACGTCCCCAGCTATTGACATCATCTACTTGCGCGAGAATGTGTTGGCGATGCGCTTCGAGATTTTGTAGTGTTTGCGAAAGCGTTTCTAAATTTGCTGCTGTTGTCGCGATTTTATTGGCTAAAGGACGGCGTTTTTCGACAATGCTGGCAATTTCCTTTGTGCGATTGGCGTTCATTTGTTCGTGTTGTCTGAATGCAATTGCGAATAATTTCTGTTATGAATGGGGTTAGAGGGGTAAGGCTTGCCTTACCCCTACTGGCTGGCTGGCATACTTATTGCGTTAATCGCGCCGCATTAAACCCAACATCGGACCTAAAATTGCGCCGAATACGAAACCACCAGCGTGCGCCCAGTAGGCAACACCGCCGCCTTCCATTCCTATGTTAGTGCGTGCAGGTAAGCTAGCTAAACCGTAAAATGCTTGTTGGACAAACCAAAATCCTAAAAAGAAATACGCAGGAATGCGGAATGTCGTGATGAAAAACCCGATAGGAATTAAAGTTAATACTTGAGCTTTAGGATAGCGGAGAATATACGCGCCCATGACTCCGGCGATCGCCCCACTCGCCCCTAGCATCGGAGTCGTAGAATTTTGCGAAAAATACCACTGCGTTAATGCTGCTAAAACACCACAACTGAGGTAGAAAATAAGAAATTTGATATGACCTAAGCGGTCTTCAATGTTGTTACCAAAAACCCACAAAAATAACATATTGCCTCCTAAATGCAGGAGACCTCCGTGTAAAAATTGTGATGTCACCAAAGTCAACCATTCGGGAATTCCTTGATTAACAGGAACCGGACAGGTTGCTGATAGTTGACATGGCACGACTGCTGCCCGATTGAAAAACGCTTGTAATTCTTGCGGTGACAGCGTAATTTGATATAAAAAAATAAATATATTTGCGCCAACTAGCGCATACGTTACGTAGGGAGTGATCGATGTTGGGTTATTATCTCGCAGTGGTACCACAGATTTGCTTCCTATTCGTCAAATACAAATGCTAATGTATCGTCTGCCGCTTTACCACCACTAGTTATTCATAATAACTAAAAGCTCAATGCTTTGTTATTTTCAAGGATGTCTTTTTACAGTCAATTTTGTTTGTGATTCAATCTTTAGGCAGTTGTAATCGTATTTTCTCTCCAACTGAACAACAATGAATGCTAAATTTTAAAGCTATCCTACATAATTTTATTACAAAGTTAGATGGCAGAAGTAAAAGGAAAATGTTTTCCCTTTACATTCTGTACTTAGAGATATTCTTGCTGCGAATCGTCCTTAAATAGACCTAAGATTGGACCTAAAATCGCTCCAAAAACGAAACCACCAGCGTGCGCCCAATAGGCAATACCACCGCTTTCCATACCAATATTGATGCGGGCTTCTAAACTGGCGACGCCATAAGCAGCTTGTTGGAGAAACCAAAAACCGAGAAAGTAAAACGCGGGAAGTCGCACTGCTGGAAAGTAAAATCCTAAAGGAATTAATGTTAACACCTCAGCCGTGGGGAAGCGGATAATGTATGCACCCATCACGCCAGCGATCGCGCCACTCGCACCCAAAGAAGGAATTGACGAACTTTGCGAGAAGAACCACTGCGCCAATCCTGCTAAAACGCCGCAAGCGAGGTAGAAGAACAAAAATTTAAAATGTCCCAAACGATCTTCGACATTATTGCCAAAAATCCACAGAAACAGCATATTTCCTCCCAAATGCAAAAGACCACCGTGGAGGAATTGCGATGTAATTAACGTCGCCCACTCTGGTACAGGCTGATTTACCGGAATTCCTGCAAAGCTAGCAGATAACTCACGCGGTATGATCGCCGCTAAATGGAAAAATGCATCAAGTTGTTGTGGTGGTAGACTAGCTTCGTACAAGAAAGCCAGAATATTAGCCGCAATCAGCCCATAGGTCACATAAGGCGTAATTGATGTGGGATTATTATCTCGAATAGGAACCATGCGATTTATTGTGCGAAACTGGCAATCACAATAACCAATTTTTTAACTTATATCTTCTAACTAGTGGATGGATTTAGCAACGATCCGATGTGGGAGCATGACTTAATGCGGCTATACGTACGCGTAGCCCAGTGGGGGATGTGAGGGTAAACTCTTCCAATTCAACAATCACAATGCCCCAAGAGTTGATTTTATGACTCCTGAGGCATCAGTAGAGGTTGTCTTGTGCGAGGTTAATTTATGCCACGCAACACGCGAGGAGTAGGATTAGCCTTCAACAGTGATTTTGCCAATCATACCAGCACCACGGTGAGGTTCGCAGTAATAAGTGTAGTCGCCTGCGGGTGCATCTTCTGGGAAAGTGGTCTTGACTTGTTGACCTGGAGTCATCAGCAACTGCTTGTGAGACAGATTTTTCGCTAAATCTGCACTCTTAGTAGGATTATTCGCTGCATCGAAGACAACGTTGTGGGGAGGTACTTTGTTGTTCACCCATTCAACTGTGTCACCAGGCTTGATCGTCAGTTTTGCTGGATCGAAAACTAACATTCCTTTATCAGAACCTAGTTTAACTTGATAAGTTTCAGCTGCTGCTGTAGGAGCAAAGAACGCAAAGCTACCGACAACGAGTACGAGTGCTAATACAACTGTACCGAAGCGCCGCAAAGTTGCAGCAATAGATTTCATAGTTTTCTCCAAAGAGGTGTATTGTCGCTATTTAATTTTAAATAAAAACAAACACCAAGTACGACGAGTTGTCATAGATACATTTTTTCTTATCAAAAAAAAACGAGAGAAAGTTGCTTAGAAGCTTTCTGTACCCCAGCCTTTAGCCTTTTGTGCTGCTGTCAGAACAAACGCAGCTAAGCTTTCTATTTCCTCTTGTGTCATCCACGATTCAGGTACTTGACGACACCAGTACGTTTCTTCCGAACCATCATAAGTCATAGGTTGTCGAAGAAAGGCGACGAGATTATTCACATTATCTCTAGGAGGGTTTGCGCCTTTGAGTTTGTTGAGTGCTAGTGAAGTTTGCGGATCTGGAAGTGTTGCGCCGCCTACGTGACAGTTTAAGCAGTTATTTTCAAACAGCACTTTGCCTTGTGATATCTCTTCGAGAGAAAACTCGCGGGTAGTCCCTTGTTCGTCAACTTCTAGGGCGATTGGTTCTTTAAGACGCAAATAGCGCGCGAGATAAGGGTCAACAGCGGCATGGGCTGGGGGGGTAATCTGTAGTAACAAAACGACAACGATAGACAAAAGTATAATTACACGGCGCACACAGCTTGTACTTAACATTTATTTAGATTGAAACACGATTACGATAGGGTGAGTGGCTAGAAATGGAGATACTTGTAGAAAAAAGTTAAGCTTGCTTTCCAAATAATAGAAAAGCAATTAGCTCTTAGCTTTGATTTAGTTGGTTAACTATTCAGGGTTTTGCTAAAAACTAATTGCTATAAGCTCATCGCTTTTTGACAAGACTTTAGTAGTAAATCTTGCCGCCGCCCCAGCGATCGCCAACAATTTTCGGCTGAAGCAGAACATGACCTGCGATCGCCACTAAGTCGTCTTCGGTAAGATTCCGCATTGCTGGGTAAATATCCGCACTTTTGGTGCTTGGGTGTAACTCCGCAATTTCTTCTTCACCATCATAGGTGGTGGGGTTGTGCATATAATCGACAAGCCCTTCAATGTTGTTGCGGGGTGGTGTTGCTAAAGCAAGCGTTTCGGGATCTAGCCCTACGTTTTGGTTTGTCTTGGTGACACCTCCAGCATGACACTGCGCACAAGCAAAGTTAAATAAGCGTTTCCCTTCTTGGACTTGTTTGAGGCTCAGCACAATGGTATCACCTTGGTTATTCAGCGGTACTGTCCGTACAGCTTCGCTTAGTTCCACTGCGGCTGCATTGCCAACAATTACACCGAATGTCAGCAATATAGTAGCCACCGCAAGCCCGATCAATCTTTTAAACATTGTTTCCTCTTAAAAATTTCGACCTCAACACAGCTTTATAGCGGTAGCTTAATCTCTTTCTGAAGCACATTTCATTTGAGTTGTGATGGCGCTTGCCAATTATGGGCTTTGCACCTGGAAATACGCGACACTAATACAATTAGGTTCCAACGCAATATCATGTAGAAGTCTTTGTTTGAGAATCTGAATTCTTCTCCATAACGTGGGAAATAATTGCTTTGGCATCCTCTAAGGGCAGACGAGTCTTAGAGGACTTGTAAGCAATACCCAGTTGCTCGCACAAAGAAAATACTTCTTCTACCGTGAGGTTGTAGTCCGCTGCTAATTCTGCAATGGACACATCTGCAAAACCCATAATTAATGATTGTTAAGTGACAGTTAGAGATTAAGCTGCTCTAATATCAATATCATGTCACTGAGCAATTTGTTTACTTTTAATAAGGATTGGGGATCAATATAGAGGTCAGAGGTCAGGGAAGTTACGAGTTGTGAGGGGTAAGACATTTCTTACCCGTATGTGTTGAGTTGACAAACTTTTCACACTTCAAAACCTAAAACTAATCCTCGTTCCTCATCCCTCTCTGGCAGTTAAAGCAATTGTCTCTAGTTGCAATATCTGATGGTGAGTAGGAGCAACCGGTTGGTGCAGGTCGATTAGCTGCGCTAGAGTTTTTTTCAGTTGAGTTCTTGGCACGATCGCGTCGACAAAGCCGTGCTGTAATAAATCTTCGGCAGTTTGAAACTCTTCTGGTAACTTTTCGCGTAACGTTTGTTCGATAACGCGGCGACCGGCAAACCCGATCGTTGCTTTGGGTTCAGCGATAATGATGTCTCCCAACATCGCAAAGCTGGCGGTGACTCCGCCGGTTGTCGGATTTGTCAAAATAGGGATGTATAAGAGTCGCGCTTCGCGATGGCATTCTAACGCAGCTGAGATTTTTGCCATTTGCATAAGGCTGAGCATTCCCTCTTGCATTCTTGCGCCACCTGATGCACAGACAATAATCACGGGATAGCGCTTTTGGGTAGCGCGTTCGATTAAACGCGTGATTTTTTCGCCAACAACCGAACCCATACTACCGCCCATAAACCGGAAGTCCATCACCGCCAAAGCAACCGGAAATTTGTCAAGTTGCCCGAAACCTGTTTGGACAGCATCGATTAACCCCGTTTTTTCCTGAGTTTCACGAAGACGATCGCTATACGCTTTGCGATCGCGAAATTGTAGCGGATCAGCTGGACTGATAGATTCATCGAGTGGTTGCCAGGTATTCGCGTCGATCAATTGTCGGATGCGTTCGTTGCTATCTACCCGTACATGATGTCCACACTCTGGACAAACCATTTGATTGGCTCGCAGGTCTTTGGTATATGCCAAAACTCCACAAGCCACACATTTACTCCACAACCCATCAGCAATGTCACGCTCCTGACGTTCCTGGCTAATAGGACCAGACTTTCGCCGATTTGCAAACCAATCAAACAGAGACATTAAACTGTGCCATATTTTGAGTAGCATTATTTATATTAATCAAGTCGGGAGCCGCTTGGAAATAAACTCCTATAATTTTTAGTTTTGGATTGGCTCGCGACAGGCAAAAGGCAGGAGGTGAAAATCGAGATAATTGCTAATGTTGCAATTTTTAAAACGTTCTAAGCTTACAGTGCGATCACGATTAATAGTTCATCAGTAAAAATCCGGGCGAGATAGCCAGTCAGTTTATGGCTCGTTATCATCAACTTCAATCGGACTGAGTAAAAGTAACGCTGCCCATTGGTCTTGAGCGTGGACTTGTACAGCGGCTGGGCTACCACTGCCAAAATAAGACGTTATTCCCAAATCAACTATGCGCGCTGGAATGTCGTGCGCCGTTAACAATTGACACATTAACTCGGCTTCCCAGCGCCTGCTCGTAGTTCTTAGCGTAATCCATGACACAAGAAGATTTTAGCAAAACCGAGGATTCAGGATAGAACTGGGGAGCCGTTACTAGATTCTAAATCGCGGGAAAGATTAACCGGAAATACGCAGCGAGAATCGCGTCGCCGCTAAAAATTGTAATGAATGCGCCTAGTGCGAGAAAAGGACCAAAAGGCATTTTTTGCCGCCGCGAGAGGATACCTAAAGCGATCGCCCCGCCACCGATAAACGCGCCAATAGCACACGCTAGGAACCCCGCTAACAAGAGATATTTCCACCCTAACCAGGCGCCTAACATCGCGGCTAATTTGGCGTCTCCTGCGCCCATTGCAGCTTGTCCTAGCGCCAGCGAACCGAAAAGCGCGATCGCATCAAATATCCAAATTCCCAACACCGCGCCAACAACTCGCGACATCAAGTGATACACGACTCCATTGACAGGGGCTTGTACGATTAAACCTGCGACGACACCAAAAACCAAACCGATCGCGAGTCCTGATTTTGTCAAGCGATCAGGTAGCGTCATTGTATCGAGATCGATGAGTGACAGCGCCAATAGCCAACTGCAAAATATCCAATATCCTACAGTTTGAATCGAAATACCAAACTGCCAAAAAACGAGTAAAAATATCAAGCCCGTCGCGGCTTCTACTAGCGGATAGCGGACTGCGATCGCCGCATGACAGTGACGACAGCGCCCTTTTAATCGTAGCCAACCTAAAACGGGAATATTTTCCCCTTTACCTAAGCGATGCAAGCAACGCGGACAGCGCGAAGGCGGTGAAACGATTGATACTCCAGCTGGTAAACGGTAAACAACGACATTGATGAAGCTACCAATTGATGCTCCTAATGCAAATACAATGAAATTTGCGAAGCTCGTAAATAGAAGGTCGATCATTAAGAGTAACTACAAACAGACGTAGGGCTTTTTTCTTTAATTATGTTTCCCTACTTTTTTTGAAGCACTCGCAATCAGTGACTAAAAATCAGATTCGTCTTCGTTGCTTTCAATTTCAACGATGGGGATGAATTCCTCTAAAGGTAGAAGAATTGGTTTTTTGGAAAAAAGTAACCTCCCACGATAGGTTAAGCGATTAATTACCACGCCTGTTGGTTGTTCTGCGGTGTCTGGTCGCAATTCTCGATAGGTGAGATATATTTGACGAGCCGCTCTTAGCAGTATAGGGTCACTCAATTCTAGTAGGTCGATTAAGATCGTTTAGATTTTATATGCACTACTAATTTTTGTTGCACCTTGCTGTCAGTTTTAATGAGTTAACTCGCCACTTAAAACTTCAATTAAAGCTTCACCCATCGCCCGACAGCCCAAGAGATTCATTCCTGGAGACATAATATCGCCGGTGCGATCGCCGCGGTCTAAAACTTGCAATACCGCATTTTCAATGCGATCGGCGGCTATTGGTTGATTTAATCCGTAGCGCAGCATCATCGCCGCACTCAGAACTTGCGCTAGAGGATTCGCTTTATCTTGTCCCGCGATATCGGGGGCGGAACCATGAACAGGTTCAAACACTCCAGGACCAGAAGCGCCTAAACTTGCAGAAGGTAACATTCCGATACTTCCTGTTAACATCGCCGCAGCATCCGAAAGGATGTCACCGAAAAGATTACCAGTAACAATCGTGTCAAATTGCTTGGGATAGCGCACTAACTGCATCGCGGCGTTATCAACGTACATATGCGAAAGTTCGACATCAGGGTATTCGGTGGCTAATTGGGTAATGCGATCGCGCCACAACTGCGAGACTTCTAAAACATTCGCTTTATCGACTGAACAAAGTTTTCCTTGACGTTTTTGTGCGGTTTCAAACGCGACACGCCCGATGCGATCAATTTCGGCTTCGGTGTACGCCATTGTATTCACACCGCGTTTTTCTCCGGTTTCGGTGGTAAAAATGCCTTTGGGTTGACCAAAATAAACTCCGCCAGTGAGTTCACGTACAACCATGATATCTACGCCGTCAACAACTTCCGGTTTCAAGCTAGAGGCATCGATTAGCTGTGGCAGAATTTTAGCTGGGCGCAAATTGGCAAATAACCCCAAACCCGCACGCAATCCAAGTAATCCGGTTTCTGGGCGTAAATGACGCGGTAGATTGTCCCACTTGTAACCACCAATCGCCGCAAGTAAAACAGCATCACTGTCTTTACACATTTCTAATGTAGTCGGTGGTAGCGGTTCTCCTGTCGCATCAATCGCCGCACCTCCAATCAGGGCTTCTTGAAATTCAAAACGAATATCTAGCTGCTTACCCACTACCTTCAGTACATCTACCGCGACTAACATAATTTCTGGACCAATGCCATCGCCTGGTAAGAGGGTTATACGGTACTGAGTAGTCATAGTTTTTCTGGCAACGCTTGCAAGTCATTGATCATACAGCAAAGGAGGGGTGAGGGATAGAAGTATTGAACATGGTTACAGTTTTGAGAACGTATTATGTATCGTTGAAGAAATACGCTACGCTCGTGAAAATGTTTTATTAAGTATTTATGGCAAGCGAACTCGCGGTTCGGACTTGCGGTTTAACGAAGCAATTTGACCGTCATATTGCCGTCAATGACGTTGATTTGCAAATCGCAGCGGGTGAAGTCTATGGGTTAATTGGACCTAATGGCGCGGGTAAAACAACGTTAATTCGGATGTTGGCGACGGCGGAAGAACCGACTAAGGGTGAGATTTATATTCTTGGCGATCGCCTACGATTAGACCAAAGTAATGTTACGCTGAAACGCCGCTTGGGTTATCTCCCTGACGATTTTCCTTTGTACGATAATCTCACAGTTTGGGATTACCTCGATTATTTTGCACGGTTATATTTCCTCAAGGAACCGCGTCGCACGCGACGATTACATGAAGTTTTAGAACTTGTGCAACTGCAATACAAGCGCCAAAGTTCTATCGCCACGCTTTCGCGAGGAATGAAACAGCGTCTAAGTCTAGCGCGAACAATTCTACACGAACCAATTTTACTCTTACTTGATGAACCGGTTTCAGGTCTTGATCCTGTTGCGCGAATGCAGTTCCGCGAAATTATCAAGGTACTCCAAGAAGCCGGAATGACAGTTTTAATTTCCTCGCACGTTTTAAGTGATTTAGCCGAATTATGCACGTCGGTGGGGATTATGGAACTTGGTTATCTCGTTGAGAGTGCGCTGTTGCAAGATTTGTATTGGCGTTTAAGTCGTCGTCAAATTTTGTTATCAACTTTAGGCGATTTAAAAGAACTCCAAATAGAATTAAAGAACAATCCTTTAGTCAAAGCGTGGGAAGTTATCAATCCAAAGCAGGTGCGCGTAGATTTTGATGGTGATGAAAAAGCGTGTGCAGAATTGTTGCGATCGCTTGTTAGTGCAGGTATCACTTTGAATGATTTTCATTGTACGCAAGACGACTTAGAAACAATTTTCCTCAATTTAGGTCATCACCAAGCATCCTAGACTAAAACTTAAAAGCTGGCGATCGCACTAACTTTGAAAGTTTATAAATCGAACCAGAGGAAAGATGAAACTGAAGTGGATTGATCGCTTAGGAGATTTGAATCCTCAATTGATGCGAGAAATTCAAGAAATCCGCATTAGTCATTTATTAATTGCTACCATTGTTTCGCTGCTGGGACAGTTTTTGTTAATAATATTTTTTCAAAGTCAACTCCCTCTGGATTTTGATCCTACAATACCAATTATCAATAAATATTGCCTCACTAATTCTTACTGTCTGCGAGATTCTGTAGGATTTTTTGTGATTCATTGGCAACTATGGTGGGCAAATTTATTTACAATCCTCAGCATACTTGGAGTTTTGATACTTTTAGTGGGAGGTGTTTATTTATTAGTTTATAATTTAGCCAATGAACAGCGGCGAGGTACACTAAATTTTATTCGTCTTAGTCCCCAACCGCCGCAAATTATACTATCTGGTAAGTTGTTGGGAGTTCCTAGCTTACTGTTTTTAGTAGCTATCTTGGCTATTCCACTACATTTATACGCGGGGCTGAGTGCTGAAATCTCTTTATTTTTAATTCTTGAGTTCTATATTTTTTTACTTGCTGGATGCTTTTTCTTTTATAGTACAGCAATTTTATTTGGCTTAGTTAGTTCCTCCTGTGGATTTGCTCCTTGGTTGGCTAGTGGTGCAGTTCTATTATTTTTGCTTACAACTCATTATTCTGTTACAGGTACTTTAGTTGATTGGCTATTTTTATTTTCTCCAATGCAAATAATCTCTTATTTAATTAAAGCAACTCATTTAAATTTAAATTATATAGACGAGGGGCTACTTTTGCCCACATCGCTTTACTCAAGGCATTGGTATAATGTTTTGCTAGGTGCAAATGCTGCCAATTTAGTTATGAGTGCGTTATTGAATTACAGCCTCTGTAGCTATTGGATTTGGCAAGCAATCAAACGATGTTATTCGCATCCTCAAAAAACTTTACTGAATAAACAACAAAGTTATCTTTTATTAGTTTTTTTTGAAACCGTCATTATAGGTTTTACTGTAGTCAAAGGAATTGTGCCTGCATGGAAGGAAGGAATGATTTACCATTATCGGTTTTTACTCATGTTTAACTGGGTTATGTTTTTGGCATTAATTCTATTCTTAAAACCTTCCAGACAAGGCATACAAAGTGATGCAAGATATCATCATGGTGAACAACCAATTCAAAATTTGGTTTGGAGTTCAGTCCTGTCAGTAATAGTGGTTAATTTAGCGATCGCCTCAATATTTTTAGTTTCTTGGATACTTTTTAGCTTAGAAGCATCAGAAAAAATACCAGCCTTATTTAGTTTGTTAATTTGCTACAATTTCATTTTGTTTTGTGCAGTAATTACGCAAATTATTACATTAAGAATAGTTCAAAAGCCAGCACTTTGGATAACTGGAGTTTTTGCCATTGTTACAATCTTACCTGTTATAGTTCTGAACTTACTGGCGCGTAACTCCAGCGATAATTCCCTGCTGTGGTTGTTTACGCCTTATGCTTGGGTAGTGACTCAATCAACTAGTCAAGTTAGTATTTGGCTAGTGATTGTGATGCAATGGAGTATCTTGGGATTATGCACTTTACAGCTGATGCATGACATCAAAAAAATTGGTGAATCAGCATCTAAATGATTATTTGTGAGTCAAGATTTACGCAACAAGCGTCATAATTATTGATTGTGAGTTGCTAAGATTGATTGCCTATCAAATGATTTCAAATTTAGATTTTTCCTGAAGCTAGGATCAAAGGTTGAGCTAATTCACAAAAGCCTTTACCCTCAGCAGCATCGGTGATATACCTCGGCTGATAAGCAAGTTTCTCAATGTAATGCAACACGTTGGAAACGCCCACAGAAAGCGGAAATTTGCTCGCATCAAATAGACTTTCGTCATTTGGGCTGTCGCCTACAGTGATAACTTGCTCTAAAGTCAGTTGAGGATAGTACTGGTGTAAAACTTGCAATAACCCGACAGCTTTATCTTGCCCAAGTGGTTTAATGTGACACTGTACATTACTGTAGGTAAAGCCCCAACCTTGAACCTGACAAAGTTCTCCTAGTTTTTGCAGTTGAGTAGGATTCAGCCCAAAGACATCAAATGTCCAATCGGTGATGCGAAAACAATTATCATTCGATTCGCGAATTTGAGGAAATTCAGTTTGAAGTTGTTGAAAGCATTGCGCGAGTTTTGTACGGTGCTGAGTTAGATTAGGAATCGCTTTTAAAAATAAGGGATTTTCGTTACCGGATTGATAGAATAAACCACCATTTTCGGCGATCGCTCCTGCGATGGGTAAATAATTTGTTAAACCACTTACCCAACCTGCCGAGCGTCCTGTAACAATTAACACATCAATACCTGCGGACGCTAAGTCTGCTAATGCTTGTAGAAGCTCCGTTGTGAATTTACCATTCTGCGTTAGCGTACCATCCATATCTGTAGCTACCAACCGAATATTGCGAGCATGGGTAGCAACGAATTGTGACAAAGGAGCAAAGGTCATAGGTTATTTTATCAAGTGCGATCGCTTTGTGATTTGACTGTGTACCAACATCTTAGGTTTTACCGTTATCCTTAATTAATACTCAAACGTCTGCACTTTGCTCAAGCTCAAACCGCGAATCAGTTGCTGTAATTTGTTGTGAAAGTCCAATTTAACCGCGCTACATTTGTTGTGTTGATACTTGCCTATCTCTTTGTTGCAGGATTTGGATTTTTCAACATGGCAAAAATGCCGAAATACACAAGTGAACTACCAGCTGGTATACTCAGTGAAATTGAAGTTTCTTTGCTGCATCCAGCCCAGCCAGCGTTGGGTTATCGCGAGGTAAACTATCGCGTTCAACAATTCAAAGCCATGAGTAGCAAAGAGTTGGATGCTTATCTGCGCGAACACTTTCTTCCGGTGGCGATCGCACCTGATGGACTTCCTTATGTCGTGGATCATCATCATCGCGCCCGTGCTATCCAGCTAACAGGGCTAAGAAAAACCGTATACATCAAAGTTTTAGAAAACTGTAAAGACTGGACAGAAGCGGAGTTTTGGCAAATGATGCAGAAGAATGCGTGGGTTTATTTGTATGACAAGGATGGAAATTCCATCGAACCCAATGAAATACCTGCTAACTTAGCCCAATTGCAGGATGACAAGTATCGGAGTTTAGCTTGGGCTGTTTTGGAAGCAGGCGGGTATCAAGAATCTAACGTTCCCTTTCAAGAATTTATGTGGGGGAATTACTTTCGCCAACGTATATCGTTTGAGGACACGGACGAGGAATTTACAAAAGCGGTTAATGAAGCACTCATTCTGTGTCGAAAACCGCAAGCGAGTAAATTACCAGGTTATATAGCAGGGGTTGGGGAGGGGTCAGCGTCAAAAGCTAAGTGAAGCAATAAAAACTCCTGTGCGGAGGTATTTGAAGGTAAGCGCATTAACAAGGCAATGCCTCTGATCTTTATTACAAATCGGATACTTTATACCATTTGACTGAATGAGTAATTTCTCCTCTGCTCTCTATTTGTAGCAACTTCAAAACGAAACAGTATGAAACTACCGTTACTTCAATGCCTTTTTTACTAAGCTTGGAATCTGAGAAGGGCGATCCGCAACAGGGACTTTGGCTTCCTGAAATGCGGTGAGTTTACTTTGGGTAGTCCCAATATTCACACCGCGTCCGACAACCGCAGCAAGAGTCCCTGTATGTCCCCAGTGTTTACCTGGGGGCGCGTTTCTACCAGCAATATAAGCAATCACGGGTTTATCGATTGTTTCGGCGATATAACGGGCGGCGGCTTCTTCGCTATTTCCTCCAGGTTCTCCGACTAAGACGATCGCTTGGGTATTTTCGTCTTCATCTAATATTTGCAGCCATTGCAGGAAAGAAGATCCTGTAATCGCGTCACTGCCAATACAAACACCAATTGATTGCCCTAAACCTGCTTTAGTTAACTCTAAAGCGATTTCATAAGTTAGCGTACTACTGCGGCTGACGATTCCCACAGATCCTGGAGTATAAAATTCACTCGCATGAGTTCCTAAGAGAATTTTTCCTGGGACAATAATTCCAGGGCTATTAGGTCCAACGATTAAAGTTTCTGTCGCTTCAGCTTTACGCAATAGATGCACCATATCCATCGGTGGTACTCCCGCAGGGATAATGGCAATTTGGCGAATTCCAGCCGCGATCGCTTCCAAAGCCGCATCGAGTGCTTGATACGGAGGCACTAAGATAATTGTCGTGTCGATCGCCCCAAATGCTGCTACTACTTGTTCGACTAAATCAAACACAGGGATATCATCAAGCTTTTGCCCACTTTGTCCTGGACTAATTGCCGCGATCACATTTGTGCCATAGGCTTTCATGCGGGCGGCGTGCGTTGCCATAAGTGGTTCGCAATTGCCCTGGATGACAACTTTACTTTCTGGGGTTAGTTTCATTTTCTTCTTCCAGAGGACTTGGCAAAACGCGCTACTTGTGATACCGCTTCATCTAGACTTTCAGCAACAGAGACTTGCACTGTAGCAAGTTGTTCTTTCGCAGCGTCTATCTCTGCACCTGCAAACCGCACAATGACGCGTGGCGAGTATGATTGCGTACGCGATCTGTTAGTGGTCATTCGTTCTCGACGCTGCACAAAATTCACAATCACTTGTGCTAGTTCTGCGGGGGTTGGCACCGTACCGAGAATATTAACTAACACAACTTGAATATTTTTTTGTTCGCTCAAGAATTCGAGTCCTTGTTGCAGGCGATCGCTAAAGCTGGGTGTTGTTGCATTCCAACTTCTGCCATGTCCAATATTGAGACAAATTGCTGGCTTACTTCCAGCATCGGTAAGTAAATCCATCGTCGCCATGACTAAACCTGCGCCGTTACCCAAAACCGCGATATTGCTTGCCGGATCGACTTCATCCCAAGTTCCTAATTCTAGCGAATACTTGCGTCCTTTCTCGCGCTGTACCATTTTTTCCGCCATCGCGGCGACATCAGAATGACGCGCGATCGCGCGGTCGTTGACGCTGACTTTGCCATCGAGTGCCATAAGTTCTCCTGTCGAACTGACACCGAGAGGATTAATTTCCACTAAGTCTAGGTCTTTCTGTACGAACAACTGATACATTTTCTCGATGATGCCACTGACTGATTGAATTAGCGGTCCGTGTAGACCCATTTTGATCGTTAAGCGTCGCGCATAAAATGGGGAAAATTCTTGGTCAACGACGACTTGCTGTAAGAGTTCGGGTGCTGATTCGACATCAATACCACCTTGGGGAGAACCTAAAAGTAGTGGTCGATGCGCCGCTGCATCTAAGACGATAGCTAAATAAAACTCTTGATCCGCGTCGTATTTGGCTTCTGCGAGCAAGACTTCGGGTAATTCACCCAAAATTGATAAATGAAAAATTGTTTGCGCAGCGGCGATCGCATCGATTGTATTCGTCACAAATCGCACTCCTCCTGCCCTACCTCGACCACCAACACGTACTTGCGACTTAAGTACCACAGGATAAGGAATTTTGAGCCGTTTGATATCGCTAGGGCGGTCAATGCGTTGCGACGGCAAGACAGGTATGCCCATCTCCCTAAACCATTCCTTTGCTTGGTACTCTAATAGATCCATGTTTAGCTTGTTACGCTCAGCTTTGAGAAGATTAAGAAAATAGAAGGTAGAGGGCTTTGATGAATTTTCATCGATAAATTTGGCAGATTAACTATGGACAAGAAATGCCTTGTCTCGACTGCAATGCCTTATACCTCAGTATCGTATTTCTGGCGCTGTGTTTCGCAAAACACATCTGTTGTTTATTTTTCATCACTCAATAGAGGAACTTGCCGCAATCAAGCTAGAGTGAGATATAAATGCTTCCCTTCTGCCTTCTACCCTCTCAGTTGACCTCCAACCCTTTCTTGAACTGATTCATACTTTAACGTATTGGTTATCGCTATTTCTTCATCCCTGATAATTAATTCCTTAAAGCAATTTCCATAGAAATCAACTACATAACTTTTTACTTCCTTGCTGCTTGACTAGTTTGCCAGTCTTTTGCTACCAGATCTATACCATAAAATTTCTGCCAAAAAGCGTCTACTATTTTTGTTGGCAATACTTTGGTCATCATAAATATTAAGATTCTGCCACCTGTTGCCGCGACATAACGCGGACGTGGGTTACGCGCAACTAACGCTTTGATAATGACTTCAGCAACGCGCTCGGATTTCCAAGCTTGACGACTTGTTTGTGATTCTAAGTTTTTGAGTTTGGTAAATGCCGTACGGTAGGGACTTTTTTCTGGCGCGGCAACATTTTCTTCTACTGCTTGGGCTGATGCGGCAAAAAAGTTAGTGCTAACAGGTCCAGGTTCGATGACACTAACTTTAATATTGAATGGCTCAAGTTCCATTCGCAAGGCATCACTCAACCCTTCTAATGCAAATTTCGACGAACTATATAAACCTCCGAAGGGAAAAGCTAATCTTCCTCCCAAGGAACTAATATTAATAATTCTGCCGCCACCTTGATTTCGCATTTGCGGCACAACAGCACGGATCAGCGCCAGTGGTGCAATTAAGTTAACTTGGAATTGCTTTTGAATTGCTTCGATAGGAATCAATTCCACAGGTCCCATTTGTCCGTAACCGGCATTATTCACTAAAGCGTCAATGCGACCAAAGTGTGCGATGACTTTTGCGACGATTGCTTCAACTTGCTCAATCTTTTCTAGATCTGTAGGTACTATTAAGACTTCGGCTCCCACTTTGCGGCAAAAATCAGCGACGTCTTCGAGTTTCTCGACACTGCGGGCAGCGATCGCTAACCGAATACCCATGTACCGCTCGGATAAAGTTTTTGCCAGCGCCGCACCAATGCCCGTGGAAGCTCCAGTAATCAGTATTACCTGTTCCGATAAAGAAGACATATTTAGGTTGCTTATTTATTTCATATTGTCTTCTAATTTAAAACGCAACAATATCAACTCAGGAGAGATTTTTCCACTACTTGACCAACTGTGCGGCAGCATTAAAGAACTGTCTACAGAGCCCTTGTGTCACTAATATTGCCGTAATTAAGTTAGCAAACGCCAGAATAAACAAAATTAATATTTGGTACGATGCCGCATCGAGGGGATCGACACCACTCAAGAGTTGACCTGTAATAATTCCTGGAAGTGTCACAATCCCTACGACAGTCATTTGGTTAAGAATCGGAATAAGTCCCGCTTTGATGGCATCTCGGCGATACTGTGCGACGGCTTGTTGGGGAGTTGCACCTAAACTTAAATGCGTTTCGATTTCTAACTGACTTGCATTAATTGTACTGACAAGGCGTTCTCCGGCGATCGCTGCGCCATTAATCGCACTACCAAAAACAATTCCTGCAAGTGGAATGAGGTACTGTGGTTCGTACCACCGCACAGGTTGAATAATCAGCAGGTTTGTGTAAGCAAGCGTCACCGCCGTGCTGAGAAAGATTGCTCCCCACACTAACGGCAAAACAAAAGGAATTTTTTTACTAATACGATTACGTGCGACAACCGCCGCGATCGTCAGCATGACTGCTAAAATTGCCAAAACTGCCCAAGGATTATCCAGCGCAAAGACAAACGCCAAAATATACCCAACTACCAACAGTTGTAGTATTGTTCTTCCGGCGGCGATCGCTAAGCTGACTTCGAGTCCTAATCGTTCCCAAGCCGATAACCCAATGGCGATCGCAATTAATCCCACCGCAAACATCAAATCAAGTAAATCTAAGCTAATTAATCCTGTTGAGTTCATAGTTTTCTTCCTGAGGAACGAGGGGCTAGTGACTAGAGAAACCCAATCCCTGACCTTTGACCTCTAACCTCTCAATCGTGAAACAACTTATTGAATTTCTCATTCTAAAAGCTTAAAAGAAGCCGAAACTGGATTTTCTTGTAGCACGACATTTGATTTGATATTTTCAAGAATAAATACTCATGGATCTAAGCGTGAATATCCCTCCTCTAGATTTGGTGCGACAGTACACAACGATTGAAGCGGAAGTAAGTGATGCTGTTTTAAAAGTTTTGGCTTCTGGTGGTTATATTGGCGGTCCTGTTGTCAAAGACTTTGAACAGCAGTTTGCTAATTATACAGGTGTTGCTGAATGCGTTGCGTGTAATTCGGGTACAGACGCGTTATTTTTAGCACTCAAAGCCTTAGAAGTTGGTGCAGGCGATGAAGTCATTACCTCACCGTTTACTTTCTTTGCGACGACTGAGGTGATTACAGCGGTTGGTGCAACGCCTGTTTTTGTGGATATTGACGCGGCGACGTTTAATCTCGATGTAGAGAAATTAACCGCTGCAATTACGCATAAAACTAAAGCAATCATGCCCGTTCACTTGTTTGGACAGCCTGTGGATATGACGGCGGTGATGAAAATTGCCCAAGCAAGCAACTTATATGTTATTGAAGACTGCGCCCAGTCTACCGGGGCGATGTGGGAAGGGCAAAAAGTAGGTAGTATCGGGCACATTGGTTGTTTTAGTTTTTACCCGACAAAAAATCTGGGAGCGTGTGGTGATGGTGGTGCAATGACGACGAATGATGCGGTGATCGCGGCAAAAATCCGAATGCTCCGCGAACACGGTAGTAGAACGCGCTATATCCATGAAGAAATAGGCGTGAATAGCCGACTAGATGCGATCCAAGCGGCGATTTTACAAATCAAACTCCGCTATCTCGACCACTGGAACGAACAACGACAGGCGATCGCGCAACGCTATCACGAATTTTTAGCGCACATTCCCACCGTTGCGATTCCGCAGGAACTTACACGTGGTGTTGGCGTGTGGAATCAGTATACAATTCGGCTAGCAAAAAACGACAGCAACTATCGCGATCGCGTCCGTCAAATGCTGCAAGAACGCGGTGTGAGTTCGATGGTTTACTACCCGCTGGCGCTACATTTACAACCAGTTTATGAAAATCTTGGTTATCAACCAGGTAGCTTGCCAGTTTCAGAACAAGCTAGCCGCGAAGTTCTGTCTTTACCAATGTTTCCAGAAATGACAATCGAGCAGCAAGATAAGGTAGTTTATACGCTGAAAGATTGTCTGAGCTAAAGCGGTAATAGGTAATTGGTAATCACTGAGAATTACACAACTTCAATTACCCATTACCTGTTACCGATAAATGATTTACACCAAAGTGTAATTTCGCGTCGCTAATGCATCTACTAAGCCACGCACCGCAGCAATCATCGCGACTTCGCTGTTCAGCTGATTGATTGCCGAACCAACGCCAACACCCGCAGCCCCAGCGGCGATCGCCAGTGGTGCCGTGACGCTAGAAATTCCTGAAGCACAGAGTACCGGAACCGATACAGCGCGAGAAATTTCGTAAGCAGCGGCTAAAGTAGGTGCCGCTTTTTCAATCAGTCCTAGCGTTCCTGAATGCGCCGGTTGACTGCTCGTTCCGCCTTCGGTTTGGATAATGTCAGCGCCAGCTTTGACGAGTTCTTCGGCTAGCTGCACTTGCTGATCGAGTTCGAGAATATGCGGAACAGTAACTGATAGCGTGATATTGGGTAAGCGCGATCGCGTAGCTTGTGTTAACGCCAGCACTTCTGCGGCTTCAAATCGCCGCCCTTGCGCGTAGAAACTATCAAAGTTGCCAATCTCGATTAAATCAGCCCCAGCTTCTTGCGCAATGACAAACTTTTCGGGTGCAACTGCTGATACACAAATTGGTAAATCTGTCAAGCTTCGAGCAAGTTTTATCAGTTCAGGCTCAGCCGCAATATCGACAAAAGTAGCACCACCGCGATCGGCTGCAATGACCGTAGCAGCAACTCGATCTGCGTCAAAGTTATTCAAGCCACTGATGATTTTGATGACGCGTCTTTGTTCAAAAGCGCGCTGCATTTTAAGATGCATTGTCATGATTTATCCGACACAGCTACAAAGAAGTTACGCTATGCATTGTGACATTCCTCAGTAGCTAGAAGCTAGGGGAAATATGGAAAAGTTTTGAGTGGTGAGGTTTGAATTAAAGAAATATTGTTCACTCAACATTGAGAATTCATAACTTTCTTAGCACCGTGAAAACTTTAGTGAAACGGCATAAGTCCGCACGGTGACACGCGCTAAGTTCGTTTTTAAACAATCTCACCGAAATTGAGCCATGGCTCAGATTTTTACTCAAAATTGTTATGACAATCTGCAAAGTGTCATTCATCCTCCTCAAAGTTTAGCGAGAACCGATATACACTTCTAATTGTGTGAGGAGTAATACGAACAAAAAAGCTCTCGGGGTCGAAACACGGCAAGACTCCCAAGAGCTTTTTTTAACAAGACAGCCTAATGAAAGCAATTGCTGGCTGGTAGCAGTTATATCAGCGGACTACTGTGGAAGCGGCATATCGGGCGCATCGGTGGAATATTCTTCAGCAGTGCTAGGACCAACGACTAAAAGATCGCTGGTTGCAGTAATCTTTCCTGAACGATAAACGTATTCAACAGCTTGTCTTAAAGCTTCAACACGATCCATCGTGACATTCTGCGGCGGAAGAAGATCGAAAATTCCCAAACGTTCTAACCGACGCTTGACTTTGTCTGTCGCCCCAACGATAAAGACTTGACGTCCTTGTTCTACCGCATCCTTGATGGCATTTTCGATCGCTAATGAAGCTGTTACACCAAGGATAGGTACATCGCTCAAATCTAAAATGAGAACGTCGTGGTCTTGCATTGCGGTATGTTCGCGGGCGATCGCTTTCGACAATCCAAAAATCATTGGTCCACTGAGGTAGAACAGCAACACGCGACTATTCGCTTGCTCAAGTAGCTGCTTTTCTTCTTGACTCAGGATAATGTCATCATCCGTATCGCTAATCACTTTGACATCTTGCGACTGATGCTGTGATAGCCGTTCGATCGTCAGGATGTTTGCAATAAATACGCCAACACCCACTGCAACAATCAAGTCAACAAATACAGTCAGGAACAGCACGCCGTACATGATCAGCGTTCCCTTCAGCGAAACTCGATGCGCGCGCTTGAGGAAACTCCAGTCAAGAATATCAATTCCCACCTTCAGCGCAATCCCCGCGAGTACTGCCATCGGAATTGGTTGCGTTAAACTTGCTGCTCCCAATAAGACAACGAGTAAAATGATAGCGCGAGTCAGTCCTGAAACTGCGGTGCTAGCACCCGCTTGGATATTAACTACCGTCCCCATCGTTGCGCCTGCGCCAGGTAATCCACCGCATAGTCCAGAAACCATGTTGGCAATACCTTGACCAATCAGTTCTTTGTCTGAATTGTGTTGTGTCCGCGTGATGCTATCAGCGATAACGGCGGTAAGTAGGGTATCAATACATCCTAGCATTCCTAACACAAGACCATCGACTGCCATAGTGGTCATTTGTCCGGCAGTAAAGACGGGCATTTGCAACTGTGGCAATCCGGTAGGAATCTCACCGATGCGGCGAATCTCAACGCCTTGAAAAAAGATGAGAGACACTATTGTGCCAACAATCAAGGCAACAAGTTGCGGTGGGACGATGCGCTTGAATTTGCGTGGCATGAAAAACAGAATTGCCAAACTTAGCGCGCCTAGAATAGCTTCCGCAGGATTAATATTGGAGAATAACTGCGGTAAGCTTTGCACTGTACCGAGAACGCCGCCTTTAGGAGCCGCTTGTCCTAAAAACGGAGCAATCTGCAAGATAATGAGGATGACTCCAATCCCAGACATAAAGCCTGAAATCACGCTGTAGGGCATCAACGTGATGTATTTTCCCAGCTTGAATACGCCAAAGAGGATTTGAAATAGCCCTGCTAGCATGACGACTGTAAACGCCATTGCTAAGCCATTTTCTGGGTTGCTTGCAGTCAAACTGGCGATAATTCCAGTAATGACTACCGTCATCGGTCCTGTTGGTTCAGAAATAAGTGTGGGCGTACCGCCAAACAGTGCTGCAAAAAAGCCAACGCAAACAGCACCGTAAAGACCTGCTACCGCACCTGCGCCAGAGGCAACACCGAAGGCTAGCGCGAGGGGTAACGACACAATTGCAGCCGTGATTCCACCGAATAAATCACCGCGCAGGTTGCGAAAATGGATACGATTAGTTAATTGCATTCTTAGGCTATAGTTATGAATCAATCAAAGTATCTCTATGCAATAAAACCAGACAAGAAATAAGGTGTATTTCTTGCACTATTTACGCATGATGAAATGTATAAATAGCTGCCTGGGATCAACGAAGAAAGAAGAAACAACGTACTTGCTTTCACCGATTTTCAAAAATGCACTATTTAAAATATAGTGATATGCTCCTTAAGGAATAGAAGAATATGCTCAAGCAGTACGTTAAACAATAGAATACAGCTTCTAATGCAGATTTAGTTTAGTCTAAGTCACTAATTATTAAAGAAATATTAAATATTACTAATAGAGAAATCTCTATGGATTTTAGACAGAGTAATAAAGAAGTCTAAGTAATAATTTAAATTAACTAAAATTATTCTATAAGAACAAAGGATAATTTGTACCAACTGGGCTAATGGCTAGTCGCTAACAGCAATAAACAATAACTCCAACGAAAGACTTCGGATCTGCTGATGTTGTGCTGTAAATTTCAGTTGCGATCACGCGCAAATGTCCGATTTCTCCTTATGCTGGTATAGTCGCAAGTTGATAGCCGTGACCGATGACAAATCCGCGTGTGTTATGCCTGGGGGAAATTTTATTTGATTGCCTTGCCGATCAAATCGGGCGATCACTTGAACAAGTCGAATCGTGGACACCATACCCAGGAGGCGCACCGGCAAACGTCGCGTGTGCTTCAGTTAAGCTAGGAACACCCTCTGGATTTGTGGGGTGTGTCGGTGAAGATGAGCCAGGAAACGCCCTTGTACAGCTATTACAAAAAGTAGGTGTAGATACTACAGGCGTGCAACGTCATCCTAGCGCACCGACGCGACAAATTTATGTGGTACGTTCGGAATCTGGCGATCGCACGTTTGCAGGTTTTGGCGAATTTAAAACCGAAGACTTTGCAGATACGTACTTGCAAGCTGACAAGTTACCCGTACAACTCTTTGAAAGCGCCGACTTTCTTGTCTTAGGAACTTTAGAACTCGCTTATCCAGATAGCCGCGCTGCGGTCTTTCGCGCTTTAGACTTAGCTGAGCAGTATAATGTAAAAATTGTCTTAGATGTCAACTGGCGTTCGGTATTCTGGGATAGTGAGGCGACTGCACGCGAAATTATTCCCAAACTTTACAACCGCATCGATTTTCTCAAACTTTCACAAGAAGAAGCCGAATGGTTATTTGAAACCACCGATCCAGGCGCAATTAACTATCGGCTGGAATCGATTGAAGGCGTACTTATCACCGCTGGCGAACATGGCTGTGCTTACTGTTTAGGAGAAAATGAAGGCAAAGTTCCCAGTTTCCCCGTTAAAGTTGTCGATACTACAGGCGCAGGAGATAGCTTTCTCGCCGCGTTCATTCACCAGTTAAATCAACAAGGTATCAGTAGTTTACAAGATCCAAACGTTGCGCGCTATATCGTGAAGTATGCAAACGCCGCAGGGGCATTGACAACAACAAAACCAGGGGCGATCGCTTCGCAACCCACCGCAGCCGAAGTAGAATCGTTTCTAGCTACTAACCACTAGCTACTCGTCACTTATCTTTAACTCATCTTTAACTCAACTGACTCCGAAAGCGATTGACACTCACTGTCAACAAAACGACAACAAAAGTGAAAAGTGCCAACACGTGCGGGAATAAAATATCAATACCAACACCTTTTAGGAGAATTCCGCGAGAGATGGCGACAAAGTGACGCAGGGGATTGAGTAGTGAGAGGTATTGAAAGAAAACTGGCATACTTTCAATCGGTGCGATCGCTCCTGAAAGTTGAATTAGTGGTAAATTGATAAAAAATGAAGTTAAAACGACCTGTTGCTGGTTTTTTGCTAGAGTCGCTAACATCAATCCAAAACCAATTCCTACAAATAAGTAAAGTCCCCCAAGCGTCAAAAATAGCAACAAGCTTCCTTGTAGCGGTACTCTAAAAACGATACGAGCGACGCTGAGTGCTAATAGTATATCTCCCATCAACAGCACAAACAATGGAGCAATTTTTGCTAATAGAATTTCCCAAGCATCTGCGGGAGTCATTAACAATTGTTCTAACGTTCCAGAGTCTTTTTCGCGTACCAATGTTGTAGAGGAGACAAGTGTACTTGTTAAGGTAATTACGGTTCCCAAGACTCCAGGAACTAAAAACCAACTACTTAATAAACCAGGATTGTAGAAGAAAACGCTTTGTGCTTGTACTAAAGGTGGTGTCAGATTCTCATCTAAACTTCGACTATACTGATTAACGATCTGAGTAGCATAACCGCTAGCAATTCCTGCGGTATTTGCATCAACTCCATCAATTATCACTTGCACTTCCGCAGTTCTATTTTGTGCCAAATCGCGATTAAACTCTGGAGGAATCACTAGCCCAGCCGTAATTTGTCCCAGGCGTACTTGCTGCGCAATTTCTTCTTGACTCAAACTGTAATTTTGCGGAATAAAGATTTGATTTTCTGTTAATGCAGCAACTAACTCGCGACTTTCGTAGGTATTAGCATAATCTACAATTCCTAACTTGAGGTTTTGGACATCGGCATTAAGTGCAAAACCAAAGATTAAAAGTTGTACTGTTGGTGGAAATAATAGTAAAAAAAGTAATTGTTTGTTTCTTATTATTTGATTAATTTCTTTAATACATAATGCCCAAAAGCGACTTTCTAGAAGGTGAATAAGGAATTTCATATAGAAATAGAATGTAAAAGGAGACTTCTGATTTTTTTTTATTTAGTATGGTAATTGCATTCGGCTTAATGCTTTTCTTGCTGTGTTAAATAGTAGCAAGCCGATAACTATGAGAACTAGGGGAATAAACCAAACTCCTATCCAACCTGTACCACGGACAAATGCATCGCGGCTGAGTTCGATGTAGTAGCGAGCGGGTAAAATACTAGAAATGAGCGATAGTGGAAAAGGAATGTTACTCAAAGGATATATAAAGCCAGACAGTAAGAGTGACGAAAGAAAACCAATTGTTGCAACTCCTTGTACCGCAGCGTTTTGATTACTCGCTCTGACTCCGATGAGTAAACCAAATAATACACTTGTCCATAAATAAAGTGAAGTTCCCAGAATAAACGCTGTTGGTTCAACAGCAAAACTTAGCTGAAATAAGAGTGAACCTAGGCTGATAATGACAATTGCTTGGGCAATACCAATCAGGAAATAAGCAAGTCCTTTACCTAATAATAATTCGGCAGCGGTGAGGCTGGAAGCGTAAACTTGTAGAATCGTACCGCGTTCTTTTTCGCGTACCATTGCGATCGCCGCCAGCAATGACGGATAAATCCACAAAATTACGCCATAAACTCCAGGGACAATATACAAGGACTCTCGACGTCCTGGATTAAACCATATCCGAATTCTCGCTACAATATTAGGCTGTTCTTGTTGGATACCAGAAGTTTGTAAAAAAGCATTGGTTGTCGCTCTAAATGAGTTTTGAATAATTCTGGCATTGTTAGCGTCAGTCCCATCAATTAACACTTGTATGGTAGTAGGTTGATTTGAGTTAATTTGTGCGTCAAAATCAGGCGGAATGATTGCACCTGCATTGGCAATTCCTCTTTCTAATGCTTCTACTATGTTATTTTCCCAGCGCGTAGGTTGAAATTGATTCGTCGCCATTAATTGCTCAATATAACTACGACTAAGCGGACTATTATTTAAGTCTTGAATGACAATCGGAATATTTGTTGCTTCTAAACGAATCGCAAAACCAAAAATAAATAAAGTGGCTAAAGGTAATAAAATTGCTAACGCAACCGTAAGGCGATCGCGTCGAAATTGTGCTAGTTCTTTAATACACTGTGCTAAAATTCGTTTCATTTAATAACTTTTCCATATAAACGCAAGGAATTTGTGTGCCGGAACTCAAGGCATGAAATGAGCGTTCCAATACTTGATAGCCATGTGCTTGATAAAAAGGCTCAGATGTTGTTGAAGCTATAAGTTTGAGCTTTGTGATATGTTGAAATATTGCTTCTTTTTCTACAGCATTCAGAAGCCGCGTACCCACTCCTCGACGAGTGTAATCAGGATGAACATAGACAGCATATATTTCATTTTTGAACAAAGAAGAAAATCCTGCAATCGCTCCCGCAATTTCAGCAACAAATACTATTTCACCTCTTTCGAGTAGTGCTTTGCGAAAATTTTCTGGTTCAGAGCTACCTATCCAGGCTTCAATTTGCTCAGGTGTGTAATTGTTTGCACATAATGTACGTACAGATACACAATGCACATGACATATAGCTTCTGCATCTTCTTGCCTTGCTTTGCGTACTGTAATATCTCTCGGTGAGTTTTTATTCATGATTCTGAACACGGACAAGTAATAGCTTCGTTACAATTAAGAATATTTAATACAGTTGTATTTTTGCTGATTGTCATAAAATTCTAATAAAAACCCTATGCATTCCTTCAAAGCTGATTACCAAACGCTGTACGAGACAGATTATTTAGAATGGATTGAGTCAACTGTAAAAAAACTACGAAGTCAAAATTATGAAAGTGTTGACTGGGAGAATTTGATCGAGGAAATTGAAGATATGGGGAGGGGTGAACGCAGAAGTTTAGAAAGTAATTTAATTGTAGTTTTGCTTCACTTACTCAAATGGCAATATCAACCTGAATACAGAAGCGGTAGTTGGGAAAGCAGTATCATTGAACATCGCAGGCGGATTAAAAAATTACTCAAAGAATCTCCCAGCCTTAAGCCTTATCTGGAAAGCATCTTTGCTGAAGCTTATACAGAAGCAGCCAAACAAGCAAAAGCAGAAACCGGATTACCTTTGGAAACATTTCCTACGCAATGTCCATATGAGTTGGTAGAAGTAGTAAATGATGAATTTCTACCAGAGTAAGATTATTCACAACTATAACTTGCACGTTGCACGATACCGATAAATGCATCTTCTAAAGAAAAGGGAATTGGGCGAAGTGCGTGAATTTGTAATTTTGCCTCCTTTAAAGTTGAACGAAGTTGAGAAATTTCTTCTGGATGATCGAGAACAACATGAAGTTTCTCGCCAAAGATTGATACGCGCCAAGGTTCGAGTTGCGTTTTGAGTAAATTCGATGCAACTTGTGTATTATCGGTAATGACTTCTAAAAGTTGTCCTGGTTGTTCGGCTTTGATTTGACTCGGTGAACCTTGCGTGACGACTTCCCCCGCAACCATAAAGCCCATACGATTGCAGTGTTCGGCTTCTTCGAGATAGTGTGTAGTTACTAAAATTGCGGTTCCGTTGCGAGCAAAATCTTCTATTAAGCGCCAAAATTGTCGCCTCGCTAGCGGATCGACACCGGATGTGGGTTCATCAAGAAATAAAATTTCCGGTTCGTGCATTACTGAAGCCCCGAAGGCAACTCGCTGCTTCCAACCTCCAGGTAATTGCCCCGTAATCATATCTTCTTGACCCACCAAGCCACAAGTTTCTAAAACCCAATTGATGCGATCGCGTCGTAATCTCCTCGAAACTCCATACACTCCGCAATAAAATTCCAAATTCTGCACAACGCTCAAGTCATCATACAGCGTAAACTTTTGGCTCATATAACCAATCCGCTGTCGCAGTTGATTACTCCGTAAATTTTGCGTTTCTCCCGCCAGCGAAATCTTACCACTGGTTGGTTCAAGCAATCCGCATAGCATTTTAATTGTCGTTGTTTTACCTGCACCATTTGCCCCCAGCAACCCGTAAATTTCCCCATAGCGAATTTCTAGATTGACTCCTTTAACGGCTTGAAAGTTACCAAAAACCTTTTGTAAGTTGTTTGCACCAATTGCAACTGATGAAGTAGAAGTATTATTCCCTCGCTTTTTTCTGGGAAAGGGAATAAACGGTGGATCGGAACCCGCAGTGCGTAAGCGCGTGACAAAGACATTTTCTAAAGTGGCTGCGCCAGTTTCAATTGTGTCTAACGGGATTTTGTTTTGATGCAATAATCTGCGAACTTGTGCTTTACCTTTTTGGGCGTTTGGTACTAAAACATCGAGGCGATCGCCAAAACTCTGCACATCTGCGATCGCTTGATAATACCGCTGGGCATCAATCACATCAATCTGAGAATTCGACTCTGCGTCTGTGGATAGTAAAATCTTTTCTGCGACTTCGAGGGCTTGTAAATTTCCTGTCCGCACTTCTAAGCGTTCTAAACCTAAATCATCGCGCAGCTGTTTGAGTGTACCAATTTGCTGAATTTGTCCTTCATACATTAACGCAATGCGGTTACAGCGTTCAGCTTCATCAAGATAGGGTGTTGCGACAACAATCGTCACGCCTTCATTCGCTAACGTTGCGAGGACATCCCAAAATTCCCGCCGCGATACCGGATCGACACCTGTCGTTGGTTCATCTAAAAGTAAAATCTGCGGTTGAGATACTAACGCACAACAAAGCGCTAATTTCTGCTTCATCCCTCCTGAAAGTTGTCCTGCGAGGCGATCGCCGAATCGTTCTAATCCCATTAATTTGAGATATTTATTTCGCCGTTGTTGCAGTAAATCTGAAGGAATTTTACGTAAGCCTGCACTATAGCTGAGATTTTCGTTAATACTCAAATCGAGATAAAGTGAAAATTGCTGAGTGAGATAACCGATACTTAACCGTGCATCGCGGGGAGGTAACCCCAATACTTGTACAGCACCTTCACTCGCTTCCATCACTCCGGCGAGGATGTGAAACGTTGTCGTTTTTCCCGCGCCATCGGGGCCAATTAAACCAAAAATTTCTCCTTGACGTACTGTAAAATCAATTCCACGAACGGCGACAAATTTACCGTAGCGTTTCTCTAGTCCTTCAACTCGAATGACTAATTCTGTCGTTAATGCTGTTGTATCTGTAGTTGTCATTGAAGTTGCAATTTTTTTATTGAGTCAGAATTTCCCCATCGGCTGGCATTCCTGGCTTTGCAAATCCTTGGGGATCGTCAATACTCAGCTTGACGCCAAAAACTTGTCGTACTCGATCTTCACGGAAGTAGATATTTTCTGGAGTAAATGACGCTTGCGTATCAATTGCGGTGACTCTTGCCGCTAACGGGCGATCAGGGGCAGAATCGAGAAAGACATTCGCACGTTGTCCAACGCGCACATTGCCAATTTGTCCTCCAGGAATGAAACCCCGCAGATAAACCGTGTTGGGATCGATCACTGTTAACAATGTTTTACCTGTCGCTACAACTTCCCCAGGTTCGACACTACGAGTTAACACGACACCATCAATCGGGCTGACAACGTTGAGATCGGTGATTTGTGCTTGAATTTGTTGGCGGGTAGCTTGCGCATTTTTAACTTCGGCTTGGGCTATTGCAAGTTGCGATCGCGCGACATCGAGTTGTCTGCGTAAAGCATTCAATTGCGTATTACGAATATTCGGGTTCAGACTAGCGGTTTGGGCTTGCACTAATCCGCCTTGGGCTGCGTTGACTTGTCTTTGTGCAGCACTGATTGCGGCTTCTCGGCTTTGCAGTGTGGCTTGGGCGGTTTGAAAGGTTGCTTGCGTTTGATCGAATTGCTGCTGTGTAATCACGCCTGCTTGTAGTAATTGTTGAAAGCGATCGCGTTCTTTCTGGGCTAAATCGAGTTGCGATCGCGCTTCAATAAATTGTGCTTGTGTTTGATTTAACTGTGCTTCGGCTGCGGCTACGTTTGCTTCTGCTTGCGCAATTCGTCCTTGAGCGTCTCCCTGCGATTGTTGTAAATTAAACTGTGCTTCTTCAATTTGGCTTTGGGCAACGGCAATTTGCAACCGTGCTTGTTGTTCTTGTTGCTGCGCAGCACTTAAACGTGCATTTGCGCCTTGCAATTGTGCTTGAATTTCTGCATCATCGAGCCGCACAATCGTTTCATTCTTACGAACCGAATCGCCTTCTCGCACTGTCACAAGCTCAATCCGACCACCTACTTTAGCCCCTACATTTATTGGATAGCCTTCAATTCGACCGCTTAGCTGTAGTGCATCAGTTCTCGGACGCGATGAAAAGTACCAAATTGAAAAACCAACTGCACCAACAATGATTAGCCCAAGCGGAATCAACAAACGCGGATTGACTTTACGACGTACTTTCGCTGAGAATTCAGGCGTTTGGGCGGGTTTTTGCGGCTGTGATATCAATTGCGACATCGGTTTTTAATTTTGAGTTAGAAACTCTTGCCCTTGTTGTTATCGCAGGCATGACTGTTGTTTGTAATACTATGAGTCTTTATAAGACCAAAGTGCTGATAAAATCATACTAGACCGTACAGTATGATTAAACAAGCCTTTTTACAAAAATTTAAGCTTTGAGCAATATGGCTAACTCCCCACTGAGAAATTCGCATTCAGCAATAAACTACCTCAATGAAGTCGGTGTATTAGCCGCGCAGATTGAGTCAGAACCTCTGGAAAGTGGCAATACGAAGCGCGAACAGATTTTGCAAGGCGCGATGCAGGTTTTTCTCAAACAAGGTTATGCCAAAACAAGCATGGATCGCGTTGCTGCTGCTGCTGGTGTATCCAAACAGACGATTTATAGTCACTTTCAAGATAAAGAAGGATTGTTCGTCGCGTTGATTGAGCGCGTGACGATTCGTAGCTTTTTGTCTGAGTTTCAAAATCCGTTTGAAGGCGAACCACAAACCGTATTGCGGAGAATTGCGGAGAAGTTTTTAGCTAAAATGGATGACCAAGAATACATTGCTTTTTTTCGGTTAGTTATTGCTGAATCGGCGCGGTTTCCTGAATTAGCGCAACTTTATACGCGCACAGTTGTCCAGTTTGGATTTCAAAATCTCAGCAATTACTTTACAGCACATCCAGAACTTAATATTGCCGATACCGAAGCAACAGCCCGCATTTTTCTTGGTTCTTTGGTTGCATTTGTTTTAGCACAAGAAGTCTTGCATGGTAAGCATACTATGCCCATGGAAAAAGAGCGCTTGATTAGTAGTTTGATGAATTGCGTTTTGTGTCAAGCGTCGCTTAACTGAAACGAACCTTACTAATCACTGATATCTCATTCCATCAGGCAGAATTGCGCCTTCAAGCCTAGCACGCGATAAATCAGTGCCATCTAAAATTGCACCTACTAAGTTCGCATTTCTCAGATCAGCGCGTGACAGATTAGCACGACTTAAGTTTGCACCACTCAAATTGGCGTTTCTCAGCCGAGCGCGTGATAGATTAGCATGACTTAAATTGGAGTCGCTAAGATCGGCTCTGTCGAGTCTGGCTTTCGTTAGGTTGATATTACTTAGATCTCTGCCTCTGAGGTCGATTTGTTTTAAGTTTGCTCTTTCTAAATTTGTTTCTAGAAAGTTTGTTGGAGTCCTTCCTCGACTTTGCGTTGGTTGGATTCCAGCAACAGTTGCTGTTACTAGACTGCCTAAGATAAATGCTGCTGCAATTGCGATCGCATTTAGGGGGAAATTGCTAAACTGTAATCTACGCGTTGGTTGTTTAGAATTTTGCTGCGCCTGAACTTGGGCGATCGCTTTTTGGATATATTCGGGTGGAATTCTCGCCTCCAAACCTGCTTGAATGATTTCTTCAGCCGAATAGCTTTGGTTTTTCTCTGCGTATAATCGTGCAGCCCGATCAAATATTTCTGGTATTTTATCTGCGGGAATCTTTGGCTGATCTTTCATAAAACACTTGTCAAATGTGATTGAGTAATATGACTCTTTGATTTAGAAGTTTATAATTTCAAATGCTGGCTCTAAAGAAATTTTATTCTGTTGACAAAACTTGCTAAAATAGTATCCTTATCCTTAATAATTTAGGAAAGCTGATTCACTACAAAAATAGTAATTAATGATTAATGCTCCTATTATAAACTGTAGAAAATCGCTGAAGTTATAAAATTTGTTTCAACACTTAAAATATTCATATTACTCGCCACATTATCTTCTCAGCACTCTTATGCAATCAGCAACGCAATCGAGTTATAGGATGTTTACGTGGTACGACAATTGAGTATACAACGCCTCAGTACAACTAGTATCACTTTAGCAGTCGCAGAACTTACACAACGCGATCGCGATCTAGCAAGCATTGTTAAAAAATGGGGACATCCACCCAACTGGGAACGCGAGACAGGTTTTGTGGGATTGGTGCGCACCATTATTGGACAACAACTATCGGTAGCATCTGCCAAAGCAATTTTCACGCGCTTATCGCAGCTTGTCCTGCTAACACCTGCAAACTTTTTACAGTTAGATGATGCGCAACTGCAAGCAGCAGGATTGAGTCAGCGCAAAATATTGTATTGTCGAGAATTAGCACGAGCGATCGCAACTAACGTCATTGATTTAGACAAACTAGCGCTGATGGATGATGCAAATGTACGCTGTCAACTACGACAAATCAAAGGCATCGGTGACTGGACAGTTGATATTTATTTACTCATGTGCCTACAACGCCCTGATGCGTTTCCCAGTGGCGATTTAGCGTTAGCCATTGCGTATCAAAAACTTAAACGTTTACCAAAGCGCCCAACTCCAGTGGAACTCGAAGCAATTACTGAGAAATGGAAACCGTGGCGGGCAGTTGCAGCGCGAATTCTCTGGCACTATTACCTTATGCAAAACAAGGCTTAATTTGATTTGTGTAGGGTGCTACAAATACTGATTCCAGCAGCTACAAGGTGAGAGCAAACTGATAGGGTTGCTAGCATATTGTTAATAACAAGCTCAACAGGTGTATGAAAATCAGAGCAATCATTCATCCGGCAGAAGAAGGCGGTTATTGGGCAGAGGTTCCCGCATTTTCTGGTTGTATCACCGAAGGTGACACGATGGAGGAGGTAATGGCAAATTTAAAGGATGCTATTGAAGGGTGGCTTGATGTTGCCAATAGTCACAATGCCATTGATTCAACCGATCAAGTTGTTGAAATTGCAGTATGAAATTGATTTCTGACAAGTGGCTATGCAAGATTGTTGAGCAAAAGGGCTGGGTTTTGCAAAGAATTACGGGTAGCCACCACATCTACGCAAACCTTAAATCAAATCAAATTCGGTCAATTCTTGTTCACCGCAATCAAGATTTAAAAAGAGGAACTTTAAGAGCCTCAATGAAAATAGCTCAGTTATCTGAGGAAGATCTACTTTAAGTGTAAGTTGTCATGGTGTCTTAACTCTAAATCGTTGCTCCTTGCGGGTTTGTCAACTGGTTTGTGTCAAGCATGATTCGTCAAGTAGAAAATCGCTCTTCAAAAGCGAACACAAATCGATTCAAAGCGGCCTTCCAATCCTTTTTTTAGAAATGTTTTGGAATGCAAGATACACGAATTTGAGCGCCGACTCGTCAGTGGGAAAGGTGCGGTGGTTGTTCAAGACTGTTCGCCGTGTCATGTTGAGTGATTCAATCGCATTGGTGGTATAGATCGTAAGGATTTCAACTGGAAAGGCAAGCAACCCGATGAGGCGCTGCCAATGAGCCATCCAAGACTTGCTAATAATTGGATACGGCTTGTCCCATTTCTCGGCAAATGTCATCAATTGTTGTTCTGCCTCGGCTTCGGTGCTAGAGGTGTAGATCAGCTTGAGGTCAGCCGCTGAGTGCTTGATAAACTCCTAACCAAGTTATCACTCGACTATGAGATTTGCCATGTTGGTTGTGTCGTAACGGAGATGCCACGTAAACAATGCCTTCGCGCAGTTCGGCTTTCCTGATGTAGGATGCAGCCGCATAACGTCGCTCGAATTCAGGGCGAGTCAGGCGATCGCCACTTTCAAGCGGTGGAAGTGTATTGTGTTGTGTATGAGTAGATTGGCTCACCGAATGCGTAACCATTGTTCAATCCTCGGAGTTGCCAGCTAAGATTTACTCTAGCCAATCTCAGTTTATTTCAGTTGACGCTACTATCTCGCTTTCTCGCGTTAAATCAACTTGACTGCACGTAGACCAAATAGTAATCCTACCGCAAGGGCAAAAAAAGCACCCAACATGACGATGTAAGCGATAACTCCAAGCATTTTTCTGTTCCCGTTCAAGAGTTTTCCCAGTACACTGGGTATTAAAAAATATTAAAGCATATACTGCATGACAAGTGGCATCACCCACAAGGGACTTACTTACCGTTGTGAATACGATAAAATAACAGCGCAATGCTGCTGCTTTGGTAATGGGTTTTATTAATGCACACGATTCGGCTAAGTTTACCGCAACAAGCTTATGATATTGTGATCGCACCTGGCGGAATCGCCAAGCTAGGGGAATTGATGTCGGGCTTGAATCTAGGTAAAAAAGTCTTGTTGGTTTCCAATTCCACGGTGTTCCAGCATTATGGCGGTCGCGCAATCGTATCCCTCGAAAATGCTGGCTTTGAGGTCAGCAGTTGCAACTTACCCGACGGCGAACAATACAAAACACTCACCTCAGTCGAAAAACTCTACAATACAGCTTTAGAAAACCGCCTAGAACGCTCTTCAACGATGGTTGCTTTGGGTGGTGGTGTCATTGGTGATATGACAGGTTTTGCGGCGGCTACGTGGCTGCGCGGTATCAATTTTGTGCAAGTTCCAACGACACTGCTAGCAATGGTAGATGCAGCGATCGGTGGGAAAACTGGCGTGAATCATCCGCAGGGCAAGAATTTAATTGGTGCGTTTTATCAACCTAAGTTAGTACTAATTGATCCGCAGGTACTACAAACATTACCCGAACGCGAGTTTCGGGCGGGAATGGCGGAAGTCATTAAGTATGGCGTGATTTGGGATGCAGAATTATTCGCGCAAATGGAAGCGTGCGATCGCTTAGATCACTTTCAGTATTTAAGCGAAAACTTGTTACAAGAAATTCTGATGCGATCGTGTCAAGCCAAAGTCGATGTGGTGAGTAAAGACGAAAAAGAAGCTGGATTACGCGCAATCCTCAATTATGGACATACAATTGGTCATGCAGTCGAAAGTTTAACAGGGTATCGTGTTGTCAATCACGGCGAGGCGGTGGCGATTGGAATGGTAGCTGCCGGACAACTAGCTGTTAATCTGGGTTTATGGGAGCAAGCATCGCAAGATCGTCAGTTGGCATTGATTCAAAAAACGGGGCTACCGACCAAGTTACCAACGGGAATTGATCGTGATGCGATCGTGGATGCCTTGCAAACTGATAAGAAAGTTAAAGCAGGTAAAGTGCGATTTGTCTTACCAACACAGATGGGTGTCGTGAAAGTAACCGATCAAGTTTCTTCACAAGCTATTTATCAAGTCTTGCAACGAATGTATATTTAAGGAACTTTTGTGATACATTCTGCTTTTATGATTCTCAAACCTTGAGTTTCAAAAACTGAACAACGCTCCGCAAGTTTTGCCATAGCAGGCACTATTCCTTGCTTAAACCTTGCTTCTGCCATTGCTGCTGCTGGTTGATATTGGCTAATCCAGAGATTATTCTTGACTTCCCACGCACCGCGATCGCTAGGTAAATAAGGCGAGAGTAGGCGATCGCGATTTACCACAAAAAAATCTACATTATATTTTTGAATAAAGCTTAACAACTGCTCGCGATTGGGGCTGTATTGAGCATTGATCAAGTCAAGAAGTCGCTGCCGAATCTGGTTGTAGTATCCTGTATGGTAAGGAATAGCAAATTCCCTTGCTACTAGTACAGAGCGATTGGTAAACGCTGGTAGATTACTTGCTTCGCGTTCTAGCGAGGCGATCATGGTATCTTTTGGTTGCTGGGCAAAAAAAGCATACAATTCAGGAAACTTCCCCACTTGATAACCCGTATCTGGAAAGTTAAAGTCTTTACTCAATAAAAGCACTGGGTATGAAATTAAACCTATTGCTAAAATTGCGGCAAGGAAAATTGTGCCAAAGCTTTGTTTACTCGTTGTGTTGCTTCTTGCTACCAAAATTGTGTCTATGAGTATTAGTAAAAAAACTCCCGTAGCAACAGCTATTATCTGTCGTAAGCTAAATGTTGTGTAAAATACAAGCAAAACTCCCAGAAGTACTGTTAGCGAGGCGGCTACCATGCTTTTTCTGAGAATGCTTTGCTGCGCGCGTAGCTTGACACGAAATGCTGCATCTAATAATACAGTGAGCGCAATTCCAGCAGCAATTGCTGTTAGCATTCTTAAACTCGGTTGCGTGTAGCGACTAGGTAAATAAAGCTTAAACAGCAAAAGGTGTGCTGCTAAAAATAAGCTTAGCGATACTAAAGCTGTTTGCGGCAAGATGATGACGGCGCTGGTAATCTCTTTAACAAGGGGAAAACTAACATGGTATCGCCATAACAACGGTAACAGTAAGCCAACACAAAGCAGTAAGGGAAAATAGTTATAGGGTAAACCTCGCCATTCTCCAGGGAAAAACCCACTACGGCTGGCAAACAGCCAAAACTCTCTTCGATTTGCAATAAAAAAACTGGTGCGCCCCTCAGCAGAAAATTCTGGCATTGCTTGCGCTTGTGTGAGTGTAAATGTCTGCCCGAATTCGGAGGGAGTTAAGATATAAGGTAACATCACCAATACAGCTAATCCTAACCCAATACCACACAATAGATAATTTTTCCGATTTTGTGACAAACTTAATTTTCCATTTTCCCAACTCAGGATTCGTAAAAACAAGATACCAGCTACAATCAGGATAAATGAGGGGTAGAATAGTCCGATTAAAAGAACAGTAGCTAGACAAGGCAGGAGCGATCGCCGTAGCAAATAGTATAAAAATGCTAGAAATAGAGGATATGCAAAAGCTCGTGCTGTACCAGTAGCTAAGTCATCCTTCAACCACAGATTTTGATTGAGGATCAATGTTGCCAGAAATCCGGCGGTGGGCACAGGCAATATTTGCATACTAACTCCAAAGCAGTATGCTGTAGCTACCAAACCGAGCAAAACTGGCACAATCTTACTCACAACCACTGGATCGATACCTGCAATTGCAAAAGCTCTGTAAAAAGCTGTATATCCTGGTGGTGCTACTGATAAATAGTAATCAGCAATGAAATCATTGGGAAACAACGATGAGTCCAAAAATCGCCGCATCCAGACGACGTGTTGTCTAGCATCATCTTGTACAACGTAGTTACTTCCAAAAGCTTCATCGAGCGACAGAAAACTGAATAGTAAAGCAAAAGTTATGCTTAGAGTAAACCAAAATATAAATTGACGGCTGGAAGTTTTAGTCGTTGGAGCCGTGAGAAATTTGTGCACGCCTGTCATGAGCATAGCAGAAAAATTACACTAATCGCAGTTGCTTGGGAGCGAACGTGCTCAAAATGATGTTTACTTTGCTGAGGCAATACATTCGGCTTGCATTACAACTAACCCTTGAGACTCAAACACCGAACAGCGATCAACCAACTTTGCTAAAGCCGGAACTAAGCCTTGTTCGAGTCTAGCTCTAATTGCTTGAATTTCGGGCTGAAACTGTCTTTGACTCAACCACCGATGGCGTACTAAATATTCAGGCGTAAACGCGGCGCGATCTACTAACCACAAATCAACTCCATACTTTTGAATTAGATTCTCTGCGTCTGTCAAGTTTTGACTATACTGCGCGCGAACTAGATCAGTAGCCCGTTGACTAAATTCACGCTGGTATCCTACATGATAAGGAATAGCAAGTTCCCGACTCGCGAGGACTGATCGCTGCGAAAATGTTGGTAAATTATCAGTTTCTTCTGTGAGCGATGCAATCAAAGTATCTTTTGGTTGCTGCTTGAAAAACTCATACAGTTGTGGTACATTACCCGTAACATAACCAGGGCTAGGGAATTCTTGTCCAGTCACTCGCAAAAAACTAGGATATAAAATTAGAACTGCGCCAACTAATGCGGTTGCACCTAGTGTTAAGAATTTCCGTACTGTTTGTTGTTCTGCCCAACGAAACAGTGCGTCTAGAATTAATATTAATGAAATTCCTGTGGCGATCGCTAACACAATCCGCAAGCTATGTTGCGTGTAGCGGCTAGGAAGATAAAGCTTAAATAACACTGCGTGCGCAGCGAAGAACATAAAAAATGAAACTAGTACAATGTCGAGTAAAACTCGCACCTGCTTAACGTACTTAACTAAAGCAAATGGACGGGGAAATAGTAGCAGACTAGGTAACAAAAAACCGAGCCAAATTGGTGGCGAAAGGAAAAACGGCTGTATTGATGCTCTCCAAGTCGGTTGACACCACTCATCAGGTAAAAAACCGCTACGCCTACCACAAATCCAATACCTCCAAAGCCCACTCGCAAAAAATTGCGTGCGCCCTCCAGGTAAAAAATCAGGTAATGCTCTTGCTTGGGCTTCACTAATCGTAGGACCAAACGGCGACGACTCGAACACGTATGGTAACATCACTAAAAAAGCAACTACCAAGCCTGCTGCACAAAAGAGATAATCGTTGCGATTTCGAGATAAACGAGGACGCGATCGCTCGTAGCAGACTAACTGTAAAATTAAGACTCCGGCAGAGATCAGTAAAGTTTGCGGATAAAATAAACCTTGCAGTGCGATCGCCACTAATGTTGGTAGCCATGAACGTCGTAGAAAGTAATATAAAAATGCTAAAAACAATGGATACAAAAAAGCTCTCGCTGTCGCCGAGCCTAAATCTTCTTTGAGCCAAATGGTTTGATTAAGCAGTAATGAAGCCACAAATCCTGCTGCAGGTACGGGAAGGATTTCTAGACACACACCAAAACAGTATCCAGTAGTAACTAGCCCTAGCACGATTGGCAAAACTTTACTCAAAAACAGCGGATTAATCCCCACACTCGCTATAATTTGATAGAGCGCAGTGTATGCTTGCGGCGCAACCGACTGAAAATAATCGGCAATAAAATCGTTAGGAAACAACTCAGGATCGAAAAACCGCTGCATCCAAAACACGTGCTGTCGCGCATCATCCTGCACCACGTACTCACTGCTAAACGCTTGCTGAAGTCCTAAAATTCCATAAATCAATGCAAACGTCATACTCAGGCTAAACCAGAACATTACCTGACGGTTGAATGTTCTAGCCACAGGAGTCGTGAGCTGTAAATATTTGTTTAACATGGCAGGTGTCATGTGCGTTTGTCGAGCATGTCAGCTAGTAGGGCGAACATCATCATTTGGGTAGCAGTCACAAAGAGAATCAACGTTCTCTCAGTTAAGTCACGACGAATAAATAGATCTTCAAATAATGTAATGAAAAAGCCAGCAAAGAAAACACTAGCAATTGGTAAAAATACGCGCAAAGGAGCAAAATACACTCCTGTACGCAAAATAAGTTGAATAAACCGCAACGTATCGCGAATTGGCTTAATTTTGCTCTTACCAACTCGATGATGAAAATCTATCGGCTCAAAATGGACAATATAATTATTTGTTAGCATTGCCACAGTAATCGTGGTTGTGAAGCTGAATGTGTTAGGGAGAATATTTAAATACTTTTCCGCGATACTCTTACGAAACACCCGTAGCCCACTGTTAAGATCTGGAATGCGATGCCTTGTTATCCATTGTGCGAAGTGTACAAGAAACCATTTTGGAATTCTACGGATACGCGAATAGCGCACATTTGCACCAATTCTCGCGCCCACAACCATATCTGCTTGAGTTGCCAATCTCACTAATTCGGGAATTCGTTCGTTAGGATATGTACCATCCGCATCAGTGATGACAATTAACGGATACTTGGCGTGTCTAATTCCTGTTTTAAGCGCTGCGCCATAGCCTCGGTTGCGGCGATGATGAATCACAGTAACATCAGTGCGCGCAAGTAAAATCTTACGCGTGTTATCAGTAGAACCATCATTAACAGCAATAATCTCGTAGATGCAATCAGTTACTTGCAGCGTCTGCTGTAGATGATCGAGCGTTGATGTAATCCCATCTTCTTCATTATAAACGGGAAGAACTAGTGAAAATGGTGGGCACTCAAGTGGTGATGACTTCAAGTCTGATGGGTAGGCGTCTTCATTCAGTAGCTTTTCCCGCATAAAATTTTGTAACCGAATTATGTGAAATATTGGAAAATCGGAAACGAAGACTATGAAATGTTAGGGTACAGCGAAGACGTTGCGTATGATTAATAAAATTATGAGTTTTCGAGTATTTTGTCAACGCTGGTTAATTTAGAGTAATTAATAAATTATTTACGAAATTGCTGAGTTACTCTAGCAAGGGTATAACGTGGATGGATTCGCATTGCCCACAATATATGCGAAACCGCAGCAGCAGTTTGACCTGTTTCATAAGATTTGCGCGCGTGTTCGTAGACAAAATGCGCAAACATTTTGGGATGAGCTTTAAATAGCGATTCATGTTTGTGAATTAAGGTATTAAAGTTTTTTTGACGTAATGATGGATTACGCGAGACTCGTGGACTGGAATGAGAAAACAATCGATAGGTAACAACAGGTACACCAAGTAGTGAACAAACTTGATTAAGTCTTAAAAATAATTCGGTATGCACGCGTGAGGAGAAAGATTCATCAAATCCACCAAGTCCTAAAAGTACCTCGCGTTCTACAACCAATGTCTGTTTAGTGAAAAATGATTGTCCTGGTGCAATGGGTTCTAAGCAAAAATGCTTTCCTTTTGCGAGTGTGGGCGGTAAGCGGGTATCGGTAACTCTACCATCCGCGTTGACAACTTCTATGCCGGATAGCACTCCTACCGGTTTCGGTAAATCTGTTTTTTCAACCGCTGCAAGTGAGACAGCAACAAGGTGCGGTAGCATTTCGTCGTCGTCATCAACAAAAGTAATCCATTGTCCGCGAGCAGCTTTAATACCAGCGTTACGAGCTGCGGCTCCGCCTTGATTGACTACTTGACGAAGAATTCGTAGTCGCGGGTGTTCTGGTAATGACACAGGCTGCGGCGAAGCGTCATCGACAACAACCACCTCGAAATCTTCTACCGTTTGCTCTAAGGCACTTTTGACAGCGCGTGGTAACAAGTGGGGTCTGTTGTACGTAGGAATAATAATACTAACTAGCGGATTGCGCATTGTTTCAAGTTGCAACTGCCTACTTCTTTATGACTTTCCAAGTTCGAGGTTGATAAAATAAACACCTACTGATAGTTTTGTCGGCTTGAACAGTAAATCGAAAAGATTCGACAATATCAAATGAACATACACCGCTTCTAATGTAGATTTTTGCACTATACACGCCAGGTATCAAACAACAATACGGCATTTGTATTTGTATCTCTGTCGAACCTGGAGCAATTGTTAAAATCTCGTTGTCACTAGCGGAAGTTAGATATAAGACGCGATCGCTTTCGCCAGATAAAGATGTTACTAGAATGCCAACGTTGGCGTTATCGATGTACTTGTGAGCGAAGCATTCTACGCATAGACTTGTAGGTTCTCCGGACATGGGAGTATCTAAGATATTTCCTTGCTCATCTTTAAAACAAACTGAGATAATATCTAACCCAAAACTTTCTTCAGGAGATTTTTTAGGCAAAATCAGTGGTCCTGTTGCCTTTTCCATACCACTGAGACACAGGTCTTCTTCATATTTGCGTACAACTGCTTCGGTTTCTCCTGAAGTTATTAATTGCCCTTTGGCTAAATAGATTGCTGTATTACAAATATTTAGGATACTATGCGAGTTGTGCGAAACTAATACAAAAGCTGTTCCGTTCTCGCGCAATTTTGCGAGCTTCCGGTGGCATTTCATTTTAAACTTAATATCGCCTACTGCTAGCACTTCATCGATTAGCAAAATATCTGGGTCTGTGTGAACGGCACACGCAAAACCTAGCCGTGCTGCCATACCAGAACTGTAATTTTGTACTGGAGCGTCAATTGCATCCCAAATCTCTGCAAAGTCTACAACTTCATCAAATTTTGCTTTAATCTCTTTTGTAGACAAACCCAAAATCGACATGTTGGCATAAATATTTTCTCGTCCTGTCAAAATCGGATTAAAGCCAGCACCTAAGGCGATTAATGGTGCTAATCTTCCTCGAATTTTGACTGAACCTGTATCAGGGTTAATCAAGCCACTAATAATCCGCAAAAGCGTACTTTTCCCCGCACCATTTGAGCCAACTAAGCCTAAAGCTTCACCACGTCGCAGTTGAAAACTGACGTTTTTTAATGCCCAAAATTCTTGCGATCGCAAACGAGTACTTGTTCGCTTTCTTCCTAATAACTCTGTTGTAATATCCTGAACGCCATAGAGTAAAGATCGCCTCAAGTTGCGGCAAAACTTTTTAGAGAGCCTCTCTACGCTGATCACTACCTCGCTATCTTCAGGCTCAACTGTAATCTCTCTGTCGCTCAATTCAGTTGTCATTAAGAGCTTATCCTTTCAATCACAAAAGGCATAGATACGCGGAATGCTATCCATGCTAGCAATAATCCGATAAAAGCAAAGAGACTTGCAACCCAAAATCCGTAAGGATCGGAAACAACTCCGGTTGTTGCTAATTCTCGCGTTGTCACTAATAGGGGCGTGACAGGATTAAGATTGACGAGCAGCCCAAAAGTTCCTTGACTAGGCACTGGAAACACGACTGGTGTGATAAATAGCCAAAACCCTGTTATCATCGTTACTCCTTTGGAAACATCTTGATACAAAGCGCCGAGTGGAGCTAGCAATATACCGAAGAATGTTCCTAGCATAACTAAATGAACCAGTCCGACAACCGCCAAAATCACCGTCCATCCGACTGAAATCTGAAACCAGAGAAACAAAGCGACAAGCAGTAAAAGTTTAATACTAAAGTTAAAGAAAACTTCTCCCACTTTTGCTAAAACGATTGCCTCGCGAGGAAAATTGACTCGTGCTAGCATCGGCTTAGCTACTGTTACAGCTTGTACAGGACCATTCAAGGCTTCTACAAACGTTTGCCATAACGCTGTGCTAAACATCACATAAGCAGGATAAGGTAGATCTGTCTTACCCACGTTGATGACGTTAGCGTCACTTGCTAGTGTAAATCCTGCTGCCATAACGATTGGTGGTAAAAAAGCCCAAGCAATGCCAAGAAAAGACTGACGGTACTGTGCGGTTATATTGCGTACCATCAATCGCCAAGCTAATTCCCGCGAAGCTAGTAAGTCGTACCCCATCTGCTTAAATAACTGAATTGGATGTCGCAGTTTACTGTGTGGCGTATAAATGACTTCAGGCGGTATTCGTCGTAGGCTAGAATTTTTCAAAATCTGTCCTCTGATGCACCGTTAAACTGTGGTTGGGGACTTTTGTTGTTGTAATTGGGGTGTTTGATGCTGCGTCAGAGGTTGCTTTCGGGCATAGCGATCAGTAAGATATTTGTTGAGTGCTTTGTCCACATTAACAAGCAGATTCTCTACTTTCTTACTTGGGCGCTTCAGCACCATTTTACTGATTTTTTGGCTGAATGGCTTGATAATCGTCATTTTTCGCCGCCAGCCTAAACCGCTATAGCGATTTTTAAAGTACTCGTCTTCGGTAAGGTTCCACTTATCGCGTAAGCGGTGTAAACTTGCAAGTTCCCATGCATCACTCCACCGCAGCATATAGAAGGGCATATCGGTTAATTCTAGCGGTGGTCCTGGTACGTAAGTAACGAGCGAATCTGGTTCTAAGTAAACATTTCCACCCGCTTCCATCACAGTCATACAGAAGTCTACATGTTCTTTAGTATTTAACAGCGCTTCGTCGAGCATGCCTATTGTTTCAAAGATCGCTGTACGTACCATCATGCAATGAAACTCAGCAAGTCCGGTTTGCTGTCTTTGCAGTTGCGGACGAACATCAGCGACTTTGCGCCCTTGCTTGTATATTTTTTCAATAATCCGGCGGCGCGGGCGATCACCTTTCGTCTCTATTTTGACTCCTGATTCTCCACCTGCACAATGCACTTCTTCATGAACTGGTTCGCCTTGGCAGATCAGCGGACTCACAACAGTTGCGTTTGTTTCTTCAGCACACTTTACGAGTTGTCGCAGCCAACCTGGAGTAACAACGACATCGTTATCGATAAAAACGACATATTCCGTGTTTACTTGGGCTAATCCTAAATTTCGGGCTTTATTAGGCGAGAGATAGTGTTCGGTGCGAATGAGTTGAAACTGCTTTTCTTGCGCTTTTTCTTCTAGATAACGCTTGATTTTCGCTGGCGAGCCGCCATCAACGTAGACCAACTTAAAGGGTATCTGCGTGTTTTCATAGATACTCTCTAATGAAGCTTGCGTGCAGCTAAAACGCTCGCGTGGTGACACAACAATCGTAACTTGTGGTTTTGACATTGCCGAAAACTCCCTTCTATAGTTTTTTGTAGTTTCAAATATTTGTATATTTTTGTAAAGATGAGCGCGGTCACGAATAACCGGAGAAAAATGCTTACAGTTGTACTAAGCTAATAAGTCATATCTGTATTACTCGCTACACTACTTGCCACTACTTGAGGACTCATACGCACAAAACCTTGCGTTAGCAATTGTTGGTAAATTTCTACTAGTTCATCGTTGAGTTTATAGAGATCGTAACCTGCTTCTACTTGCGCGCGCGCCGCTCGTGTAACAAAATCCCAAATTTGCGGATTGTCAAGAAGATAACTTATCTTCTCCGCGATCGCGTCGGCATCGCGCTCTGGTACTAAAAATCCTGAAACGTTATCTTGAATAAGTTCAGGAATTCCGCCATGATACGTAGAAACCACAGGTAATCCGATTGCCATTGCTTCTTTTAATACATTCACTGGAGCATCTTGATCGCCACTTTTGGCGGTTACACTTGGAGCGATAAATATATGCGATTTTTTCAGAACCTCAATAATTTCTTCTTGATCTTTCCACCCCAGCAGCTTGACTGTATCATTGACACCCAATTCTGTAATAAGTTGCTGCAATTGTTGCTTAAGTGGTCCATCACCGATAATTTTGTATTCAATATTAGGCTTTAATTTAACTAGCTTAGCGATCGCCCGAATGGCATATTCTATGCCTTTCTTTTCAACTAGGCGTCCACTCGTTACAATTTGAACTGGAGTAGAGATATTTAATGTAGGAGGGTTAAAAATAAATCGCTCACAGTCTAGCCCTGAGCGATGTACCATAACTTTATTTTCTGGACAACCTAGCTTGAGTAGGCGCTGTCGAAAATACTCGCAGTTTGTCATAAAGAAATCACCTACATTAAATAGTTGACTATACACACCATCGCCATACTGCTGAATAAATTCGCTAATATCAAAACCACGAAAGGAAACTACTAACTTACCTTGCAGTAAACCAAATTTTCGCAGCGACATTGCTTCGAGTCCACACAAACCAAACTGGCAATGGACAATATCATATTGATTAGGTTTATCTAATAGTGGAATTACTTTATACAAAAGTCTTAAGGACAAAGCGTTCCGGCGATAGCGAAAAATATTGAGCGCCTCTAACCAAATCTTTGGACTTTTACCTAACTTCGTTGCTAGCAACCCAAATCCTTTGAGAACTCGCCATAAAAAATTCTTAGGTAAATCTGGAACACAGTAGTAATACGTTTGAGCTAATAATTGATATTTTTCAACATCTGGATGTACTTTCGACGCTTGGATTTCTGAGCCTTTGAGTGCATAAATATCAACTGAATGACCTCGATCAATCAATCCAGTGATTTGATTAAGAATAAACGTTTGTGATAATTCAGGAAAGCCTAAAACAACGAAGGCTATTTTCATACTGGCTCAACCGTTTACATTTGTATGAGTAACGTCGTACTCACTTATTTGCTAGCCAACATAACTTACTTAGTTGTATTTTATCTACAGCTTGAGTTTATCAATTTTTTTTTCTAAGTTTATGAGAAGTTTTTCATTTTTTGCGAAAGATTATCTAGATTTCTCTTGTTAACTCACGTTGAATAAGCACAACCAATAGTGTTGTTTTTATTACATTTTACCTATACATGCGTTTACAGTAATATCAACAATATCAATATACAGTTATATTTTTGACTAAGCAACAAATTTGTTTTTTGATAACCAAGTTACAAACTAGGTTCTTCTGCAACCCAACCCAGCGAGGAGTTATAGCGAACTTCAAAATGCAAATGCGGCTCGGTTGATGTAGGTTCTCCTGTTGTTCCTACAGTTCCAAGCGCTTGTCCTAATTGTACTGATTGCCCCGTAGTGACATTAATTTTTTGTAAATGGGCGTAGCGAGTTTGACGTCCTCCCACGTGGTTGACAACAACGAGATTACCATAACTGCCTTGTTCGCCGGCAAAAGCCACGGTTCCAGCAGCAACGGCTTGCACTGAAGTTCCTGTAGGTGCTAATAAATCCACACCGCTGTGAAAGACAACTTCATTTGTATTTGGGTTAATTTGCCAACCATAGCCCATCGCTACCGTTGCTTTGGTTGGTAAAGGATATCCTGTCAGTACGCTACTTGCACTTGTGTTAGGGGCTTCCGGCGACCAATTGACACCAGGAACAAAGACAAATTGCGATACAGGTTGACAGCCATTAGCTTCAAACAAAACATCAGCGCGAACTTTGTACTTTGTGGCGATTTGCTGCCAAGATTGGTTGAGTGGAACTTCGACTTGAATTCCATTGGACGGTGGAATGATGATTTCACTACCAACAGTGAGTTGTCCTGTGCGCAGCGTGGGATTGAAACCGATGAGAGTGGCAGCAATTAGATTGTATTTTTGGGCGATCGCTTCTAGAGTTTCGCCAGGCGCTACTTTGTGACGAGTTAGCCGCGATAACGCAGGTTGAGGACAACCGCTAGCCGCCGTTGAAGTGTTATTAGGTGCAGAATAGGCGGGAGCGAAGAGAATTAATAAGCCCACAGGTAGTGCCGTTAACAGTGTCGAGTAGCGTAAAGTCATCATACTGGTGCAAGGTAAACGCGCTCGTTAAGATTGTCATGAAGAGCGAACGAGATCTCTACCTAGTATCTATTATCTTTTTGCGCACTGCCAAAAAGAAAAAGCACATCTCGAAATTGCTGAATTTGTTGACTAAACTTAGAAGTTAGCATCTACTTGCTGTGTATAGGCGGAAGGAGTATGAGTTTATCGTTCAAAAATTTGACGGCGGCGGTGATTTTGCTTGTGATAGGAGGTGGGGCTGGGTGGTGGAGTAGTCGCTACTTCTCAGGTCAGCACTCGCTAGAAGATTTAACTACAGTTCCAGTTGTAGTGCCACCTGTATCAGGACTGGTAATTCCGGAAGCAACAAATAGCACAACCCGCAACGATGACCGCAACTTTATCGCCTCAGCAGTAGAAAAAGTAGGACCTGCGGTTGTTCGCATTAATGCGACGCGCAAAGTCGCCAACCGACTTCCCGAAGCTTTCAATAATCCACTGTTCCGCAGATTCTTTGGTTCAGATCAAGAAATTCCCGAAGAACGCACTGAGCGCGGTACAGGTTCAGGTTTTATCCTCAGCCAAGATGGTCGCGTCTTAACCAACGCTCACGTTGTTGCTGAAACAGATACCGTACAAGTTACGCTCAAAGATGGTCGAAGTTTTGAGGGCAAAGTTGTTGGAGTAGATACAGTTACAGATGTTGCAGTTGTTAAAATTAAAGCGAATAATTTGCCCGTCGTCAAGTTAGGCAACTCACGCAACTTATCTCCAGGACAATGGGCGATCGCGATCGGTAATCCGCTAGGATTAGATAATACTGTCACCGTCGGAATTATTAGCGCGACAGACCGCTCTAGCGCTCAAGTAGGTGTTCCCGACAAACGCGTTAACTTCATTCAAACCGATGCTGCAATCAATCCTGGCAACTCAGGTGGTCCGTTGTTGAACGCTGAGGGTGAAGTGATAGGCGTCAACACGGCAATTCGCTCAGATGCACAGGGACTAGGTTTTGCAATTCCGATTGATACCGCAGCGAGAATTGCAAATAAACTGTTTACGAAAGGACGCGTCGAACATCCTTTCTTAGGCATCCAAATGATCGACCTCACTGCTACTGCTAAAGAAGAAGTCAATCAAGAAACGAATTTAAATGTACAGCAAGAGCAGGGTGTATTAATCGTGCGCGTTATTAGAAGATCTCCCTCATATCGTGCTGGTCTACGTGAAGGCGATATCATTCAAAAGATTGATGGTAGACAGATTCGTAAAGCCGCTGAAGTTCAAGAGCGCGTTGAATCTAGCAATGTAGGTGCGGTGCTAAATCTAGAAATAAACCGCAACGGCAAAATTAAAACTGTTCAAGTAACGCCAGAAGCTTTTCCTATGAACGAACTTGGTTAGAAGTTCCAACTGCTTGTGCAATTTCTAATTATTGCTCCCCAGTAGAATCACGCGGTAAAGAAACAGAATCTGCCAAATCATCAAGATGCATTCGCTGTTCCATCTGACGCAGAAAATAACCTGTCATCATTGCCGAGGCAAGCAATCCGGCTAAGTTATCGCGGTCTGTAGAAATTTTCACGTTAAAATTCTCAGAAGGAAGCATACCAACTAATCCTTGGACATTCTGAGAAATAATTTCTTTTATTTCTGGACTAACCGAGCGAGCTACGTGCGCTAAAATCTCCGGTGATTGACGTTGCAGATAGTTTAATAATGGATTTACTTGCGACTCTTCTTGAGAATCATCACTGAAAAAGTCAGGATCAAAGACCATGGGCAGTTATGTTTAGCTGTGCTAATATCTAATGTAACTCATTGTAATAGATAGCACTTCTTGCCTTAAAGTAGTTACTAATACACAGCGGTATGACATCCTGTAGAGCAGTTAATCTTTGAAACAAATCGTCTATGCTTGCTCTTCTGGTAAAGGTAATTGCGCATCATCAGTACTTAGTAGATGTGGCAATTGTTCAAGCTGAAAGTATTGATAAAACTTATCAGTGACATCGAGTAAAAAAGAGCGACCGTCTACAGGGCGGCGTTTGCGCACAAAACCTTGTTCTACGAGTTCCTGAACATGTTGATATGCTCCTGAACCACGTAAGGTGACGAGTTCGGTTTGGGTAATGGGATTCCGCAGGGCGATCGCCGCTAAAGTGCGCAAAGCGCCGACACCAAGTTCGACCGGAATCAGCGTTTGCACTAGTTCTTGAAAACTCGACCGTAGTTGTAAGCTGTACGTACCTGAGACGGTTTCGACGACCTCTAAGGCGCTATCACGATGCGCATAGTCATCGATCAGTTCCATCAGTCCCTCCTCAACGGTGTAGCGATCGCATCCGGCATACTCAGCTAATTGTGCGATCGACAGTGGCTGACCCTTAAGATATAAAATTGCTTCAATCTTATTTGCTAAACGCATTAACTAGAGGTCAGAGGTCATGGGCTAGAGTTAGGGTAGGGACAAAGAGCACGAGGATCGTAATTGGTGAACAAAATTCATTTGACGATTCTTCCTCTGCTCTTTGTTTCTCCAAATTTTATTGCGGTTGTACTAAATTTTCTGCACCGCGAATCACTTTAGCAGAGATTATTTTATCTCCTTCTTTGAGTTGTTCTAGCACTTCCTTGCCTTCGGTCAAATAGCCAAACACCGCATAGCGACCATCTAATAGATTACGCCCTGCGGGAGTCAGTTCAGGTTCAAACAAGAAGAAGAAAAATTGTGAGGAACCACCATTATTGTCGAACTCTGGGCGTGCCATCGCCACAGCACCGTAGGCGGAGAATGGTAATACAGGTTCTTCGCGATAGCGACCCGCTTGCTCTAAAGTGATGCCATACGTAGGAACCGGATCGCCTTTGACAAGAACTTCCAAAGGAATGCTGCGGTACTTTCCTGTTTTTGGGTCGATGAATCCTTGTTCTGGACCTGGTGGATCTCCGGTTTGGAGAACATAAGAATCTTCGGCGCGAATAAACTCTAAACCATCATAAAAACCTCGTTGTACCAAATCGACAAAATTACCCGCCGTGACTGGAGCGCTATATCCATCTACAACAACTGTCAGATTACCTTTGTTTGTTTCCATTTCTACAGTGGCACGACCTTTGAGTTGCGGTAAGTCACTATACTCGGCGGGAACTTCGTAAGGAAACCCTTGTACCATTAACTCTTCAAGCGTACTGACTAGGTTCAGAACTTTAGCCCGTCCTATCCAAACTTGCTCCTTATCCTTTGAATCAGCCGCTTGTCGCAAATCGTTGATACCAGCTTGTAGTTCATCGATGAGGGCTTCTGCTTGTGGTTTTTGCTCGTCGGGAATGCTTTTGAGTAATTCATCGTGACGCGAGGTTAAAACGCGAGAAGCTTGAGAAATATCTTTAGAAATCGCACCCCAACGCCGATTGGCTCGCAGTTGGGTAGCAATATCTTCTAAATTTGCTTGCAAATCCCGCACAGCTTGATTATCAATCGGTAGCGAGTAGCGTAATAGCGCTTTGCCATCAGTGATCGCATTTCCTGCTGGTAACGCCGCATTGCTGGCGGGAGTCCACCCAGCAACACTTGTGCTGAAAAACATCGCGATTAGCAGTAATAGTATGGTGCTTTTTTTCCACCAGTAGTTCAAATTTGTCATGAGATAGCTCAGATGCGGCATGAATATAAGTTAGGCAAATAGGCTACCTGGGATTTATGTTTTTACCCTTCACCTATTGCTTGTCTGCCTGACAGTTGCAATTGACGAGGTATCAACTCATTCATAATCTTGCCACAGTGCCGTTCACTTCCAAGTTCAAATTTTATAAAAGAACGTAATGAGGGGTGAGTAACTAGAGAAAATTGTGTATTATTTCTCCTCTGCCCACGCCAGTTTGCTCAACGGAGGACACCTCCGCACGCAACTGGCTCCTCTGCACCTCAGATCTCCTCTGCCTTTTATCTTTTGACCCCTTCTATAGCACCACGCTGTAGAGGTACAATGAGATGCCAATTGTCTTGCGCAAATATATTGCTTCATGATTTCCAGTAATGATTTTCGACCTGGCGTCACGATTGTTTTAGATGGCTCCGTATGGCGCGTGGTAGAGTTCCTCCACGTCAAACCAGGCAAGGGTTCTGCGTTTGTTCGAACTAAGCTAAAAAATGTCCAAAGTGGCAGCGTTGTAGAGCGAACGTTTCGTGCTGGGGAAACTGTCCCCCAAGCAAATCTAGAAAAAAGTACGATGCAGCATACTTATAAAGACGGTGAGGAATTCGTCTTTATGGACATGGAAACCTACGAGGAAAGTAGGTTGAATGCTAACCAAATAGGCGATCGCGTTAAATATCTTAAAGATGGCATGGAAGTCAATGTCATCCGTTGGGGCGATCAAGTGCTTGAAGTCGAATTACCGAACTCGGTCGTGCTAGAAATCGTCCAAACTGATCCTGGCGTACGCGGAGATACAGCGACTGGTGGAACAAAACCCGCCGTTGTCGAAACTGGCGCAACCGTGATGGTGCCTTTATTTATTTCACAAGGCGAACGCATCCGGATCGATACGCGCAACGATACTTATCTAGGTCGAGAATAGACACGCGATCGCGCACTGCGCATCACACGTAGCCAATAGCTAATAAATGGGGTCAGACAAACTGTGCCACTTGATTTTAATGAACTCCGGCAACTTATAGCCACCATCGCTCAAACTGACATTGCAGAACTCACGCTCAAAAGTGACGAGTTTGAATTAACAGTACGTAAGGCTGTTGGCATAATAGGCAATGCATCGCTACCTGGTTCAAGTTCGCTACCAGGAGAGATGGTAGGTTTAGAATCGCCTTCGTTGGCTCCATCTACAACGGTATCCGCACCAGCTAATCGCTCAGATGTTGCGCGGGGTGACGTGGCTACGAGCGGATTTGGTGCTGGGCAAGCTCCTGCACCGCCACCAAAAGACCAGAAATTACTTGAGGTGATTTCTCCGATGGTAGGAACATTTTATCGCGCTCCTTCCCCTGGCGAACCTTCATTTGTCGATGTGGGCGATCGCGTCAGAAGCGGTCAAACAGTCTGTATTATTGAGGCGATGAAGCTGATGAACGAAATCGAAGCTGAAGTTTCTGGACGAGTGGTGGAAATTCTCGTGCAAAACGGCGAACCTGTTGAATACGGTCAACCTTTGATGCGTCTTAGCCCAGATTGATGATGTACGCTATTGCTCATCGAGTGATTATTGCTAAAATTTAGCAGTTCTCTTAGGTTAAATTTAATGAAGTCAGCGAAGCCTGTACCGCCAGAAATTGTGCAACAAGTAGCTGATTACTTCAGCCTGCTTGGCGAACCGATGCGGCTGCGCCTACTGCATTTGCTCAGCGATGGTGAAAAATGCGTGCAAGAATTGGTAGAGGCAACGCAAACGAGTCAAGCAAATGTTTCTAAACATTTAAAAATTATGTGGCAAGCGGGAATTCTCAGTCGCCGCAGTTGCGGAACCTCGGCGTATTACCGTGTAGAGGATGATTCAATTTTTGAATTATGTAACGTAGTATACGATCGTCTTGCCCATCGCATTCAACAACAAGCCAATTCGTTTCGGGTGTTGAATAGCAATCATCAGTAGATGAGTGGCGATCGCCTAACATTGATTTACTTTGGAGTTGCTCGTTTGGCAAAGCAAGCGAGCAGTAGGGATTAGATAATCATGATTTACGCAACCATTTTTTGCAAATGGTACAAGTGATTAGTAGTTAACTGTTATGTCGCGAATTGCGCGCTGTTGGTCGCTAACGACTTAATACATGACAACCAACTACTAACGACCGCCAACAACGGTTTAATCGCGAGAATTTATCCGATTGCGACTTAGAGTTGAAAATTCGCATTGAAACTTTGCCTGGTTAGTGGTTGGTTTAGCTCGATGCCTTCACCACCTAAATATTCTAATTTTTGACCTTCGACATCAATCCATACTTGAGCATTGGGATCGAGGGTTGTTGCTGTATAAACAACTTGTGCCAAACGACCACTCATCGAAGCGCTACCACCGCCACTCGTAAACTCTGACGACAAATCAACATGAATTCCATCGTTTTGAACCCTGACGCTGCGTAGCTTCGTTCCAGGAGGAATTGTGCTGCCGACAGAATCATTTGTAGGTCCAGCTAAGAGTTGCTCGAACGCAGTTTGTAAGACGACATTCGGCTGGTCGGAGTTGACTGTAAACGAGGTTGGTACAACTTCTACACTCGTACCAGTATCTCGTAACCAATAAACTTGCGCGGTTTGATTAATCCCTGGCTGAACTGATGGATTCGTTGATGGTGAATTAGGCGTTGTAATCGCCTGCTGTGAGTTAGGAATTTGTGCTGAACGAAACGCCCACCAAGTACCAGCACCACCCGCCGCGAGAACACCTGCTACTATGCCAGCAATTACACCAGCAGGAACGCGTTTAGCTCTTTGTTGTGTCATGGGAAAACCCTCCAAAAGAATTATATTAGTCGTGGTGTCAGGAGAACAGCAAAAAATTCAAATTAAAGTGGATCGAGGATGAACACTGTGACTTTATTTAGGCTATAGCTGTTTCAATATACGCGAAGATGTTTCCACGCGGATAAAAGCCGCAATTTCTAATTTTTGCCGACTTACATTCAATTGTAAAATTCTGGCTTGAATTCCGGCACTTTGTAAACTGCGCAGATCAAGCTGCTGCGAAAAATTTGCGGCGATCGCATTTAAGATTTGCTCTGGTACTTTCTCCTCATTGACCAAAACGACTGGCGCAATTAGCTGAACTTGTCTTTCAGAAATAACACCTAACCCTGACTCTATCGTAATTCTTAATGATTCAACACCATCTTGCGTAAGTTCCACCTGAAAACGTATCCGATTATTTGCTAAGAATTGTATCCGAGGCTGCGAGAAATTGAATTGTTGCACCTGCTGAGCGCGTCTACTGAGCTCGCTAATCGTGATGTTCAGTAATCGACGAGCGATCGCGTCAGATTGTAGCGCTCGATTAACATCTTGCTCGGTTAAGACCAAGCGCACTCCAGCTTGTAATGGCTGCTGGAGTTGAAGCTTTCCACTTAAACTATCCGTATCAAAATCAACCGCATCTGTTTCTATTTCTAAAACAGCAAGACGAATATTTTGTTTTAGGTCGAGCGCACGTCCAGCAATGCGCACGCGCTGTACCTTACCTTGCAGCAACTGATGCGTCGGAACGTTGTCAACGCGTACCCGTAGTGTTTCTACATGGGCAAACTGAGAACGAATCGAGTTTTCGGCAATACGTTCGACTACAACGCCAACAGGTGAGAGCAATCCTAGCAAGCTAGCTAGAAGAATCGTTAGTAGTTCCATAACAGGAGTAATTTCCTGTACCTCGACTTATACATTCTGATCCTCGCTTTCATAATGTAATCTAGGCATTGCTCACCTTACATCAAATTCAGTCAATTGGATAGTAAGATGTAGAAGAGGTCAAAAGTTAATTTAGAACAATCAAAAATTGAACCAAATTTACCATTGTTTTGATAACTACTCGTTTTTAAGTGACAAATTGAGCTTGGACTTGTATCTTTCAACAAAATCTTTTAAGTTGACATAAAGCTTTTTTGCATTTACGCTGAAATATAGTGGTAAGCTATGGCTTTATCACATTAATTCATACTGACTGAGGAGATTTAAGAGATGGAAGTTCCTGGTAGTAGTAGTATCCCTACACTCCAAGAATTTATTTTGGTCAATGTAGTCCCAGCTAAGTGTCTTGCTGTAGTTGCTGAGCGATCGCTACGGTGAACGCGTTATTTGCTCTTGTATAGAGTACGGGTTCATCTCTGGTCGCCAGTAGATGCGGCGACTGCGGGGAAAGGAGGTAAACCCTGAAATTCCAGAAAATTAACGATACTAGTGGTTGCATCAGTTCGAGTTGTAAATAAGATATCCACGTGCTGATACATCAAATTTGAGCAGCGCGAAATTCTCAAGCAAAAAGGCGACGCGCGATTGCTTGGGTTTGTCCTGCAAACATTCAAATCTCAATATCTCAGGACTTACGCAACAGCTACCCCGAACAATCACGGCTTCGTAGGCAGCCTTTTTTGGAGAGGGTTTGGGGGCGTTTCCCCCTCAGGTCTTGGTTTTGATCAAAACACGAAGACTGCATAAGTCCTATATCTATTACTGAGAAACTGCTCGTTAATTGAGTAGATTTTTCAGACAAATCTTGCTGAAACAACGACTGAATAGTTCTAGTTCAGTGGTATCAATCGTCATGCAAAAAATTGAGGTAAATATGCGTCAAAATGTTTTGAACGAATACTTGTTACAACCTTTTGCCCTAGAAGCTGCTAAGAAAGAAGCTAACCGCTTACCTGCGGCTGAATTAGTGCAATCGATAATGGAGATTGAGCCACACAAGCGCGTACTGGCTTTTCGCTTGTTAGAAAAAGAGAAAGCGATCGCGGTTTTTGAATATCTGCGTCCAGAACAACAAGCAGACTTGATTAGAACAATGGAAACTCCAGAAGTTATAAGTTTGCTAGAAGCCCTAGATTTAGATGAGCGCGTACGGCTATTTGAAGAACTTCCGGCAAAGATTACCAAGCGTCTAATTGCTAATCTTAGTCCGCAAGCTCGTGAAGGGGTAAATTTGCTGTTAGGGTATCCCGAACGAAGTGCAGGGCGATTAATGAGCTTGCGCTATCTTGCTGTTCGCGATGATATCACCGTGCAATCACTGTTGAGAAGCATTCGTGAGTCAGAGTTACGCGATAACGAACTTACACTTATCTTTGTCATTGATGCTGAACGATACTATCGTGGGTTTGTTCGTACTGTGCGGTTAATCAAAGCATCACCTGAACAGACACTCAGCAGCTTGATAGAAGGAACCAATATTGCGATTAGAGCAAGCGATCGCGATTTGCAAGCCGTGCGATTGCTTAAAGACAACGATCTGCCCGCGATTCCTGTTGTGGATAACGAAGGACGACTCATTGGCGATATTACCTTTGATGACGTCATCGAATTAGTTGAAGAAGAAGCCACAGATGCAGCACTTGCACAAGGCGGGGTGGGTAATTTATTGCGTCGTGACAGAGTATGGAGCGAGCGTCTCATCCGTGGTTCTTCTTGGTATGCAATTCGATTGCGAATTCTCTTTTTAATCATCACTCTCATTGGTGGAATGCTTGTCGGTGGAGTTATTGAACGCTTTGAAGAGGTACTAGAAGCGGTGACAGCAGCAGCAGTTTTTATTCCTTTAGTCATGGATATGGGAGGAAATGTGGGAACTCAATCTACCACTGTGTTTGCCCGCGGTCTGGCATGGAATCATATCAATGTCAATAGTTTTTTGCCTTATTTGTTGCGCGAAGTTCGGATCGGTGCATCAATGGGTGCAATCTTAGGACTAATAGCAGGTATCATTGCCTATTTCTGGCAAGGTGCACCAAATGGTATTCCGCAACTTGGAACTGCTGTAGCCATTTCGCTATTCTGTGTGATCACCTTAGGTGCAGTGCTTGGTGCAGTATTACCTTGGATAATGCTAAAGCTCGGCTTCGATCATGCACCAGGAGCAGATCCTTTTATTACAACGATTAAAGACTTCACCGGACTCTGGATTTACTTTAGTAGGTTGGCTTGTGGGCATTGAGTCACCATAACCTGTGCTTGAGGAACAGGTGATACAATCTTTGCGATTGAATCTAATACGCAAAAAAATGCAGGGGCAATTGCCATTCCTAGTAAAACTAAAATGCTCATCCCTCAACTTTCAAACTTGGAAACGAATTGGAGGATGAGCGTAACGATTTATATACGTAAATTTGATTACAATTACTAGACCGTAGAGCAAGATGATGGAATGGACAGATTTTGCAGTTCGTTTGGCAGTTGCCTTCTTATTAGGCTCAGCAATTGGCTTAGAAAGACAGTGGCGACAGCGTATGGCAGGATTACGCACTAATACCCTAGTGGCAACAGGCGCGGCCTTATTTGTCATGCTTTCTGTTCTTGTTCCTGGCGAAGCTAGCCCTACTCGTATTGCGGCTCAAGTTGTTTCTGGCATTGGTTTCTTGGCAGGTGGTGTGATCTTACGCGAAGGTTTGAGCGTTCGCGGATTAAATACCGCTGCTACAATTTGGTGTGCAGCAGCGATTGGTTCGTTGGCAGGAGCAGGGTTTATTACTCAAGCTGTGATTGGCTCAATTGCAGTTTTAGTGGCTAATGTTCTCCTGCGCCCTTTGGGGTATCGCATTAATCAAGAACCACTGCAAGGAAGTGAAATAGAATTGTGTTATCAGTGTTCCTTAATGTGTCGTAGCAAGGATGAAGCTCATGTGCGAGCATTGTTGCTGCAAGCTCTAAGTACCAGTACGATGAAGCTACGTTCATTACGTAGCGAAGACTTAGAAGATGTTGCCGATCGAGTTGAAGTCGAAGCCGAAATGTTAACTCAAAATCGTGACGATCAGCTTCTAGAGCAAATCATCAGTCGATTGAGTTTGGAACCAGGAGTCATCGCTGCAAGTTGGCGAGTTATTGAACAAGAGTTTGGTTAGGTATACTGCTTGTTAAACCTTAATTGCAGTATCAATCCACTGTTTAAGAGTTGCAACAACTGCATCAATCGCAATTTCTTGTGATTGTCGGCTTTTGCGCTCAACAACTTCCACTTTACCTGCTTCGAGCGATCGCCCTGTAACAATTCGGTAAGGAATCCCCACAAGATCAGCGTCTTTGAACTTGACTCCAGCGCGTTCGTTGCGATCGTCAAGTAGTGTTTCAATTCCCGAAGCATTTAATTGTTGATAAAGCTTTTCGGCGACTTCTAGTTGTTGCGCGTTGTTGATATTTGGAATTGTCACAATCGCGTGATAAGGCGCGATCGCCACAGGCCATATAATACCATCTTCGTCGTAAGACTGCTCAACAGCAGCTTGCGCAAGGCGCGAAACTCCTACACCATAGCAACCCATCACTAAAGGAACTTCTTCGCCTTGTTCGTTAGTATAAGTAGCCCCCATAGCTGCAGAGTATTTCGTCCCTAACTGAAAAATATGTCCGATTTCGATACCTCGCGCGCTTTGTAAGGTTTGTTCAGGATTATGAATCGCGCGATCGCCGACTCGTGCTTTCCGGACATCGACAATATTTTCTGGTAATTTAAATTGCTCGTGCCAATTTGCCCCAACAACGTGATACCCTGATTCATTCGCTCCTGTTGCGAAATTACGCAAATCAACAGCGGTTTTATCAACTAACCGCAAAAACTTGGGATGCACCTGTTTTTCAGGACGAATGTAATCATCTGCAATATCTGGTGCAATGTATCCTAGCGGTAAAGGTTTTGCTGCCCATTTTTGTTGCATTGTTGCGTCTGGTACTGTAAGAGCGATCGCTGTTTTCCCGCCATATTGTGGTGCAAGGCGAGTGATTTCATTTTGCAACTTCACCTCATTAATGTCTTGATCGCCCCGAATACTAACGAGTACAAGTAGTGTTAAACCATGATCGAACACAACCTGATACAACACGTTTTTCACGACTTGTGTAGGAGAACAGCCAATGAAGTTACACATTGTTTCAATGGTTGGTGTTCCTGGCGTTTCGCGTTTTTCGTAAGTGGTAAACGATGATGGTTCCGCATCAGGTGGTAGCGACACGGCTTTTTCTACGTTAGCGGCGTACTTTCCGTCTTCGGTGTAGAGAACTTCATCTTCACCTGCTTCGGCTAACACCATAAATTCTTGCGAAGCCGAACCACCAATAGCACCTGAATCGGCTTCTACCGCCCGAAAAGCTAAACCACTGCGCCGCAAAATATTACTATACGCGCGGTGCATATCATCATAAGTTTCTCGCAAGCTCGCTTCGTCTGCATTGAAAGAATAAGCATCTTTCATGATAAATTCGCGTCCGCGCATCAAGCCAAAGCGAGGACGAATTTCGTCGCGGAACTTGGTTTGAATTTGATAAAGCGTTTGTGGTAACTGGCGATACGAGCGGATCATATCACGAGCAATACTCGTAACTACCTCTTCATGGGTTGGTCCCAAACCTAACTCACGCTCTTGTCGATCCTTGAGCGCAAACATGATACCTTCAGCTTGCGTATAGGTATCCCAACGCCCTGATTCGCGCCATAACTCTGCGGGTTGTACTTGTGGTAATAAACATTCTTGTGCGCCGATCGCATTCATCTCTTCGCGCACGATTTGAGAAACTTTCTGTAGTACCCGCCACATCAAGGGTAAATAAGCATAGATACCGCTACCGATGCGACGAATATAACCTGCACGCAGTAAAAGTTTATGGCTAGGAATCTCCGCTTCGGCTGGATCTTCCCGTAATGTGACAAAAAGCATTTGAGACAGTCGCATCGCTTGTTCCCTTCTTGTGACCTAGACGATCATCATCTCAGTTCAGTCTAAAACAACATCAAGCTCAGATTTCAAATTACTTTCTTTAAGGTTGACACGAATAGGCAATTTGGAAAGCCAAGGAGGAAATTGTTCATATAAAGACTTGCCACTCGTCATTTAGAGAACTTTCACTGGACTAGACATACATGCAAAAACCTGGCTCTCAACAAACAAGAACCAGGTCTTTACTCAGCCCTCTATCCAATAAGTAAGATAGATATGCACTTTTAATTTAGTTGTAGTAGCTTTTTTCTGCTTCCAACTGCCGAATTAGCTTTTCGTCACCTTTAGCTCTAGCAACCTGTAAGCGATGCTCCAAGCTTTTTTGGATATTGGTACGATGCGTCTCAGCCGTGGTTTGGAAGCGCTGCAATGCATTTTTCATCACAACCCACCTCTTAAAGTTGACGACTTATTAGCGAAATCTAACCGTCAGTGATTTCTTCAATGCCTGCACGCTGTAGCATCGATTGTTGACGATTTTGCTGTCTTTGACGACGTTCGCTCATGAGTAAACGTGCTTGAGCAGTAATAAGACGAGAGTCTTGATTTTGAATACCAATAGCTTTATTCTTCATTGTTCGCCTCTTTCTTGTATGCGTAGTATCGAATGAGGCGCGTTCCTTCGGGAATTTTCCCTACTTCCGTCTTTCTGATATGAAAGATGAACGATTTATCCTTCTTTATCTATATCAATCATAACTCTTGTCGTGCTTCTGTCATTGGGTAGAAAACCGTACTTTTTTGTCTAGATTTACACCTCGCCAGAGAATAATATAATTTAATCACGTGCAGTTGAGGAAGATCCAATAATACTACTCTAGTACACCTTAGTTTATTTTTGCTCCAGACAAAGAGTTTACTCATATTGAGTAACTTCTATTTTTATTTGCTGGATTTAACTATTAGTATGAGTTAATAGTAGTCTTCTGTGGGTTTCATCCAGAGCTATTTCTTCAATCATGACAGGTAAATCTTGAATAACCTGAGAACATTTCTTGATAAAAGCCGCAACCCACTCTTTAACTATCCGATGTTGTTGAGCAGTAACACTTTCTGTGAGTGCTCCATGAAATACAAGCTCAGCAGAACGATTGACTTGGAAATTGTCTAACCAGTCAAAATTAGGACGTGTTAACTGCCAATAGTTAGCAGTAAGCTTTGTTCCTATATAATTGCTACTGAATTGACTCAGACGATTGAGCGCATTGAGCAACTCTGTAATGTTAAGAGATACTTCTTCTAAAGAAAGAGAAGAATTTTTTATAGCGGATAATTCAGGTTTTGCTTTATTTGAAAAAGCTTGGAGTTGAGTAAAAGTTTCTGTTAAGAGCTTAAACGTTTTGATTGTCTGATGAACATCTTTCTGGAGAATAGCTTTTAATTGCTGTGCTGCCAGTGCCCGCAGTTGATTTTTAGCAATATCCGTATCAGTTATAACTAGAAAGCTCAGATGATAATTTAACTTGTAGCTATATGCATAGTATCCCTTAACTTGAAATTGAAAACAATCAACTTCCGAGGAAACAATGGTAATACTTGGCTGAAGGCTTTCAATCAAGCTGTGTTTCTCATGCCCCTCTATCTTTCGGTTGTTGGCATAGAAATATGGTATAGATTGTCCCTGAATTAGGGCAACTCCTAGAACTCCAGGTATCTTTAGAAACTCATGAATAAATTCCTGATACATAGACTAAATTTTTAAAAGCTACAGTAATTTCTCAGAATAAAAACAATTTCATCAGTAGTATCCTACTGCTTAGTTTTGCCTTGATTGTTTGTGTTATCTTATACTATGCTTAATTTTAAAACACTCATGAGTGCAGTGTGTTGAGTTTGGAGTAAAAGTTAATAAATAGTTAAAAAAGCCAGAAAAAGTAATGGTAGTTCGCGATTAAATCACTGAACTACCAAGATGTCTAGAGTCACTAGAGGAAATGCTAAAATTTATTTTGCTAATTCTATAACAATTACATTCATTAAATAGTCAACAAACCTTCTTAAAGTACCTTTAATATAATTCAAATAATTCCTCTTCTTGGTGAGTCTTAATGATACAATCAGATTGAGGATAGGCTCTACACGTAAGAACGAAACCAGCCTTAAGTTCCTTTTCGTTTAAGAAAGAGTGATCTGACTGGTCAACTGAACCTTCAAGAACCTTGCCAATACAAACAACACAAGCACCTGCGCGACAAGCATACGGTAATTCAATGTTTTGCGCTTCGGCAGCATCAAGAATATACTCATCGCCACAAACTTCAATCATGCTGTTTAGTTTGTGTGGTTCGCTTACCAATGTAACTTTATAAATTTTGTCACTGTTTCTATTTACCATTTTTAGCTCCTGATACAGATACTATAGCTTGACGTCAAAGTTGGAAATGAATGAGTAATTTCAAGAAAACAAGCACCCCACAGGGAGTTTTTCTTCATTATTAGTTTTAGTTTGCAAACTTAACTCATGACACTTTTTACTGAAGTTTCGTGCTGCTTGGTAGCCTGCAATATTTCCATCTTCAAAAAAGAATTTTGTAGCTTCGCGCAAATCTGCTAAGGCTGCCTTTTTATTTCCTAGTTCAGCATGAATAATGCTTCGAGTGTAATAAGCTTGGGCATAGCTAGGATTGATACAAATAGCTTCGGTGTAATCTTTGATTGCGGCTTGTAGATTTCCTAAACGTTGGTAAATCAAACCTCGATTGTAGTAGGTTTCAGCATTAGGATTAATACGAATATCCTGGTGACAAATCTCAACTTCTTGTAAATTAGTGACCATTTGGGCAATTTTTGCCTGCTCATTGTGTAGGCTTTGGGTATAGTTTTGTAAGTTATTAGTACCTTGGCTTAAGGTAGTAGTTTGTTGCTGTACTTCTACTAATTGTTGAGTTAGCAACTCGATGTGACCTTGAGTTTCAACGTTTTCTCGTGTAATGTGGAGGATCGCACTTTGCTGGTGCTTGACTTCATCTGATATTTGCCTGCGGTTTGCGAGATTGAGCGCTACCGATAAAGACAGTGGAATAGAAGCAAATAAAGCTTGTTGAGTTACTACAGATGCAATTGAGCCACCAATCGAGCCAAGCACTGATAAAATTTCTACAATGTCCCGCCAGTTACGCTGTGGAAGAACTTTCAAACTTTGTTGCATGATGTCAAAATTCCTCTAGATGATTGCTTTAGCCGAGTATGATGAGATTGAGTTCTAAAATTGGACGCAACAGAAGTGCTTCTTGGGGAGTAAGATACTGCTCGATCACCTCTGGCATGACTTCAAACGTCGTCTTGCAAGTTTGGTCAAATTGATAAGACTTCGCAATGGTATTGTGCCAAAGTAAAAGACCCTCTCGTAAGTGGTCGTGTTCATTGAATAACAAGGCGGCTGCCGCATACCGTAGCACTTGTACAATGTCTCTTCGCCACACTTCGGTAAAATCTCCGGCAGCATTAAGAAATAAATTAGGGTCGAGCGTTCGCAATTTGGTTTCTACTCGATTGATAATTTGAGCCTCGGCGGCGCGAATTTTCTCATAAGCACTCACGCGCTGCTCCCAAGACTGAAAATAGCTTTTGAGAAACTGAAGTTCCTCCGTTTTGGCATAGCGACCGTCCGCTTCTATGCTTAAGCGGGTTAGTTGTGTTAGCATATTTTTCTATTTGGTAACAATCTATCTTTTTAAGCTTCGCGGGTACGGGCAAGATAGGCTTCTACGGAAGTACGCGTGTCTTTGAGTTGGCTAATCATCGAACGCGTAATCAACTTGCCAGCTTCTACCAAAATCTTGCCTTCCAAGGGATGTAGGATATCTTGCTCTGCACGGCGACCTATTAAGGTTTCAATATCCTTGATCGCATTAATATGCATTCCAGCAGGAATCTCAACAACAACACCATCACCAATAACTCGCGCCTGACAAGCAAGGCGGGAATTGGGCTGCGCTGTCGCGATCGCCTCTAACGTCCGCTTTTCTCGACGGTTAAGCGGAGAAAGACTTTCCATACCACTTTTGATGTAAACGTGGCAGGTAGAACACATCCCTCGCCCAGAACACTCTGGAAGAATATTTAGTTCGTTGGTGAGTACTCCATATAAAAGGTTGTCATTGGTTTTGACAACTGTTTCTTGAGCAATAGGTTCTAGTTTTACAATCTTGGTCACGTTTGATGCTCCTGTTAGCGGCGAGGTTAATAGCACCGATCTTCAATTTAGGTATTACCCCTACATAGCCAAGCCATAATAATTTCATGCTCGTGCCCTTCATCTAACCAGGCTGCTATTGGTTTGAGACGTTCTGCTAAGCCTAAAACAAAGCGGTTACAATCAGCCTGCAAAGACTCACAAGAGGTTTGCACGCAGTGGAGTTGTCGTCCAGTAAGTTGGCTAAAAAAAGCACTCAGTATGCCTGCTTCTAGAAAACACGCTGGTTTCGCCTGTAGAGGTTGCTGTGCAAAGGGGGAGTTCCAAATTTTGATAACTAAAAATCCCTGCTGATAATAGTCCATGTCGAAGTCAAAAGCTCCCCAGCCGTGTGTTTTCCAGCATTGTTTTAGGCATTGCAGAAACTCGATCATCTCCATTGCGGCTAAAGGCTTGCTATAGTAGTCACTTACTTCTTCAACAAAACGGGCATAAAAGTTCTTACCCCACCATCGACCGCAGTTAAAAAGCACTAAACCCGCAGCTTGACCTGTTTCTTTGTCGATACCAGCATAAATCGCTTGTATCAAAGTCTCTGGTAAAGCTAAAAGGCGATCGCCGCGACGGTTTTCGAGCAAACCTGCTTCAAAGTCACCCTTAATGTAAGCATCAACAGCAAAGTAGTTTCCTGGTAAGCGTTCGTCTTGCAGTAAATCAGTAATAGCGATCATGAGGAGTCTTCCATATTCAAGATTTGACAGGATTTCTACAATTCAGCCACAGCGCTTGTCTGCAAAAGAGTTGTTGCAGCTTGCGCTAAAAAAGGTTGCAATAAAGCCAACTGTTGCGCATTCAAATGTTCTGGCAACTGATTCTGTAAAAGTTGATATATGTTTGTCTCAATTGCTTGTGTTTGATAAGCTTGTACTATATCAATCAGCCACTCTAAAAGTCTTTGCCGCAGAAATTCTTGGTTATTGAGTAGCATCGCCATAGTGCAGTAGCGCAAGACTAATAGCCCACGTTTCAAAGCTTGCTCTAAATCTCGCTGATTTTGTGCAAAAGTTACCAGAAGTTGATCGGCGATTGGTTGAAAGATGGCGACTTCTTGGTCACGTAGTAACTCATAGGTTTCGAGGCGTACTTGCAGCGATGCAATACAAAGCTTGGCAGTCGTAATTTCTTCTGGATTCAAATAGTGGTCTTCAGCCTCGTAGAGTAGACTTTTAATCTCAGAGTGCATATTTATTCGATTTAAAATAGTGTCGATAGGTCTGTTAATGTCGTTTTGACAGGTGCTTCAAATGAGTTTGGCAGCAGCAATTTCTTTGGTAAGGAGCCTATTTCTGGATGACCTTCCCAATCAATCAACTTGAAAAACGCACTCACCTGTAAAGTTATGCTTGAAGATTGATTTATGTCGTGCCAGTTAAATTTTTCATGCGGTTGACCTTGCCAGTGAGTGAAGCTAAAGAATTCTTGTACTGATAAGCATTGCCAAGAATCTAGATGGCAGGTGATCGCGGCTTCTGCTTGCAGCGTGAGTTGCAGAAACTGGTGTTGGTACTGCTCGTTGAAACTCTCTCGCGGTTGACCTTGCCAGTGAGTGAAGCTAAAGAATTCTTGTACTGATAACAACCAGGAATTCTGACTGCTCATCTGAGTCGTTCCCCACTTTGGAGCCGCTTTTCAATGTCTCTAGCGGTAGCACCTTCGTTCTGCCAAAAGGTTGCAGCATCAATGCGATCTTGTTTACCCAATAGAAATTTACAGTAAGTTTCTCCCATTGAGTAACACTGGATTTCAATACAGCTTAAAGGTTTTTTCACCAACTCACTAAAGAAACCAGCAAACAAACCAGCATAAAGATGACACACAGGTTTACCGACATCACCTAGCGTACGGGCTACTGCTGAATCAAAAATATTGATAAACGTAAATCCGTTCTTTTGGTCACTTATGTCTACTTCCCAGTTTCCCCATCCCTGGCTAATAAAAGGCCACCACCAAGCCTCTAACAAAAAAGCAGAATTCGTCTCAGTAATTGTCTTTTTGTACTCCTTCTCAAACCACCGTTGGAAAAAATCGGCATCTTTACTACCCCACTCGTAGCCAATTTTGTACATAACAACCGTCGAAGCACTACCGACTTCTTCTTCTAAGCCCTCGATCAAACCAATAATGAAATCTTCACTAACAAAAATATTACGGGACTCATTCCAATCGATAACTGTTCCTGTATCAAGTTGAAAATGGAAAAAATCATCAAAACTATAGTGGTCATGCTTTTTAGGATATTTCTGTTTGAGAAAATGCTTTACTTTGAATGCAGACTCGTCTTTCTGGTCAATGAATATATCTGTAGAAGTAATAACCATACTAGGTATCCTTTGATTTAAAAATCGCTAAATCGTATTGCTCTTAGCTTTAGGTCTTTTATTCATGAATAGCTTTTTAATCGTTTCTACTTATGTATATCCTTGGTTAATGAATCAAAGCATCGATGAAAATACTATTTTTATTTGTTTACATATTAATAACATTCGCAATCACTTGATTACGCCTTATCAATCATTTGGACGCTCTAAGCTTAATATTTCTACAAATATTTCAACACAAATGAACAATTTTATGGAAATTTTATTTTTTTTAAGAAGTTAATCAGGCTTGCTTGTTCTATTTTTAAATTAACTGAACTTTTTGCTCAGTATAATTACTGTTAAAATTACAAAGTCATAATTCTAATAAAGAAAAGACTTTAGTTGATACCAATAGCAAGGTTGAGTGAGAATATATTGATTGTCAAAAAGGCCTTACGGAAGCATAAGTGAGCGTTATCTAGCAAGATAACTGCTAGTATTTAATCAAATCGCTGACCAATTTTTTACTATCAATGAGCAGACTGTATTTGTGGATCAAGATGTGGACTTAGCCCAGTAAGCTTTACTTATATACCACGACGCCGTAATTTGTTTTCGCTCCAGACAACATAGGCGATCGCTAACCCCATTGCTCCAACAACCAGCAAAAAAGTCAGCATATTTTCGATAGCTCCTCAAAGGTTATCTATGTTGCGCTCAGCCATAGCTTAGCTTATTGATTAACTTCGCCGTAGTTTTCTAAATTACAACGATAAGCTTTTTAACGATCGACATCACAAACGGCTTCGACTTCGACTTCGACTAGCATCGCTGGATCGACAAGTGCTTGAATTTCCACCATCGTGTTTGCAGGGGGATGTTCGCCAAAAGATTCTTGATGTGCTTGCGCAAACTCAGCCCAGCGTTTTATATCAGTGACATACACGCGAGTACGGACAACATCAGGCAAGTCTGCGCCTAAATTTTGTAAAGCTTTCTGAATAATTGCTAAACAGCGCTTGGTTTGTGCATATGCATCATTGGGTGCGAAAACGCCGCCTTGCTCATCGATAGGCGCTGTACCGGATACATAAATATGATTTCCAACACGGATAGCGCGACAGTAACCAGCTTTTGTTTCCCACGCAGTTCCTGAAAATGTTCTTTGTCGTTGCATACTTATTTCTATGCGATCGCGAACATCCTCTAAATTAGTTAGAGGAGCTAGTTAAGCATTATAAAGCTTGGTGGAGCGCTGTAAACAAATAGAAGGAATAGCCAAATGACCGTAATAGCATCTACTGATTTACCTGATTTTATGACGACTTTAACGGCTGCTGTGAACAACAAGAAAAGCGATCGCCCCTCCGCTTCAGCAGTAGTTTTGGCGCTGTTGCAAGCAGAAAAAGCAGCTAAACAGCAACGCATTGCCTATCCTGTAGACACTTTATTAGGTACTTGGCAACTTTGGTTTACTGCTCCACGTAAAGCACACTTTCAAAATGGTCAGGTTTTAGGTAAAGGCTTGTATATATCTCAAATTGCTCGCGCACAAATTTCTTTTGTTAATCAAGAAGAATTATCTATTAGCAATCAGATTCAATTAGGTTCACTACTATTTAAGCTCACCGGTCCTGCTAAGTACCTTGGCAAGAAAAACTTACTAGCATTTGACTTTACTCGGATGCAATTAAGCTTGTTTGGTCGGGCTATTTATAATGGTAAGTTTCCTACTAAAGCTAGTACAATCAATTTTGTAGAGCAACCGATTGCTAAACTGCCTTTTTTTGCTTTCTTTTTGGTAAATGAAGATTTTATTGCCGCTCGTGGTCGTGGTGGTGGAATAGCAATTTGGGTTAAAAATAAATAATTTCTTTTAATTAGGAAAAATCTTAGATAAATCAAGTACTAAAGCTGAGAAATGAGGCAGATTAACTGATTCGGTTGGGAGAAAGATGAGTTTTTGACGATAGCCAAAGTTATTTTGTAAATCTTGATAAGGTTCGCTGTAGCATTCTAAACAATTAGCTTGTAAGTTAAATATCCAGTAATTAGAGATACCTGATTCTGCGTATAATGGCAGCTTAACTTCTTGGTCATATTTTAATGTAGAATCAGCAATCTCAATCACCAGTAAGATATCAACTGACGTAGGATGAGCAGACAAGTAGTCATCAGAACGATTGCGTACAAGCGTTAAATCTGGTTCAGGTTCACTGTCTGTGAGGAGGACAATAGGTTCTTGCCCGCGTACAATACCTTTGTCTCCTAATAGCTTGAACAACTCTCGATATAAGCGAGTGCTACAAACCGAGTGAGATGTACCTTTAGCCGACATTTGAAAAATTTCTCCGCGAATAAGTTCAACTCGGTTGTCTTGAAAGAATCCAAGTTCTGCGAGGCGGTGATATTCTTCTCGCGTGAAGCGTTTAGCCGTAATCGTGCTCATGAGAAATCCGAGTGGGCGATCGCAGGTACATTCAAATCGTAGCTTGCAGCATTAATAAACGGATAAATGTCATTAAGGTCTTTTGCTCAGAACTGCTGGTGCATTAACAGTTAGCCGCATCTGTGTTGCAGAAATTGCTAACCAAGGTTGACCGACGATTAAATCAGCGAAAGGACTATTAGACGGTACTTTTAATTGTGCATTAACTAACCCGAATTGCGCCTCTACGTCAAATGTAAAAATTAACAAATCAGCATTCTTGGTACTAAAACTAGAAGCACCCAAGCGCGGTTTCAAGCCAAGACTAAATAAAGAATTGTAATTCAAAGTACATAAAGTGCTATTACTTTGTTGCACGGTGACACTATTTTCTCCCCAGCTAAAATCTGCAAATTCTTTCGGTAATCCCCAGATTTCGCGCCCGCCAGCGACAGAATTAGGATTATCGACATAAATATGCGAAACCCAGCCGCCAATTTTCCCTGAGTGAGTAACAGCAGCAGCAACGACAATTAATTCGCTGTACTCCAGTACCGAACCAAAACCATAATCAGATAAATACACACCACCGACTGTCTTACCAGGAAGCACAGAGATGATATCAAGTTCTTGCGGAATCAAAGAACGCACGCGGTCAATCTCTATAAGATGCAGTGTTGCAACTGCGTAGCCTTGAAGTGTCCAGGGTGCTTGAGGATAGAGTGTCATGTTTGATATTCTTTAACAATTACCTATTACCTATTACCCAAATATAAAAAAATCCCCACTCAGAATTCTCCTGAGTGGAGACTTAGTTATTGATTTCAACTATTTGGTTTCGGTGAAATCTGCATCAATGACATCGTCACCGCCAGAGGTAGCACCTGCATCGCCACCATCTGGAGTAGGACCGCCACCAGCCGCAGCACCAGGACCGCCTTGTTGTTGATACAGGTTAGTACCAATGCTGTAAAGTGTTTGTTGTAACTCTGGCATCAAAGTCTTAATGCGATCATCATCTTCCTTAGATACAGCTTCGCGTAAGTCTTTGACTAAACCTTCTACCTTGGTTCTATCGCTAGCAGGGACTTTATCACCCAAATCTTGCAGTTGCTTCTCAGCTTGATAAGCTAAAGAATCAGCTTGGTTCTTGCGATCAACTTTTTCGCGACGCTCTTTGTCAGCAGCAGCGTTTCTCTCAGCTTCAGATACCATGCGCTCAACTTCAGTCTTATCTAGAGTTGAAGCACCCGTAATGCTGATTGATTGCTCTTTACCACTACCTTTATCTTTCGCAGTGACATTGAGAATACCGTTGGCGTCGATATCAAAAGTCACTTCAATTTGCGGAACGCCACGCGGTGCGGGAGGAATACCATCTAAGCGGAATGTCCCTAAGCTCTTATTATCGCTTGACATTTCGCGCTCACCTTGTAGAACGTGGATTTCTACATTGGTTTGCCCGTCAACTGCTGTTGAGAAGACTTCAGACTTCTTGGTAGGAATTGTGGTGTTGCGGGGAATAATTCGAGTCATGACACCACCCAGGGTTTCTACACCCAAGGAGAGGGGTGTAACGTCGAGTAATAAGATACCGGTAACATCACCAGCAAGAACACCGGCTTGGATTGCAGCACCAACTGCGACAACTTCATCAGGGTTAACAGTTTGGTTTGGCTCTTTACCCAGCATCCGCTTGACGAGTTCTTGAACTGCGGGAATCCGTGTAGAACCACCAACCAACACAACTTCGTTAATTGCGCTCTTATCGATTTTGGCATCACGTAACGCATTTTCTACAGGAATGCGACAACGGTCAATCAAGTCAGAACAAAGTTCTTCAAACTTAGCGCGGGTAAGCGTTGTGTCGAGGTGCTTAGGACCATCTTGAGTAGCGGTAATAAATGGTAGGTTGATTTCCGCTTGAGTAACGCTCGAAAGCTCGATTTTGGCTTTTTCTGCTGCTTCAGTTAAGCGTTGTAGCGCTTGTCTATCCTTACGCAAATCAATACCTTCGCTCTTGCGGAATTCTTCTGCTAAGTAATCAACAATTTTCTTATCGAAGTCGTCACCACCAAGGTGGGTATCACCCGATGTTGCCATAACTTCAAATACGCCGTCGCCAACTTCGAGGATGGATACGTCGAAGGTCCCACCACCAAGGTCAAATACAAGAATTGTTTCATTACTCTTCTTGTCAAAACCGTAGGCAAGAGAAGCGGCGGTCGGTTCGTTGATAATCCGTAAAACTTCAATACCAGCAATTCGCCCAGCATCTTTTGTCGCCTGACGCTGCGAGTCGTTGAAGTAAGCAGGAACAGTAATAACTGCTTGAGTGACAGTTTCACCTAAATATTTGCTGGCGTCTTCGACTAACTTACGCAATACTTGCGCAGAGATTTCTTCTGGGGCAAACTGCTTACCAGCCCCAGGGCAATCAAGCTTGACGTTGCCACTGCTATCGCGCAACACTTTGTAAGCTACTTCGGTAGCTTCGTTTGTCACCTCGTCGTATCTACGTCCGATGAAGCGCTTTACAGAATAAAACGTGTTTTCGGGGTTCATTACTGCTTGGCGCTTAGCAATTTGACCTACCAAGCGATCGCCATTCTTCGCAAAGGCAACGACGGATGGCGTTGTCCGAAAGCCTTCTGCGTTAGCAATAACGGTGGGTTTACCACCTTCCATAACTGCGACACAGGAGTTTGTCGTACCTAAGTCTATTCCAACTACTTTTGCCATTGGGAATCTTGGCTCCGTATAACTACTAAAATGAGAACAAAACTAGAAACAGAACAACTATCTAATCAGCAGCCCTTTCCAGTTTCAATACTGATTGAATTTATGTACTGATCTATATACTGAGCATGGCTTGCTACTCTATGAAGGAGGGTTTTCCGAACATATCTAGGACGGTTAAACTAGAGTTTGTTCATCAACCTCCACGTTTTTGACTGCTGAGTGCACTGTGTCTAATGTACGTAAATCAGTACCCTGAAGAATTGGGGCGAACCGTAATTCAGTAGTTGTGTTTGCCGTCAATAGTGGAGAGAATGCGAGTGAGGGGCGATCTGTATTATGAATTCTGATTGTGATTTTGCTGCCACCGCTCTGTAGTAAGACGATACAGCACATGAGGTAGATTGGCATGAATAATGTTGCATTCGTATTGAAATCCGACTTTTGCCATCACTCGTTGTGATGCTTGGTTGTCAGCGTCATGCAAACGACTTGTGCTATCTCAAGATTCTCAAAACCGACTTTTAGCATTGCCTTTGCCATTTCGGTTACCAATCCTTTGCCCCAGTAAATTGGCATAAGTGCATAAGCGAGTTCGATCTCATCGTTACCATCTACATAAATATTACGTAACCCACCACGACCAACAAATTCACCGTTGGTTTTGTCGCGAAATATCCACAGCCCATATCCATAGCGTTGCCAATGCTCTAAATTTCTGTGGAGATACTGCTTTGTTTGCGCGTCAGAACGAATACCATTAAGCGTTGCCATGACGTTTGGCTCTTGGTGCATCTGGCATAAGATAGAGAAATCTTCTGCGCATAAGCAAGATGCCGTTAGGCGATCACTACTAAATTTTTCTACTTGCTCAACTTGCATAATATAGATACTCAAGATATTTGTTCGTTGAAGTGACTTGTCGAAATCGTGGTGGTAATAAGGTTGTGGCGGCTGTAACACTACTGTTTGCTTGAAATATGGAATCCTTCCTCAAGGAATTATTGCGAGTCTGTGCGCTTTTTGTAATTTCCGGCGTATGCAATTAGGGAAGAATAACTAATTATGAATTGGTTTTCATTGTTATCAACAATCAATTGAGATTCTCAATAATAGGAGTTTAAAATTATTGATAATTAGTAGATGCATTAACTTTTGAAGATCTTATCCAAAAAATATTTATTTTTCGCGATCTGAATTTTATTTTAGACTTAGTTTTTATATTAATATAGTCGTCATACCTTTAAGATTTAATAGAGCTATCTTTACTATTTAAATGTTATCATTTATCTAAATCGACGTGCAGGCTTCACTGATCTACTTATTACACTTACTGGTGTATGAAATCGACTCAACCTTATCAACCGCTACTTTTACGTATTCTGCATGGACTTACAAGTCTTTTCCTCATTGCTGCAATTTTGACGGCTTACTGGACATATGATACTTACGATGGGCGCTGGGGGAGAATTCCACTGCCTTCTTATCGAGAAATTGAAGGTATACATGGAACTTTTGGACTGTGTACCTTACTCATATTTCCTGCATTTGTGATTTATGCATTTCATCGAGGGCAAAAGCGGCTGATTCAACCTGATTCATTCGCTAAATTAACTCAGATTGGTAAACCGATTTGGTGGTACACATTGAATCGTTTGACGAATACATTTGCACTGATAGCATTAACGTTTGCGCTATTTAGTGGCAAAATGATGAATTCAGGATGGTTGCCCAGGGGAGAACTAAACCACAGTTGGTACTATGCTCATTTGATTGCGTGGGTTGTTATGGTTGCGGCGATCGCACTTCACTTGTTGATGAATGTGAGAGTGGGCGGAGTACCGTTGCTACTATCGATGCTAAATTGGCGATTTCGTGACAAAGATAGTCCCAGGCTTTGGTCTACCTATATTACGCAATGGTGGTCAAGTGTTCAACGGGGGTCTTGGTCAAATTGGTTTCCATCTGCATCTATTTTGACGATACTGGAATGGGCGATTTTAATAAGTATTGCTGCTGCCTGGATCATTCCATTATTTAAGTAACTACTCTACAAAATACAGGCTTTAGCTCAGTAATCTATTATTTGTAACCACTGTTTGGTTAACTCTATTTCTACGTGCTGACAGTATGCCGAGTGTAGATTCCTAAGAAATCGTCCAACCTCAAGCTATTTGTAGCGCTGCAACTATACGCTGTAGGAAATAACGAGGAAAGCGGGTAAATGGCTAGCTTGACGCTGCTTGTCGAAATGGTGACGGTGTTGGGGGCTGCGGCAACAGGAGGATATCTTGCAAATAGGCTACGGCAACCTGTGTTGCTAGGATACCTCATCGGCGGCATGGTTGTTGGTCCGGCGGGGTTCAATTTAGTCACGCTTGAAGGTGACATTGAGGTGTTATCGGAAGTGGGAGTAGCGCTGCTGCTGTTTGCTTTAGGTGTGGAATTTTCGCTTAAGGACTTGTTGCGAGTTCGCGCGATCGCGTTTGGCGGCGGTACGCTGCAAATTATCTTGACAATTTTCCTTGGAGGGGGACTTGCTTATTTAACGGGCTGGGTGAGTACACTTCCTAAAGCAATATTTTTAGGGGCTGTGATTTCACTTTCCTCAACAGCAGTTGTCTTCAAAAGTTTGATTGAGCGTAACGAAGTTCAAACCGCTCATGGACAAATTATGCTGGCTATTTTAATTGTCCAAGATCTCAGCTTGGGTTTGATGCTAGCAGTTCTTCCGGCACTCACTCAACCTCCAGATGTTATTGGTATTGCCTTAATTGGTGCGTTACTAAAGGCTTTAGTGTTTGTGGGGGGAGCAATTATCGCCGGAAAATGGTTTATTCCGTTCTCAGTTCGGCTGCTGGCACAAAGTGGTTCTCAAGATTTATTTATACTGGGCATTGTCTTGCTCTGCTTGGGAATTGCGTTATTTACCTCTGCGATCGGCTTGGGGATTGCGATGGGAGCATTTGTTGCTGGGTTAATGATTTCGAATGTGGAATATGCCGATCATGCACTTGATCGCGTGATACCAATGCGGGATATCTTTGCCACATTGTTTTTTGCGTCGATTGGGTTGTTAATCGATCCAGGTTTTTTACTTGACAACATTTGGGTTTTGCTGGGACTTGTTGCGGTGACGATGCTTGGGAAAGCCGCGATCGCAACCCTTATCGTTATGCTATTCGGCTATCCGCTGAAAACTGCGTTAACGGTTGGTATTGGGATTAACCAAATTGGCGAGTTTTCCTTTGTGTTAGCTGGTGTCGCTCCAAGCGCTGGACTTTTTACTTCTAGGCTTTATGGTTTAACAGTAGGAACAACAGCAGCTACTTTATTACTTGCACCATTTTTGCTCAAAGCAACGCCTTATCTCTTACTATGGCTAGAGCGTTTTGTGCAGATGAATTTGCGTTTACCATTTCGTTCCCCACGCTTGATTGATATTGAAGAAAAACTTGTCGATCATATTGTTGTTGCGGGATATGGTAGAGTTGGACAAACGCTCGTGCGAATGCTCTATTTTCAAGGTCATCAAATTGTTGTTATTGATAACAACGAAGCGACACTACAAACTTTACGAGGACGCGAAATTGTTTACATATATGGTGATGCTGCGAGTATCTTAGTTTTAGAAAAAGCAAATCTTCGTCAAGCCAAAGCGATAAAACGCGCTTTGAGTATTGCACCTGATTTAGATATCACTGTCCGCGCCCATGTCAAGGAAGAAATTGATGTCCTTTACCAATTAGGCGCGCAAGAAGTTGTTCAACCTGAGTTTGAAGCTTCGTTAGAGATGGGCGCACATCTACTGTTAAAACTTGGAGATTCGCCGTATGCAGTGCAGCAGGTTGTCACGCGCTATCGTAACGGACGGTATCGCGATATCTTACCAGAACGCGCGGAATACTGGGGAGCACCAAATCTAGAAACGGTTATTGAAGGACTACAACAGCACTGGTATGTCGTGCATGAGAATTCGCCATTACTAGGTCAAAGCCTTGCAGCAGCTAACATCCGCCGTCTAACAGGAGTGACAATTATGGCAATTGAGCGCCATAAGCAGCTATTGCGTTATCCCACGGGTGAAGTTGTTCTCGAAGCGGGCGATCGCCTTCTCGTTGTGGGAAATCCTGAAGAACACATTGCTTTTAAAAAACTAACTGCTAACTGCTAAAAACTCAAAGCAAGGAGTTATAAAATTGCACTCTTATAGGAACTACTACTCTTGTGCTACCTAGTTGTTTTAATCCTTAAGAGACTCAAGTAACTGGCTAGGGCGTGCTGCTTTCACGGCAAGATAAAGTTCAGGGTGGTGAACAAACATATAATGCTCATACTCGTACCAATGCTTTTCACCTTTATCTTTGTTACAAGCTTGGCAAATAACCCATAAATTCATAAAATTCATTGCTAGCCAAGGATATTGTGCTCTTGGAAGTTTATGATCAATTGTCTTACCGTTTGTCGCCGAGTAGTTTTTTCCACAAATGGGACAATACCAGTTTGAATGCTTCTCTACCCAATCTTTGCTTTCTTGAGTCGTTCCACACTCACCGTCACCATTAATATACCGCCAGTAATCAAATTTTTTATAATTCTCGAAATCTTGCTCAGTTAGTTTATGATATCTTTTTTTACCAATTTTATCTGCAAGCTCAAATAATTCTTTGAGTTCTCTGTCATTCAGATTCATCACATTACTTATTATAGTTTGACAGTTCTATACGATTTATAAGTATATTTTTTCGAGTTTTTTTTAGTGGTGCTTCCAAAGTCAATAAATTCAACTTCCGTTTCAGGAAACTGTTTATCTATGCTGTCTGCAATTTCGTTCACCTCTTTAGCTAAGCGGTGATTAAATTCTTCTCTTTCTTGATAAGTGAGATATTTATTACCAATACGATCGGCTTCTAAAAATAATTCTTCTAGCGTTAACTCTTCAAATTTATATTTATCTAATAACTCCTCGATTTTATGATATAGATTGATAACTTTCTCCCAACCAACATTTTTATAACCATTCTGTTTTAACCATTTTTGATCTTTTCGTTGCAGTTTGGTTAAATTACTTGAGTTAGCACGTTGCACTGCTCGGTAACTCATTTTGTTAAATCTTCTTCGTTTATTTTTCATTGAGTTATCTCCTCAGCCCAGTGTTGAATTAAATAGCTTTATCAATGCTTTGCGAATTTCACTATCTTCGTATTTCAAAAGCTGATTCACTTCAATAGCTAGCTTGAGCTTAATAGCATCAACCACATTTTTTAAATCTTTGTTATCTTTTTTAAGCTGCTCGTTGACTAAGTTAGTGTTTGTTAACTTAGCGTCTAAATCTTTATTGGCTATCGTTAAATTTTGAAGTTTTTCTTTGAGAGATATATTGTCTTTTTTAAGCTGGTCATTATTTAAGCTTAATCTTCTCACTTCAGCTTTTAATTCATTATTGACTGCTGTTAAGTTATGAAGTTCTGTTTCGTTTCTTTCTCTTGCTTGTTTGAGTTCTTGTTTATATCGAGTAATTTTGACGTCATATTCCTTATGGATCTGCTCAATTTCTTTGTTCTTTTTAGTTACTTGACCCTTTTGGGCAGCTTGGAGACGTTGACGATGACTTAGTTCGGAACCAGCAAAATTTGAAATAGCTCGGCGAATGGTAAGTTCATCAGGATTATTATTGAAGTCAATGACTTCTAAAGCACGGATAGCGTCTGCTTTCGTCCATGCTTCACTTTCGAGTAGCTTAATAGCTTCTGACCTTTTCACGGATATTTAAGATTATTCATATTTTTACTTCTAGCTAGCTTTATAAACTGCATCGACAATGCACAGCAACGGTATAATTACTGAGGCAAAAATTGCAGCCTATGTGTGTATAGACGTGATTAAGCGAACTATATTTGAGCTTGAAATCTCACTGATAACCCCGAAAAAGCCAGTTTAATATTAAGTCGGCAATATCGTTAAAGTATAAAGAGTCATTGTCTACTCATCTTTACGCTCGGTTTCTATGGTTTATCTTTCTCCTAGCTTGCAAAAGCGACTGGCAACACCCTTAAAAATTGGCTCGTTTGCCGTTAAAAGCCGCGTCTTACAGTCTCCGTTATCGGGCGTGACTGATTTGGTATTTCGACGGTTGGTGCGGCGTTATGCACCTGAATCGATGATGTATACCGAAATGGTAAACGCGACAGGGCTGCATTATGTCAAAGAGTTGCCTAAGATTATGGAAGTCGATCCGAATGAACGACCGATTAGTATTCAGCTATTCGATTGTCGCCCAGATTTTTTGGCAGAAGCGGCGGTGATGGCTGTTGAAGAAGGCGCGGATACGGTAGATATAAATATGGGTTGCCCAGTGAATAAAATCACTAAGAATGGTGGTGGTTCTTCATTGTTGCGTCAACCGGAAGTTGCAGAGGAAATTGTGCGCTCTGTCGTCAAGGCGGTAGATGTACCTGTGACGGTAAAAACTCGCATTGGTTGGACAGATAAAGACATTACTATATTGGATTTTGCCAAGCGCATGGAAGACGCTGGGGCACAGATGATTACTGTACATGGTCGCACTCGCGCTCAAGGCTACAATGGTTCTGCACGCTGGGAATGGATCGCGCGTGTGAAAGAAACGTTATCGATACCAGTTATTGCTAATGGTGATATTTTTTCAGTAGACGCTGCTGTACGCTGCTTAGAACAAACAGGTGCGGATGGAGTCATGTGTTCGCGAGGAACATTAGGGTATCCATTTTTAGTTGGCGAAATTGATTACTTTCTCAAAACTGGACAGGAGTTACCTCCTCCGACGCCTGTAGAAAGGTTGCAGTGTGCTAGAGAACATCTCCAAGCTTTATGGGAATATAAAGGCGATCGCGGTGTGCGCCAAGCCCGTAAGCACATGACATGGTATGCGAAAGGCTTTGCAGGTGCTGCTGAATTGCGGGGATTATTGAGCGTGATTGAAACTGTCGCTCAAGGCTTGGAAGTTATTGATCGCGCGATCGCACAGCTAGCTGCTGATGAACTTGAATCAGAAGCTGTATCTGATTTGCAGATGGCTTAATGAGTTTATAGATAAAGAAAAAATAAGCGTGAATGGTTGCTATGGATCAGAGAACCTCTTTTGAAACGAACCACAAATTGTAACGCGAGTAATTTGAGGTGGTTATCCTAACGTATGTAACCTGCGGCTTGTAGTTTCTTTATAGCCCGTGTAGCAGCTTCTATGCCGTACTGTTGACCTACTTTTGAAGATTCTTGTGCGAGTTGAGGTAACACACTAATGATTTTTTGACCTAACGGTGTTTGATAAAAGGCAATCATTCCTTGAATATCTTCTTCGGTGAAATATTTATTATAAATACCTTCGATTCTTTGGTTCATCTCCTCATAGTTCATTTCTGCTAAGAAAGAATCCCAAAATTTTTGTGGAACTTGAGGATATTGATTTTTGAGCGTGTTGATCGTTTGTAAAGTTACTTGGCGAATTAGATATTTCTCACCGGTTATGGTCATTAATTTATCAATACTGCTGTTTTGTTCGCTACGATTGCGGACTGATGGTAGGTAACTAACTTGAGTTTGAGCAACGGCTGGTGTCGCAACAAAAGATAATGTAAAGAGTATAGATAGAGAATACAAGAACTTTAATTTCATTGTTTTCAGATTGCTTACTAGATGTATTGAGAAACTTAATATAAAATCAGTATGCGTTATGACGAACGACGTATGTATTTATACTGAGAAAAATTCATAGAAAGCTTAAAATATCGTGTAAGGTGTAAAGTTTAAGACAAGCCATTGTCTCGGCTTACGTGATATCCGCGTCCTCAAAGTCTTATAAAGTACTGTTACGCATCTCAATGTTTAACATGAGCAGTAACATCTAAAACTAAATTGTCAGCAATATGCTTTCAAAGATGCTGAAGCAGCGCAAGCTAACAATTTTAGCTACACAACAAGCAGGCGATCGCGCAATGAAATTGGTGGTTTATGGGGAGGTTGTGTAGGCTGACGTTTTACACCATTTCGCTCAATAACAACTACAAATAAATTCTCCTTACTCCCCTGCTTCCTCTGCTGCCCATTTATTCACACTTTTCTTCCCCCACCAAATGTTTTGTAATTTCAACACAAAAGCCAAGTGATGTGCTAGCTGCATTATCAAACCAAAAGGAAATTGCAATAACTGAAATTTAACAGTCATTACATTTCCCATCAATAAAGTAAAAGTCAGGTTAATTTACCTAGACAATACTTGTCATTTGGTTTTAGGGCTTACTGCGTCTGAGTTCGCATACAAGCAATCAGTAAAAAATTTCATCCGCAAGGCGATCGCCATTCAACAACCAATAGCTTGTATACTGTTGCTTGGTGCAACTGAATTGGTCATCTAATTTGCATCATATTCAGCTTTAGCTCGATGGTCACGATTGAGTGTAACGTCAGACACTCTCAATATCTTCCTCATCGTCGTCATTATCATTTAATTCGGCAGGTTCGATGCGGTAGAGTCCTCCTTTAGACTCATCGCTGAGAACATAGAGATAGCCATCTGAACCTTCACGCACATCTCGAATGCGCCCAACCGTCTGCAACAGCAATTCTTCTTCATGAAGCACTTCCTGCGCATCAAAGACTACGCGACGAATTCGCTGACTCGCAAGCCCCCCTACTAAAAGATTGCCTCGCCAAGACGGAAATCGGTTAGCAGTCACTAGCGTCACCCCAGAAGGAGCATGAGTCGGCAAAAATTCATAAAATGGTTCAGTGACACCTTCCATCCGACGAGCTACTGATTCAGAAATTGGTTTTTGTGTATCATAGTCGAGTCCACGAGTCACGCGAGGCCAGCCATAATTATTGCCTGCTTCGATTTTATAGAGTAGATCTCCACCACGCGGACCATGATCTACAGCCCAAATTTCGCCTGTTGAGCGATTGACTACGAGTGCTTGGATATTGCGGTTACCGTAAGTATAAATCTCGTCTGCAACTTCTGGATTACCCACAAACGGATTATCAGTGGGCACTGAACCATCATCGTTAAGTCTCAAGACTGATCCAGCATGATCTGTCAAATTCTGGGCACGTAGTGGCTCAAACCAGCGATCGCCAATCGTCATTAACAATTTGCCATCGTTTGTCCAAGCTAGACGCGATCCATAGTGCTGTCCAGGCTCAGAATAACGATTCTGAACAAATACATCTTGGACATTAACTAAAGTATTACCTTTTAGTTGACCCCGCGCCACAGCAGTAGCAGTTTGACCATTACCATTGGGTTTGGAATAGGTCATATAAATCCAACCGTTGGTTGCATAATTAGGATGCAAAACGACATCCAACAATCCACCCTGGTTTTCCGCATTGACCTGAGGAACGCCAGAAACCTGGATTACCTTACCATTGTCAATAATATTGAGTCTTCCTGGACGCTCGGTTACTAGAAAACGCCCATCGGGTAAAAATGCTACAGCCCAAGGATTTTCTAATCCACTGGCGATTTCAACGACACGAATTCCTTCATATTGGGTGTCTTCAGTGGCGACTTCTCGGAAATTCTGAGCTACATTAGCTATCCTTAGCTTTTCGTCTGAGGTAGTTTTACTAGCGATCGCTGGTACTGCACAGGTGGCACTCAGTACCAAGGCAAGCGATAAAGTTGGTATCTGTTTCAATCGTACAGCCACGCTATTAATTAATCCACTTACTCACAACAGAAACGGCAAAATCTGGATTGACTGATAGTGCTTTGTCAGGGCAGATCTATCTGCGGCTTGTAGCTACTTTTTTGGCAGAAGTTACTTTTATGTCTATCCAGATATAAGAACCGTATAGTGAATTATTAGAAGCTTTGCAGATTTGTTACATCTACTCTGAGTAGGGACACTTGTATACGAAAACAGTGTTATGTATCTTTGAACGCAACCGCTTGCTAACTATTTCAGTGTTTGATATTCTTGCAGAAAAGCTTCAAAAGTTTCGCGTGTGGGTAATGAAGATTGTGCACCCGCTTTGGTAGCCGAAAGTGCTCCAGTTGCAGCCCCCCAGATAACGGCTTCACGTAGCGAATATCCTTGAAATAATGCAGCGGCTAGTCCACCATTAAATGCATCTCCTGCGGCAACGGTATCTATCGCTTTTACAGAAAAAGCAGGAATAAAAAAGCTTTCATCAGCGGTTGCACAGAAAACTCCTGTTGCTCCTAGTTTGATAATTGCTGTCTTGACACCGCGTTGCTGTAATATTGTTGCGGCTTTTGCGGCACTTTCAGGCCTATCTACCGTAAAATTCACTAATTGACCTGCTTCTACGGCATTCGGCGTAATGATATCAACTACCGGATAAAGTTCTCTTGGTAACTCTGTAGGTGCTGGTGCAGGGTCTAAAATAACTTGTACACCTGCTTGTTGTGCGGCTTGTGCGGCTTGTTGCACGGCGGAAAGCGGAATTTCTAGCTGTAACAGCAAGACGGATGCTTTTGGTAGCTGCTGTATAAGACGTTCGATATCTTCTTCCCCAACGTTTCCATTCGCACCAGGAATCACGATAATATGATTTTCGGCGTTGTCGTCTACTGCAATGATTGCAACTCCTGAAGTATTCGATGCATCAATATATACTGCATCAGTTTGGACGTGATCGCTTTGCAGATTTTGTAGTAACTCTTGCCCAAATTGATCTTTGCCAACGCGCCCAACCATTGCTGTAGGTATTCCCAACCGCGCTACGGCTACCGCCTGATTCGCGCCTTTTCCTCCTGGTACAGTTGTAAAATTATGACCTAATAAAGTTTCTCCAGGAACGGGTAAGCGTGAAACTTTGGCAACTAAGTCCATGTTGATACTACCGAAAACGAGGACACGAGGATTCATAGCGACAAAAAGGGTACTTATTAAAGATTAATCTGTAGTTGATGAGTTATGGAGACTTCGCGCAACGCAGACGAAGGAGATTGGGAGAGGTTTCACGCACAGTTTAAGACTGCTACAGATGAAGTTACTTTTCTATTTATCAAATAACGCAAGCAAAGAACAAATGACTTTAAGTTTGGTTGATAATAATGTTGCGATCAGCATAGACTTTGGTACTAGTGGGGTGCGGGTTGTTGCAGTTACTTTGCAATGTGCGATCGCTGCCCAAGCAAGGCGTAGCTATCCGTTACTCACACCGCATCGTGGTTGGACAGAACAAAATCCTAGTGATTGGGTTGAGGCAGCTTTTCAGGCTTTGACTGAGGTCGTTCAGCAATTGCAAGATTACCACATTTGCATGGTATGGTTCCGCTGGATGCAGTAGGAAATGTCATTTGACCCGCAATTTTGTGGAACGATCAGCGTACCGGTAAGGCGGTTACGACGATTGAAACGATGGTTCCCCGATAAGAATTAATTCAACGTACAGGTAATCCAGCAATAACAGGCTTTCAATTACCAAAAATTGTGTGGTTACGCGAATCAGAACCGCAAGCGTTTGCGCGAATGCGTCATGTACTGTTACCGAAAGATTATTTAGGATATGTGCTGACAGGGGAAATGGCAACATAACCGTCGGATGCTTCGGGTGTGGGGTGTTTAAATTTAGGCGATCGCACTTGGGATTTAGATCTTCTTACAGCCCTCGATATTAAGTCAGATCTGTTTTCTCAAGTCATTCACTCAACAGCTATTGTGGGCAAATTAAAACCAGAAATTGCCAGTGTTACAGGTTTACCCGCCGGTTTACCGAGTGTTGCAGGTGGAGGTGACAACGCAGCTAGCTGCGGCGATTAGCTGAGGAATTTCTAGTACAAACTGCGATTGGGGTAGTCTTAGTCTTGGTGATTCAGGAGTTATTTTTGTTCCTTTGGCACAACCCGTTGCTGAACCGGAAGGACGAGTCCATTTATTTTGTCATGCTGATAGTGGTTATCACTTGTTGGGCGCCACATTAGCAGCGAGTGGTTTGTCGTTACGCTGGTATAACGATACTTTTTTCCAAACTTCAGCTATGACGAGTTGATTGAGTGGGCAAGTAGTGCGTCTCCTGGTTCTGATGGTGTTATCTTTTTACCGCATTTGGCAGGCGAATGTAGCTCCTATCTCGATCCTGAGGCGCGTGGTGCGTGGCTGAATTTGTCTTCAGCGCATAGTAAAGCCGAATGACGCGGGTGGTTCTCGAAGGCGTTGCGTATAGCTTACGCGCGGTGTTTGATGTTATGCAAGAACTTGCCCCAATTTATCAACTTATCGCTACGAGTGGTGCTTCGCGCTCAGCGCTTTGGTTACAAATTATTACGGATGTGCTTGGTATCAATCTTGCAAAACCAATAATAGCTGAAGATGCGGCTTACGGTGCAGCATTACTAGCATTACTTAGCTGTGATGTTTACCCCAATTTAGAAACGTTATTTCAGATTTTGCCTGCATGAGTCTTACGCACGAGCGTCTGAAGACATCCGAGTCCTGACCGAGATAGCTGTTTCGCACAGTACCCAGCAGCGGTTAGTTATTACAGTTGTAGATAACTAGAGGAGTAAATTCACTTTTGGTAATGGTAGTGGCGAGCCAGTGCTTGATGAGATCTGCGCCAATAAGACAAGTGGAGAAAGTGTTCTAGACACCAAACTGGAGGAAACAAGAGGCGACTTACCCACCGTTTCATTTCCCAAATGCTCAACTGGATGATAAGTCTCGCAGCGCTTTGAACGTAGCCAGACTGCCAGTTATTACTAGAGGTAAAGGGGGTAGTCCCGTTGACGACAGGCTCGGCTTCATGTCGTAGGACTGTGAGAAATGTTTGAGCAGCCAGGACAAGAGTGATGTGTCGATGCCAACTGTGCCAGGAACGAACTTCGTATTCTCCTAAACCTAGCTGGTCTGTGGCGGGGTATGTAGAATGATTTGTGTCAAAGGTCAAAACAAGATCGAATGAACAATTGACACAATGAGTATGACCTTTAGACCGGAATTACTTGATGAATTGCTCCAAGGCTACGATCATCCAGAAGATTTACTGGGGGAGGGTGGAATTCTCAAACAATTGAGCAAAGCTTTGGTGGAACGGTGTCTGCAAGCACAGACGGATACCCACCTGGCAGAACAACGCGCACTCAAATTCAACCAGAGCACAGCCCAGCGAGCGAAATCGCCGCAACGGTCACAGGAAAAAACTATCATTCGTGTATCTTGCACTCCAAAACATTTCTAAAAAGTGGACGATGCCGATTAAGGATTGGAAGGCTGCGTTGAATCGATTTGCGATCGCCTATAGTGAGCGATTTCCTACTTGACGAATCATGCTTGACACAAACTATTTGACAAACCCTAATGTACTACCAACATAGTGACTCTAGCGTTGATCGTAAGCTGCTGCTATGTTGTCATATTGCTGATGAACCTTAGTTTCAGTGATCGTGTATCGCCTTGTCCGTGTCTTCACCCTAATTCTGCTTATTGCTGATACCAAGCTTGTCGCCAGGCTTGCATCTGCTTAATTTCCGCTTTTTGTGAATTGATAATTTCTTGCGCCAACTTTCTAATTTCAGGACGCTGGGAGTTATTCAAAGCATCTTGCGCCATAATTACAGCACCTTCATGATGGGGAATCATTGCATTAATGAAACGCCGATCAAATTCAGCATCAGCAGCTCCTAAATCGCCATGCATCATCATGCTATGCATTTGCTGTTGCGACATTGGTACCGTCTCACCTGTCTGAGGATTGTAAGCCACTGGGGTGTTACTTGCTTGCGGATACCATGCTTGTCGCCATTGCTGTAGCTGTGCAATTTCCCTCTGCTGTACTGCAATAATCTCTGTTGCTAGCTCTTTAATTTCTGCACGTTGCGATTTCTCTAAAGCTGCTTGCGCCATTTCTACTGCACCTTGATGGTGTGGAACCATTGCATCAATAAACCGCAAGTCGTAGTTTGCATCCGCAGGACCTAAATCCATTGCCATCGCATGATTCATACCATGATGTGGCATTTGCTGTGTGCTTTGTGTATTCGATGCTTGTGTGTTTGATCCTGACGTTGGAGTTGGTGGAACCGCTGCACAAGATGCGATGAACCCACCCGTTGTGGCGATCGCTACAATATTTAACGCAAAACGCTTTTTTAAAAGCATCTTTGACTTCTCTTTTCAGAACAAACATTTTCATCTTATATTCTCTAGTTAACTAGAGAGTCAAGAAATGGGGCGATCGCGCCACACCCTACTTAGTTTGCTCCACAAAAATGAAATAAAGATGAAATTGCGACCTTCAAAGCAGCTTTCTCTCTTTCTGCTACTCACGACTAACTCACCAAAACTGTAAAATAAAACTGACTTCCCTGATTTTTACCTGCGGATTCAGCCCAAATTTGTCCTCCCAAACCTTGAACGATCTGGCGACAAATTGCGAGTCCTAGCCCTGTTCCACTAGAGATGCGTCGAAGATATTCTTCTTCTTGCGAAAACCGAGTAAATATAACTTCTAACTGGTTTGGTTCAATACCTCTACCCATATCCGCAATACACACCTCAATCATCGAAGTGCGTTTAGATGCTAGCTTATTTTTTAGCGTGCGCGCGCTAACTGTTACTTTTCCATCAGGTGCAAACTTCAAAGCATTATCAATCAATTTAGTAAAAACTTGAACAAGTCCTTCGCCATCTGCTAAAACAAGCGGTAATTTTGGCGGTAGTATTACTTCTATTTGCGCTAACTGTTGTGGCGACCACCAAGCCTTGAGGCTGTTTAATGCTAAGCTAAGACATTCCTGGAGTGAAATTGGTTCTAATTGCCAGTGAATTTGACCACTTTCTAAGCGCGAGAGTGTAATAAAGTCTTGAGTGAGTTTCCGCAAACGTTCAGCATCGGTTAAAGCAGTTTGCAGCATGACTTGCTGCATTTCTAACGTCATCTCTGGCTCGGTTGCTAGAGTTTCCAAACAAATTTGGATTGTCGATAAAGGAGTACGCAATTCATGACCGACGATCGCAATTAAATTACTGCGAGTGCGTTCTAATGCGGCTAATTGATTATTGAGTTCTTCAAGGCGAATATACGCTTGTGCTTGAATTAAAGCAACACCGACTTGATTGGCGATCGCTTCAACTAAGGCAATATCGTGTTCTTGCCAAATATAAGGTTCTGCACCGGTGTGATGAATTTCCAACATCCCCAGCACTGTTTCTTGGTAAATCACAGGAACGAGTAACCAAGAACGAATTCCCGAACGCGATAGTAAAGTTGTTAATGCCGGATTTGCTTGTAAACTCGGAAGTTTGGTGACATCTGTAACCGCGATCGCTTTTTCGGTTGCTACCGCCGCTTGAAACAAAGGATTCTCGACTAAAAGCCAAGTTTCCCCTTGCAATGATGTCATTCCAGGCGCTAGCGCTTCGTACTCAATCGTTACATCTTGATAAATGCGATCGCAGCGGTAAAGTAAACAGCGACAATGCTCAAAAGTTTGCCCTAACTCTTGTACAGCCGTTGTCAGAATCTCGTGTAAATTCAGCGATCGGCGAATGGCGGCGGTGATCGAATTTACGAGACGTTCTTGGCGTTCTTGCGTTGCGATTGTACGATAAGCTTTCAACAGACGATACTGACTTGCTTGCAAATGCGTCACCAAGCGTTCTGTAAATGTAACAGCATCAATGTTTCCCCGCCCCACCGACACCATCATCGGAATCGCATTTAAACCAAACCTAATTCGCGCTTGTTGTATCTTCTGGGCTAACTCTGGTCGGTAGACTAAAATTCTGGCGAGTAAAAGATGCGCAACTTGACAACTAATCTGGCGATCAAATGTCCAAATTCCATCAAACTGTCGCGCCTGATCGATGACTGGCGGTGTATCAGGTGTAAAATGTTCTTGACAAATTAGGCAAGCTGTGTAATCTTGACCAACAACAACTAAATGCCATTCATTAACTAGCTGATCTTGGTGATCAAAAGGAATTGTCTCATAAGGCTCGGCAGCAGCGGCAAAGTTAGATTCTGGCGTTGCCAAAACATAAACTTGATCTGTGCGCTGCGCAATTTGCTGATAGCGTCTTGTTTCGGCACGATAAAAGCGCTCGCGTTGAAAGTTGGCGATGACTAGCGGTTTATCTTTCCCGTTGAGTACTAAATCTTCGATCGCGTGTGATAGCGCCGTCAAGGAAGACTTAAAATATCTTTGGGTGTGTAAATCAGGTCGGGCTTGAAGTAACTCCTGGAGTGGAGAATGCGAAATTCTCATCACCAATTGTGCGGTAAAACCATTACTTGAATAACCCCAGCGCAAACGGCAAGGGCTAAGTTAAATTATCTCTCCAGATCCTTCATGAACCTGCAAGATTGAACAAAGAATTTTATCGAATAAAGTCGCGTTAACAAGTTGACTCGTATGGACTTCCAACTCGGCTTCTGGCGGTGCTGTAAATAAAAGCGTTTGTCCAGGAAAAACCGTTCGTTCAAAGTACCAATTAGGGATGTTAGAAATACGGGTAATCTGCAACAGGCTAGTACGATTGACATAGCAACACAAGATTTGGCGATCGCGTTCAGTCGTTGAGGCAATTTGAATCATAGTATCAATCCTTACTTAGTTGTCATGCTAATTTGCAAGTAAGTCTCCACTCAAGTTTGCCTCATTTAAAATGGTTTGGCTCAAATCTGCGCCACTAATATCGACTAATCTTATTTCTGCGTATCGCAGATCCGCACCCTTTAACTTTGCGTTGGTTAACTTTGTACGTACTAATTGTGCTAGCCGCAAATCTGCTTTAACTAGCACTGCTTCACTCAAATCTACTTCACTGAGGCTTGCTTTAATTAAAATTGACCGACTCAAGTTTGCTTTGTGTAAAGTTGCTTGAGTTAAATTAGCCCTCCACAAAATTGCACTTGTCAAGTTTGCAGAACTCAGATGCGCTTGTCTTAAGTTTGCAGCAGTCAAGTTAGTGCGTGCTAAGTCTGCACCCCAAAGAATGGCACCTTGCAGATTAACTTCACTTAAATTAACGCCCCGCAAATTGACAAAACTAAAATCTCTCTCTCCTGCTGCATACCGCCGATTTAGTTCATCAGCATCCATACGACTTTGTTCAAACTTATGTGTGTATGAGTACTTCGCGAAGATACTCTTGAAGAGTTATGAGCTTAAGAGAGTTGAGACGATTCTTTTAATGCAAAACTCAAAACTTAAAATAATTGCCTCCGGCACCTTTGTTCGCTTTCCAAAACTCATAACCCTAGTTTTATCGAGGGCGTAGATTTAGCAGTTCCTGTGGAGACGCCAGCATGTCAATCGCTACAAAGAAAATTTTGCCTTGAGGATTGAGTAAGAACCGCCAACCAATATTCATACCTACATTGACACCAAACCAAGGCGTTTGAACGACTCCAGTAATTTTCAGCTGCTTGGAACCGTCGGGCAAAGTCTCTGATATGCCTTGTTGTGGCATCAAGTTTAATCCTTGGGCTTCCGAACGCATGTATTTTGCGATCGCATCTGGTCCTACAATTGGTTTTTGAAAGGGTGGTTGCAAAGCACCGTCAGGAGTAAACAACGCAAGTGCAGCTTCAAAGTCGTCAGCATTCAATGCGGCAAAGTAGCTGAGAACTGTAGAATCTGTAATTCCTTCAACTTTAAGTTTTGTTGGTGCAGGTTCAGTGCGTGGGAACATCGGCTCATCAGCTGTTTCTGTGGGACTAGGTGCGACAGCATCTTCATATCCCATATCGACTACAGCATTACGCAGTACTGTAATTTGTTCGCCTGGATCGAGTTGCTGAATTGCCGCAAGTACTGCTTTGACACCAGGAGTCATTTGATATTCTGCCGGAATAGGAGCAACAACTCCTTGCTTCATGAGTTCCCCTAGCTCATACCAAAAAGCTAACTTAGTATTGACACTAAAAAACCCATAAGAACGACTTAATGGCGTGTTCGCACGGCTAGCCAAATCGCGCATGAATTGTGTTTGATCTGTGGCTGACATCTGCTTGACTTGATTGAGCAAACCTTCTGCAAGCTGTAACCGTGCTGCGCCTACCGCAGCTGGAGTAATTGTCCGCCCCATCTCGGTATAGGCGTACCACAGTAATGCCAATTTGTCATCGACGTTAAGTTGCTCGAATAGCGCGATCGTGGCAGGAATTGGACTCGGTACTTGTGTATCAGTAAAGATATTTTGTGCTGATTCGAGAGTATAAGTCATTTTTGAAAGCTCCAGAGGTGTGCATGAAGTTGTTGCTGTCTGTCAAGATGCAGTGACATCAGATTTACGAGAGATTTGCAAAAAAACCTATTAAGCCGTGTCCAGTGAAAACTTCTAGCGCTAGTAGTGAAACAAAGCCAATCATGGCTAGGCGACCGTTGAGCAATTCAGCATAAGGTTTAAAGCCAGTTTGGCTTTCTTGTACGTACATCTTAGGTTCAATTGCAAAGGTGTTTGCTAAACCTCGGTCATCGATAACGTATTGACGTGCGCTCATAAATTTCTTCTGCTCTTTGTTTCTTTAATGCAACTAAATGTAACAGATATCCTTAAGTTTTGTAAAGTTTTTTAGAATAATTGTTACAAAAGTTTCTCGAAATCACTGCCACAACTTTTCAATGGTGTTTTTAACACCCTCTTGACTCTCCACTTAGCTGGAGATTTTACTATGCAGTTATAGCGATTTCTAACGTACTGCAAACCGTCAAACAGCTTGTGTGGCGGAGCTTTTATCTATCTACAACACATCAATAGCTGATTACAATTGCAATTTTCGTTCTTTCATTCATGCTGAAACTTATGACACTTACACTTAAAGTTCCTAAAATGGCGTGTTTAGCTTGCGTAAATACAATTACTCAAGCAATTCGCTCAGTAGATACCAACGCAACAGTTCAAGCTGAACCAAAGACAAAACTCGTCAACATTGAGACTCAAGCATCAGCAACTGCAATTAAAGAAGCTTTAGCATCTGTCGGATATCCCGCTGCTTAATTACAAGGATTCTCTCATGGAGACACTTACACTAAAACTTCGAGGCATGAGTTGTGCCTCTTGTGCAAATAGTATTGAAGAAGCAATTCGCTCAGTTCCTGGGGTGACTGAATGCAACGTCAACTTTGGTGCAGAACAAGCCGCAGTTAAATATAACCCTGACAAAACCAGTATTGAAAAAATCCAAGCGGCGATTGAAGAAGCAGGATATGTGTCTTACTCTCTCCAAGAGCAAGAAATGGTAACTGGAGAAAACGATGCGGAAAAAGCCACACGTCTTGCTGAATCAAAAAAGCTGAAGCGTAAACTTTGGGTAGGAGGTGTCATTAGTATCATTCTCGTCATTGGCGGATTACCAATGATGACAGGGCTACATCTACCTTTGATTCCTGCGTGGCTACACAATCCTTGGTTTCAACTCGTGCTGACAACTCCGATTCAATTTTGGAGTGGTGAATCGTTTTATCAAGGTGCTTGGAAAGCGTTTAAACGCCATACAGCTACGATGGATACGCTAGTTGCACTGGGGACAAGTGCGGCGTATTTCTACTCGCTGTTTCCGACATTTTTTCCAGACTTTTTTCGCGCACAGGGGCTTGAACCAGCCGTTTACTACGAAATTTCTGCGGTTGTGATTACGCTGATTTTACTAGGGCGGTTGTTAGAAAATCGCGCCAAAGGACAAACTTCAGAAGCCATTCGCAAACTGATTGGCTTGCAAGCACGCGATGCAAGAGTAATTCGGAACGGACAAGAAATGGATATTCCAATTCAGGAAGTCCAAATTGATGATGTCATACTAGTCCGTCCTGGGGAAAAAATTCCGGTAGATGGCAAAGTGATTGAAGGCGCTTCAACGATAGATGAAGCGATGGTGACGGGTGAAAGTGTTCCCGTGAAGAAGCAGCCAGGCGATGAAGTAATTGGCGCAACGATTAACAAAACTGGGAGTTTTAAGTTTCGCGCAACGCGTGTTGGTAAAGATACGTTTCTCGCACAGATTGTGAAACTCGTTCAACAAGCGCAAGGTTCTAAAGCACCGATTCAGCAACTCGCCGATCGCGTCACTGGATGGTTTGTCCCCGCAGTAATTGCGATCGCGATCGCAACATTTATCGTTTGGTTTAACTTCTTGGGCAACTTAACACTTGCAACAATTACTACCATTGGTGTCTTGATTATTGCTTGTCCGTGTGCTTTGGGGTTAGCAACTCCTACCTCAATTATGGTCGGAACAGGTAAAGGTGCAGAAAACGGCATTTTAGTCAAGGGTGCAGAAAGTTTAGAACTCGCGCACAAAATTCAAACGATTGTTTTAGACAAAACGGGGACGATTACCGAAGGTAAACCCACAGTGACAGATTTTATGACTGTCAACGGTACAGCCAATCGTAATGAATTAAAACTCATCCAGCTAGCAGCATCGGTAGAACGTAACTCAGAACATCCGCTTGCAGAAGCAGTAGTGAGGTACGCCCAAGCGCAAGAAGTTGATCTTGCACAAGTGAAAGACTTTGAGGCGATCGCGGGTAGTGGCGTACAAGGAATCGTGGGCGATCACTTGGTACAAATCGGTACGCAGCGCTGGATGGAAGAATTAGGCATTGATACCCGCGTGCTGAGAGAACGCAAAACAACGTTAGAACATACAGGGAAAACAGCGGTTTGGCTCGCAGTAGATGGCAAAATGCAAGGACTCATGGGCATTGCGGATGCGCTTAAACCTTCTTCCGCACACGCTGTGGGCGCATTAAAACGCTTGGATTTAGAAGTTGTCATGCTCACGGGCGATAACCGAGCCACCGCAGAAGCGATCGCGCAACAAGTCGGAATTGATCGCGTCTTTGCTGAAGTGCGCCCCGATCAAAAAGCGGCGATTGTCAAGTCACTGCAAACAGAACGCGGTAGACATTCAAAATCTAAGACGGTTGCCATGGTAGGAGATGGTATCAACGATGCACCCGCATTAGCGCAAGCCGATGTCGGAATTGCGATTGGTACAGGAACTGATGTGGCGATCGCAGCGAGCGATATTACTTTAATCTCTGGCGAACTCCAAGGAATCATTACCGCAATTCAACTTAGTCGAGCCACGATCCGCAACATTCGTCAAAATCTCTTCTTCGCCTTTATCTATAACGTTGCAGGTATTCCCATTGCGGCGGGAATTCTTTTTCCGATCTTTGGCTGGCTACTCAATCCAATTATCGCTGGAGCAGCAATGGCGTTTAGTTCTGTATCTGTTGTTACTAATGCTTTGCGTTTACGTAACTTTCAGCCTGAAGTTTAATTGAGCAGAGGGGTAAATCATGTTTAGTCGAAGTCAAATTTGGGGAAGTCTTGCTGGATTAGGGTTACTATTGGGAACTGCGTCAGCACAAATGCTTCATGAAATGCCAGGTGAAATCGCCCCAACAAATCAATTTCGTCGTATTGAGCAACCTTTAGGGTTAAGAGTTGGTGTAACAGCAGGAGGTATCGCCTTAATCGGATTAGAGTTGTGGTGGTTTTTGCTAAGTAAAACGAAAGCGCAGCAAGCAGAAGCGCATCAAGGAATTCAAGAGTTAACAATTACAGTTGATGGCGGTTATCAACCCGATCGCATTGTCGTCAATGCAAATCAGCTTGTACGACTTAACTTTTTGCGTCGCGATCCGAGTAGCTGTCTAGAAAAGGTGTTATTTCCTGACTTTCATATTGCCCAAGATTTAGAGTTAGATCGCGTCACTTCTGTTGAATTTACACCTAAAAACCCAGGGCAATATCAATTTACGTGTGGGATGAATATGTTTCGCGGTGTGGTTGAAGTGACATAAGTTAGTAGACTTGATTTGTTGTTAAATTTGGTAATGGGTAATTGTTGATGAATCTTTCCTATTACCAATGACCAATTACTAGTCTTTATAAAATGCACTGTTCTTTTTTTGAATATTAGGACAAATTGTGTCTTCGTGTTGATGAGAAAAATCCTCCCAGCCTGAGAGTAATCCATTTAATTCAGCACGTAGAGTTAATAATTGCTTGACTTGTTGATCAATTTGTGTAACTTTTTCCTCTAATTTTTCTTTAACTTCACCGCACGGAAGTTCGCCGCGATCGTGAATATTAAGAATCTCGCCAATCTCTTCGAGGCTCAGCCCAAGACTTTGGGCGCGTTTAATAAAAGACAGGCGCGTTAGTACGTCATGAGAAAATTGCCGGAAACCTCCTTCGGTTCGCCCTATAGATTGCAGTAAACCTAGACTTTCGTAATAGCGAATTGTTCTAATTGGGATACCACTCAGCGCTGTCACCTGTCCAATTAATAAAGGCTTGCTGTCTTGAATTAACATTGAATGCCTCCAAATTGATTAAGCTGATGACTAGCACCTAAAAAATTGTTGTCTTATCTTAATTCTCTAGTCAGCTAGAGATCCATTATAACTTTCCTTCAAGGTAGCTCAAATGCAACGTACTCCAAGTTGGTATCAGCGCTTTTTCGCATGGACGATGGCGCATGGAAATGCAGATTATGAAGCAGCGGTACGCGATCGCAAGCAAAAATTATTCGCCGGAGTACACGGCAAAGTTTTAGAAATTGGACCAGGAACCGGACCTAATTTGGTTTACTATCCTCGCGATACGCACTGGATGGGAATTGAACCAAATCTTTATATGCATTCTTATTTGAAACAAGCAGCCGAACGTGTTGGGCTAGATATTGAAATTCGCAATGGTACTGCTGAACGACTCGAAATCGAAGATAATAGTATTGATGCCGTTGTGAGCACACTGGTTCTTTGCTCAGTGGATGATTTAGAAGCAACACTCAAAGAGATTTTGCGCGTACTCAAATCTGGCGGGCGTTTCTATTTTCTCGAACATGTTGCGGCTCCTCAAAACACGCGACTGCGTAAAATTCAAAATTGGATCGCCCCACTTTGGCAAGTTTTGGGCGACGGGTGTCATCCAAATCGAGAAACTTGGAGTGTATTAGAAAAGGTAGGTTTTGAAAAGTTAGATTACGAGCATTTTCAAGCAGATGCAGTCCCAGCGCTTATGAAACCGCAAATTATTGGTGTAGCAACAAAGAAGTCTTAATTTTTGCAAGATGAGTTGGAGTTTACAAAAGGTTTCTTCCGTTTCCTTTCAATATTGATCGTGATAGACGAAGTAGAATTTGCAGGCATAATTTTTGGATTGGTAAAGAACTATAGCAATGGTCAATATGTTTAGGAAATTACATAGGCTCAGAATTATTAGACCTCCTGCATGAATGTGACTGTGAATAAATTCGTAGACTTCCTATTAAAAGTCTTGTTTGAGTGTACGAAGGTACACTTTGTTTTGTAGCCGCCAACTTCAGTTGGAAAGCATTTGTGATTCATGCAGAAAGTCTATTGAGCAAACTAACTTGTAATGCTAAGCTTTGATCTCTGACTTTTGACCTCTGTTATACCAATAATTTATGGTTATTGTTTGCTTAAAAATGGGAAAAAGAAAGCACCTTGGCTTTCTGATTGAAGTCAACAAAAAGCTAATAGGTGCCTCAGCTTAATAGAAATGCTAAAATTCACTGTTTGTTTGCGCAAAACTCGCAATTCAGAGTTAAACGGCAACAAACATATTGGCTGTGAAATCGTTGGCGTGTACGCCATTCACAACTGCTAGAATTTCTTCTCCTAGGGTAATGAGTGACGAAGAACCGCTTTGCCCAATTGCCAAATCGCGGAAGGTTAACCCATTAGTTAAGCCAATTTTATCGCGTCCAGCATGAAAATCAATAATCGTATCTGTTCCTTCTCCTGCTGCTAAGACAAAAGTGTTGCGACCACTACCACCAGAGAAGTTATTGCCGATTAGGGTGTCGTTACCTAGTCCACCCCAAAGCAAATCATCGCCAGCATCGCCCCAAATGATGTCGTCACCAGCTTCGCCATAAAGCGTATCATTACCTGATTTACCGCTAATCCGGTCATTACCAGTGCCACCGTAGATGATATCATTGCCTCCGCGCCGATAGTTCTGAGGAGCGCGAAGGTTTAAGTCACCTCGAAGAAGATCGTTCCCCTCGCCGCCATAGAGGATATCATCACCAAGTCCACCGGCAACGGTATCATCGCCACCAAAGGCAACAATCACGTCTCTACCATCACCACCAACGAGTTCATCGCTCTCGTTCGTGCCATCTTGATAATCTGGCAAAGAGTTTAAGCCAAATAGAGTTTGATACATGATCTGATAAATCTCGGTATTGTCTACTGTTGAGTTCAGTAGATCTGCGTTCATACCGTAGGTTTTAGCAACAATACTGCCAGAGAAATCACTTGTTCCAGCCCAGGCGGTAACAAAGTTACCCATTTCCCCATCGAGGCTAGGCTGTGCTTGAAAGGTAGTTAACGGGGGAATCCGACCTTCACTACCATCGACGGGATTTTGGAAGGTTTCGGTATCAGTAGGATTGGTGGGCAGCGTTAATGCCGCGTCAACGGTTTCAGGAAGTGCTGGTGCAAACGGTGTAGGCTGCCATACTTGAATACCACCTGCTTCGCTATCCGCAGCAGTAATTAGCAAAGTATTGGGGTCTTGTTCGCGGATAAAATCCATGGCGACTCCAAAAGCTGCATCTGCTCGTAGCGTTGCTTCTAAGGTACCGCGAGAATTATTGTTGTTTGCGAGATTGTCGGTTCCTTCTTCTTCGGCGACAACCATGAATCCATCTGGATCTGCCGAGAGGATGGGCAAAGCGGCTGCCAACATTTCTGAAATCGTAGGCGGATTAGTAGGAGTACCATCGGGCAGAAACTGACCGTAGCTATCCAAGCCGAGGGACTGATTCAACTCTTCAGGGTTGTCGTTATAAGTATCTTCCGCCGCGAAGATTCCCAAAAGCTGAGTAGTGCCTTCAGGAAGATTTTGCAGTTCCTCTTTGCTGAAGACCACTGTGTAACCGGCAGCTTCTGCTTCTTCAATTAAGTTACGTCCGTCGGTACGGATTCCTTCTTGACCGAAGCGACCTACTGTACCTACGGGTAAATAGTGGATTTCGCCACCGCCTAAAATAATATCTACACCAGACTCCAGGATTTGTTTTGTAATCTCAGTAACATCGCTACGGTTTTCTACCTCTGCTAGAAATGCACCGGTTCCAGGTTCTGCGATGAAACCAGAGTTAATGACTGCTGTAGCTTTACCTGAGGCGATCGCCTCTTCGAGAATCGTGACACCGCGCTTGCCAGAGCGAGATACTACAGGATCGCCAAATTCGTCGAGTCCAAAGGAGCCTGCTTGAGCTTTAACACCTGTAGCATGGGTAACCGCACCCGCATTAGAGGTACCGACAATTTGATCCCTCATGTGACCTAGATACACTCCAGAATGGGAGAACTGATCATAATTGAGGCGACCGTCAGGTCCTTCGGACACAACGCGAGCAAAGCCATACATCGACGGGCTAGTGCCGTCGGGGTGAATAAAAATAACGTTTCCCGTATCTTTGGTAGCTTCTGGTGCAGGAACAAACTCAGGAACCTCGCGATCAGGCAAATCGACTCCAAATAGAGTTTCATACATTGCCCGATAAATGTCAGTATTGTCGAGAGTCACTGGTAACTTGTCTGCGTTGAGTCCGTGCGCTTTGCTCACAATTGCTCCAGCAAAGTCAGGCGTCCCAGCCCAGGCAGCACCAAAGTTATAAGTATTACCACTAGCAGATGGCTGCGTCACGAATGCTTCAGTGCCGACTCCATTTTGACCATCGCCTGGATTTTCAAAGTCAGGGAACTCAGGCAAGTCTAGCCCTGTTGGATTAGTGCGGAAAGTACCAACGATCTCATCAGTATCATCAATCTGTAAACCGCCTGCATCGCTATCGGCAGCTGTAATGATCAGCGTGTTCGGGTGTCTTTCATAAAATTCTTTGGCTACCCCGATTGCTTCATCTGTGCGCAACAGTGCTTCTAGCGTACCAGAGGCATTATTAACGTTGCCAAAATTGTCTGTTCCTTCTTCCTCTAATACTGTAAACGATCCGTTCTCAAACTTAGGATTGCGCTCTAAAATGGTCTGGGCTGCCTTGAGCATTTCACCAACCGTCGGAGCAGTCGGCACGTAGGGTTCCGTGTCTGTTGCTAAGAGATTTTCTTCTACACCGCGCAGGTTGCCCTCTGGAGTAGGAATATTGTCATTAAAGGTGTCTTCATTGGCAAAGATTCCCAACACTTTGAGGACTTTTGGATTAGCGGCTGCTGCCTTGAGTTGCTCTTCTGTATAAACAACTGTATAGCCAAGGCTCTCTGCTAACTCAATGAGGTTAATGTCAGGACGAATGTTGGCATCGGTAGAGATTGCATCAAGCTGCTGGGCTGACTCAGCGTAGACGGCTTCTGCTGGTGGCTTTGTCCCCACAGGTAGGTAGTTGACCAAACCGCCACCCAGAATCACGTCAATGCCCGACTCAACCACCTGACGCGTAATTTCCGCAAACTGACCTCGCGGAAATGCACCAAACCCTGTGGCTCCTGCGGGCACATCAGCTTGTCCCACTTTTGCCGCAAACGCACCCGAACCAGGCTCTGCAATCACGCCAGAGTTGATCAATGCCGTGGCTTTATTGGCAGCAACTGCTTCCTGCATAATGGTCTGGTTGGTACCCGAAAGAGCCGTCAGTTCTTTTTCGACAACTCGCCCACTAGCTTCATCAATAACAGGATTCCCATTCTCGTCGCGAACAACCTCAAACCCAAACGATTCAGCATACACCTTCACACCTGTTGCGTGGGTGACTGCACCACCATTAGAAGTCCCAGTCAACTGATCTTCCATATGACCGAGATAAACGCGGGCTTCATCTAATGTGTCCCAATTAAGGCGACCATCTGGTCCTTCTTTGACTAAGCGAGCCATTGTGAAGTGAGCCGGACTAGCACCATCTGGATGAATGAAGATAACGTGATTGTTAGCCATGTTTAGTGAGGTAACGACATCAAGAAAGCATCCAAAAAGCTTTATCCTAATAAATAGACCGAGTTCTCAAGCTATAAAGAACCCTCATGCATTTTGACCTTGAAGTATTTCAGCAAAAACGTATTCAAAAGCCTTTCATCTTGATATGAAGCTTTTGAAGCTAGCACAGGCGGTGCAGTACAACTAACACTAGGTTTTCATTGATATGAAATTTTGTCGGAAGCTAAAATTATGGAAGGTCAACTTAGATCGCGGTGGGTCTCCAAAGACCAGGTAAAAAGAGCACATAATCTTTGAGATGAGATACTTTCGGTCAAGCTTATTGGTAGCTGCTTTCAAGTAGAGCATCTCACTATTAGTTAAAGATTTAACTCTCGAAGAGGTTAAGCTTGCGTTAAACCAAAAGTAGGTTTACATTATATGACTGATAATGATTTAGGACAAAGGCGATTGAGCGAAGCCCAGCGCCAAGGGCGATCGCCTCTTATCCCGCAACAAAGTATTGCTGCCAAAATTTTCCATTGGCTCAATATCATTAGCTTGTTATTAATGATTACCAGCGGATTGCAAATATATAACGCAAATCCTGTCTTTGGCGGACGTAATGGTATTCCATTTCCACCAATATTTTTACTGGGAGGTTGGCTAGCAGGTGGGCGACATTGGCATTTTGCCGCGATGTGGCTATTTGCACTCAATCTGCTATGGTACGGTGTTTATATTTTGATGACACGCCGCTGGCGACATCGGTTTGTGAGTGGTAAAGATATCAAAGCATTACAGCGCACCCAAAACCAAAAGCGACGCAACTATGCTTGGCATCGGATTACTTATACGGCAATTATTCCAATCTTGCTATTAGCGATATTTACTGGAATGGGGATGTATAAACCTGCTCAATTTCACTCGATTGTCGATTGTTTTGGCAGTTGGCAAGCTTTGAGAATTGTTCATTTTGCAACCGTGCCATTAGTTGTTATCTACGCTGCAATTCACTCGTGGTTAAGTTTAAAGGTTGGTGGTTCGCGCCTAGTTGAATCAATGTTTTGGTAAAGAAATATTGTTAGTCCACGAAGGTGGACTTCGTTTATCAGCCGCGAATTCATTCGCCAGGCGTCCCATCAAATTCACGTAAAAAAATGCATCAACTTCCGTCACGTCGTCGTTTTTTAGAGTTGTCTGGGTTTTCGAGTTTGAGTTTATTGCTTGGTGGGTGTGCGCTGAGTTTGGTTGAAGGTGTTGTTGGTAAGACGTTTGAACCGCTTAATCAAAGTGTTGAAACTCTACTGTTTAATCCTCAAAAGTTGATACCGGAATTTCCTGAAAGTGAAATTGAGCCAGAAGCGCTGATTGTTAATACTTATAGATTTACTCCTGTTATCGATCCATTGACGTTTCGATTAATTATTGACGGTGAGGTAGATAATCCTTTGAGTTTGAGTTTGGCAGAAATTCAGCAGCTACCGCATCACACAATGACAATTCGCCATGTTTGCGTTGAAGGATGGGCGGCGATCGTGCAGTGGGGTGGCGTTCGTATGCGCGATTTGGTATCGCTAGCACAACCTAAATCAGATGTCCGCTATGCTTACTTTGAATCGGCGGATGGCTATTACGAAAGTTGGGATTTAGCTTCTGCGGTTCATCCGCAAACACTTCTTGCAAATCAAAAGAATGGAGAGGCTTTACCCATTGAAAACGGTGCGCCTTTGCGTCTTGCTTCGCCGATTAAACTAGGCTACAAGCAAAGTAAGTGGGTCACGCGAATTACGTTAGTTAATCAACTACGACGTTCTCAGGGGTATTGGGAAGATCAAGGTTATGAGTGGTATGCAGGGCTTTAAAGGAGTGAGGGGCTTTCAATCATTGTCGCATTTTCTTGCTTTTGCCCCTTTTCGGTAAAATCAGGAAATGACACAGCATCAATTCTCAATCCCTCCGCATACTTGGACTCGTCCCATCGGTCTTGGTTGGGATAAACCTTATACTGTCCGCATGGCGAGTAATCTAGATGATGGTCCTTGGCATGGAATGCCTTTAGGTGGCTTCGGTGCAGGGTGTATCGGTCGTGCTTCGCGTGGCGATTTCAATTTATGGCATATTGATAGTGGCGAACATACTTTTAAAAGTATTCCAGCTTGTCAGTTTAGTATATTTGAGCAGCAAGCATCGACGTCACAAGCTTTCGCATTATGTACACAACCGCCTGCTGATGGCACTTTGACAACATGGCAGTGGTATCCACAACATTGCGAGAATGGTGTTTATCACGCGTTGTATCCTCGCAGTTGGTTTATCTATGAAAACGTCTTTCAAGCGCATCTAGCTTGCGAGCAGTTTTCACCAATTTTGCCGGAGAATTATCAGGAGACAAGTTATCCTGTTGCTGTGTTTGTGTGGAGGGCGCACAACCCCACAAATGCGCCACTAACGTTGAGTATTATGCTGACTTGGCAAAACACAGTTGGCTGGTTTCAAAATGCTATCAAAAATCCTGAAATTAGAATGCGCGATGATGGCAGTCCGGTTTATGAATATGAACCTTGTTTAGGTAATAGTGCTGGTAACTTTAATCGGTTGATTGTTGAAGATAATTATTGTGCTTGCTTACTAGAACGCACTGGTAGTGATTTGCAAGATGGTATCGGACAGTGGGCGATCGCAACTACGCAACAACCCAATATAGAACTTTTCTACCACACGCGCTGGAATCCTAACAGTGATGGTGCAGAGATTTGGCACAATTTTGCCAATAATGGCTTTTTACCTAATACTGAAAATACAACCCCAGCAGGAAAACAAGAACAACTTGCAGCGGCGATCGCGGTGCGGTTTACACTGCAACCAGGCGAAACTCGCGAAATTCCTTTTGCGATCGCGTGGGATTTTCCTGTAACTGAATTTGCACTAGGAGTAAAATATTTCCGCCGTTACACCGATTTTTTTGGTCGAAATGGGGATAATGCACTAGCGATCGCGCAAACGGCATTACAAAACTATCAATCTTGGCAACAGCAAATTCAAGCTTGGCAGCAACCCATTCTAGATCGCGACGATCTTCCCAGTGTTTTTAAAATGGCACTGTTTAACGAACTGTACGACCTCACGAGTGGTGGTACATTGTGGAGTGCAGCAGACGATCGCGATCCGGTTGGTCAATTTGCGGTTTTAGAATGCTTTGATTACCGCTGGTACGAAAGTCTGGACGTCCGGCTGTATGGTTCTTTTGCCTTATTGATGCTATGGTCTAAACTCGAAAAATCTGTAATTCGCGCTTTTGCCAGAGCAATTGGACAACGCGACGATCACACTCGCGTGATTGGTTACTACTACACGCAAGGGCTAGAAAGTCCTACTGCTTTACGCAAAGTTGCAGGTGCAACACCTCATGATTTAGGCGCACCAAATGAGCATCCTTGGGAAGCTACTAACTATACAAGTTATCAAGATTGCAATTTGTGGAAAGATTTATCGTGCGATTTTGTTTTACAAGTCTACCGCGATTTTGTGCTAACGGGTGCGACAGATTGGGAGTTGTTGTGGGATTGTTGGTCTGCGGTTGTCCAAACACTAACTTACTTAAAGACGTTCGATTTAGATGGAGACGGAATTCCTGAAAATTCGGGCGCACCGGATCAAACCTTTGATGACTGGCGCTTGCAAGGTGTCAGTGCTTATTGTGGCGGATTGTGGTTAGCTGCACTTGAAGCGGCGATCGCGATCGGTAAAACTCTACTCAGTTACCCTGACGATCATCCTGCAAGTAAAATTCTAGCTTCTGCGCCTGATTACCCACCTATTCCCGAAACTATTGATATATTTCAATCTTGGTTAGTGCGATCGCGCCCAATATATCAAGAAAAACTGTGGAATGGTCAATACTATCGCCTCGATAGCAAGAGTGGTTCAGATGTAGTCATGGCAGATCAACTGTGCGGACAATTTTATGCACGATTACTCGGTTTACCTGACATTGTGCCTCCAGAATGTGCTACGCAAGCCTTGAAGACAGTTTATAATGCTTGCTTTGTGAAATTTCATAATGGTCAATTTGGCGCGGCTAATGGCTTAAAACTCGATGGTTCGCCAGAAAACCCCAACGCGACGCATCCTTTGGAAGTTTGGACAGGAATTAACTTTGGACTGGCGGCGTTTCTGATGCAAATGGGTATGAAATCAGAAGCATGGCGCATAACGCAAGCTGTGGTACAGCAAGTTTACGACAATGGATTACAGTTTCGCACTCCCGAAGCGATTACTGCCAAAGGAACATTTCGCGCTTGTCACTACCTGCGCCCTATGGCAATTTGGGCAATTTATCGCGTATTGACTTTTTAGTAAGCTGCGGTTAGAAACCGCTGCTACAAAGGCGAAACCCGCCTACGCGGGTTAGAACCTCGGCTGTTAGTCTGCAAAGGCAGACTTTGCCTGGGCAGGCGCGACTTCTAGTCGCTAGCCACAAAAGATTTGTCGGTCAATCAGGGTTTTCACCTCTTGCTTCTTGCTATATCATTTCCAACTACATAATCCAACTATTGATATCGTTGCGCCTTGGTGAGTTACTAGTTACTATTCACTCATCAACCAAACTTGTTATTTTTCATGGAAAAATTATATAAATACCAATTAAATTAAAGTTTCTGTAAAGTTTCATTCAAATCTGCGTAATTCTTGATTGTGTCACGGACAGATCTATATAGGTTCATAGTTTCACTTGTTGCCATCTGAACTTATGCTTTAGCTGCTCGTGCAGCCAACTTGCACAAACGCAACAAACAGCAAGTTTTATAGCCATGCCAGTCAAGAATTTTCTCAAGCCTCAACAAAAAGAACAATTGCAGCAAGCGCTGCGAGAAAGCCAATGCCCATATTTCAGGGAACGGGTGCTGATGCTACTTTTAATGAACGATGGAAAAACATACCAAGAAATTGCTGATTTTATCGGCTGCTCGTATCGTACCGTTGCTTACTGGTGTACGCATAGCGAACCAGATAATCTAGATAGCATGAAAGACCAGCGACAAAATGGTAACTATCGCAAAGCAACAGCCGAGTATATCGATCGCTTGATGGAAATTGTGCAAAAGAAACCGAGTGAGTTAGGATTACCTTTTGAAAATTGGAGTGGCGAACGCCTCGCAACTTATCTCGCTCAATTGACAGGAATAGACCTAACAGGAGCACACGTTAGAAAGCTGTTAAAAAAACAGCGAGACAATACACCAAGAAAGTGCTGCACTAGATGACTTTTTTACTGTCTCGTTTTGAATTAGTCTTGACCATAATTTAGAGCTTAAGGGCAGTTTTTTCAACTGTCCTTTAAAGTATATTGTGATGATTTTTTAAATTTTAAGTTATAGAGTTTTTATTCTGAATTAAACTAATATAGCAAGACGTATTAAGATTAGGACATTTATAATCCTGAGTTGCCGTTGCTACAGCGAAAACTTTTGTACACGGGTTAAGTGGGTTGAGGGGAGTTTTCAAGACAAAGCTTTCAAAAAAGCTAATTGCTAACTACTACAAAACACAACTCTTTTCTATAAGCAAATTTAAAATAACTCAATTACAGGAAGAATCCTAAACGACTTAATGTAAATTATGTACGCATTTTTTTGTGTAAGATTTTTAAATTGAATTTAAAAAAGTTTGCATATAGTAGCAAACAATGAATCTTTCCTTTACTAAAATTAACACTTTGGTAAAATTTTCAATTCTTGACCCACGATAGAAAACGAACCAACCTGAATTTGATAATAGTTATCATTAACTATAGAGCTTAAGGAATGAACAGATGGTAACTGCAACAACGAATGACGTTGTACCTGTAACAGTTCTTACGGGCTACTTGGGAGCAGGTAAGACAACGTTACTCAATCGTATCCTCACGTACGAACACGGAAAAAAGGTCGCTGTGATTGTCAACGAGTTTGGGGAAGTGGGTATTGATAACCAATTGGTAATCGATGCAGATGAAGAAATCTTCGAGATGAATAACGGCTGTATCTGCTGTACTGTGCGTGGCGATTTAATTCGGATTATTGGCAATTTGATGCGGCGGCGCGATAAATTCGATCACCTGGTGATTGAAACAACAGGACTTGCTGACCCTGCGCCTGTGATTCAGACATTTTTTGTCGATGAAGATATGCAGACGCAGTTGAGTTTAGATGCGGTTGTAACGGTTGTGGACGCTAAGCACATATGGCAACACTGGGAAGCGGACGAGGCGCAAGAGCAGATTGCGTTTGCCGATGTTATTTTGCTTAATAAAGTTGATTTGGTTTCAGAAGATGTTTTAGAAGAGTTAGAACGGCGAATTCGGGGGATGAATGCGATCGCCAAAATTTACCGCACTCGCAATGCTGAGTTAGAAATGGACATGCTACTAGGCGTTAACGCGTTTGACTTAGGTCGCGCCTTAGAAATTGACCCAAATTTTTTAAAAGAAGATGCGCACGAGCATGATGAAACTGTTGGTTCAGTTGCTTTAGTAGAAAGTGGCGCTTTAAGTATGGAGAAGTTGAACGAATGGATGAGCTATCTTCTACAGACGCGTGGACCTGATATTTTCCGCATGAAGGGAATTTTAAATATTGCTGGAGAAGATCACCGCTTTGTATTTCAAGGTGTTCATATGCTGTTCGAGGGTAAGCGTGATCGCCGTTGGAAACCGAATGAAACGCCTAAAAACGAACTTGTGTTTATCGGTCGCAATCTTGATGAAGCCGAGTTACGTGAAAATTTATTAGCGTGTATGGCGTAGATTATAGACAAAGCAGAGGAGTTAAGAAAATTCTGTAACCTCAAAACTCATCACTATTCACTATAGCAATTGCAGCGATGCTTAGGACGTGGTTTGACACTCCCCGCTCGCGCGTTGATAGTTGATAGTTGACACCTTCCCACACTCTGTCAATTGTTCACTGCCATAGCGACTGTTTTCCTCGCTTAAGTTTTCCTGGTTCAAGTATTGGTTACTTTAACGTGTCAGTTCGATGTTTTTCTAATTTGCAAGATCCATGAAATCTAAAACAGTTAATTCTCAGCAGTTTGATTTGTACTTTGCACAAATGCTTGAGGATTATGTCACAGCGATCGCGTGGTCGCCGCAGGGTAAATTCTTAGCTACGAGTTCTGCGGCTGGAGAAGTTATCGTGTGGGAACATACGCCTGATCGTCAAGAAAAGTGGCAACGAATACCACTACAAACAAGTCAAGATCAATCTGTAGACTGTCTGGCGTTTTCTAGTGATGGTCATTTTCTGGCAGCGGGCGGTCAAGCAGGAGTCAAAATTTGGCAACGAGATCGAGATACTGATGTCAATCAGTGGCAGTTGCTGAGTATAACGCATCCTTCAGCTTGGGTCGATCGACTCGCGTGGAATCCTCTGAGCAACCAGCTTGCTTTTAGTTTAGGGCGTACTATTCAGATTTGGGACGCGACAACGCCGGATACTTCCACGACACTCAACTTTGCTGCGTCTTCGGTACTCGGCTTAGATTGGAGTTCTGATGGTCAGTATCTTGCGATCGCAGGCTATCACGGTGTCAAAATTTGGGAAAGTCGCGACTGGAATGAAGACCCTTATATTTTCGATCTGCCAACTGCGAGTGTTGCGATCGCGTGGGCTGGCGATAGTAAATACTTTGCGATTGGTAATATGGACCGCACAATCGCTGTGTTTGAATGGAATAATCCTAACCCTTGGGTGATGCGGGGTTTTCCTGGAAAAATTCGTCAAATTACGTGGTCAACCGCGAATCAAAATCCACCTTTGTTTGCAGCGGCTAGTGTTGAAGGGGTCGTGGTGTGGTCTAAGCATCCTGACGATCTGGTTGGTTGGGAAAGCCAAGTTTTACAGCATCATCTCGGCGTTATACAAGCGATCGCGTTTCAACCCAACAGCTTACTTTTAGCTTCTGCTGCTGAAGATGGTTTAATTTGCTTGTGGCATAAAGCGCAACGTCTTGCCCAGATTTTAGAAGGCGCACCGCAAGGCTTTTCGTGTCTTGCTTGGCATCCTCAAGGTCAGCACCTCGCTGCTGGCGGTCACAATGGTGAATTACACATCTGGATACAATCGCGTCGCGGTCAAGGATTTAATCTTCGCTAAAAAGTGCAGGAAAGATGTGAAATTAAAAGTTTCATGCTTATCTTCTTCCCCAATCTTGGAGGCTTCGTGTACACACAAATAGTCGGTATCTAGCAAAGTCCCTAGCGAACCGCCTCCCAATCCCCACTACGTGGGAAGTCCGAGTCCCCCGTTGTAGCAACTGGCGTGGATTTAGGGGGCTGATCCGAGTGCAGTTACTTAACGGTTCATACATTGATTCAGTAATGCCGATGATTTAATTGGGGGCAACTATTTTCTATTGGTATGAATAAGCAAATCATAGCTTGAATCGGTTTATACAACCTTCATATCCATAAGTCCACGAAAGTGGACTTCTTTTTTAAACAATGACTTTAATTGCTAGTTAGGCTCCTAATTTTTTCTTTTATAATTGTTATTTTCCATAGCAAAAATAGGTTTACCACTTTAATCAATAAAAACACTATCAAAGTGCAATTTTGAACTTCTCACTTAGAATTTTATATATCTTCTTTATTGCCAATTTGTTGCTTTACAAAGAAAATTTTTTTTACTAATTTATAACTTTTCAAATTAGCGAATAAGATTTAACATTATGCTTAAGTTTATCAGTTAATTACCATTTTCTTACTTAAGTTTAGGAGTTATTTATCCATAAAACTTAACAAAAGATAAGTTGATAATTTATGATGTTTCGCCTAACAATACATAACTTTTATAGCGTAAGATATGTGGTAAAAGGTATAGAGAAGATTAATAAATCGTGGTAGAATATAAAAAATAATTATGTGTTTTTCCCGCTAAAACTAGTTTATGCGAGATACTTCTCCTATGGCTTTAGCACAGGTTGCAGATTACTTCAAAGTTTTATCAGAAGTGAGTAGACTCCAAGTATTAAGCTGTTTGCGTACAGGGCCTAAAAATGTCATGGAAATTGTCGAGGGAACTGGGTTAGGTCAAGCGAATGTTTCCAAGCATCTCAAAGTGTTGATGCATTGTGGCATGGTTTCGCGTCATCCCCAAGGAGTGAGTGTCTTTTATAAAGTTTCTGATCCAGTGATTTTTAACTTGTGTGAAATTGTTTGCGATCGCATCTCAACGCGCCTGCTTGCACAAGCAAATCAAATCGAAACCTTAAAAATGCCAGAGCAAACGCATATTCAGTAATTCGCACGTTCCTGCTATGCGATAAATCTCAGCAGGATAAATTGAAAGCTACTTCTTTTGTAATATCAACGGGCGTTGTCCTGGTTCAAACCGATTACTTTGTTCTCGCATTACAGATTGTGCTTGCTGAGGGTCAAAGTAGCGATTAAGGTCGGCGCGCAAACGTTCTACGCGTCCTTCAACTGAGTGAACTTCAGCTTGAATTTCGTGAATTTTTTGTTGTTGTGACAAGTAGTAAGGTAGAAGTTTGGCGATCGCCGAGCCAGCTGCGAATAAAAGCAGCAAATTGACAACCAATTTTGCCGTAGTATGAATCGCTGTCGCCCGATACGGATGACGACGACGCTGGGTTCGCTTGCGAGGAACTTGGCGGGTTTCTTGTGGCTTGAGAGGAGAACCAGACGGTTGAATAGCGTTCATATCGGCTTAAAAGCTGCTCTAGAAAAAGCTAGATTTACAATACCAAGCTATTACGCCGGTTTTAGACAAGTTTTTGCTGTAAATCTGTAATTTTTAAGTAAAGATGACTCTTTGCTCAATTTATTTTGTCTTAAACAAAAATTCAGAATTTACTAGGACGAGATAGACATTACAGCTTGATGACCGCAAAGCAAAGAATCATCTTCGATGCGCTAAGGATTTAGGGGCGTAAGCCTCACGATGAGCGAGCAAAACAAGCATGATATCTTTATTCAAGAAATTTAGCTAGAAGCTAATCGCCTTTTTGACTGGCTCCGTGATGTCACGTAAAATTGTGCTGCTTCACAAGCAAGTTACCGCTAGTTCGCAAATCTTTCAACAGTAATTATACTGAAAAACACTTAATTTTACTGAACCCTGTACTAAGTAGAGGTCAGAAAAAGCTTTGCAGTTTTTCGGCTCAAGGTTAAATTCAGTTACCGATTGCCATGGTAACTGAAAGGATGAAGAATCAAGCGACAAAGAGTAGCAAGCCGACGGCATTTTTGCCTGCAACTACCCTAAGTGGCAAGACTTTCATCCTTTCGAGGTTTATGCTGTTTTAAGTGGTGTTACTTGTAAAGCTCTGTTGCTAAACGGAAAGCAAGCACACCAGGGATCAGTGCGACCACAAGTGCTACAAAAACTTGGGTATCTGATATAGACATTTGAGGAAACCTCCTTGATGCAAAATGAATCGAACCATCACTACTTTTGACCAAATTGTTCAGTTGATGGAATAAGTTTTTACAATATGAAACAAATCGAGAGAGGTCGGAGGTCAGAGATCAAAAGTCAGGGAAGCTCTATACTGATACAAAAGGATATTTTGAATCTCGTCGATAATCTCGTTACCAATTTTTCATCGATGAATCCGCACCGGTTAAAATCAGCAACGTCTTGAGATTGTATTATCTGTTGTAAAACTCTGATCCCCGACCTCTAATTTCCAAAGTGCTTGAATCCGTAAAAGAAAATTACACCCTTGGGATAGATTTTGGTACCTCTGGTGCAAGAGCAGTAGTTATCAATGCTCTGGGAGTAGTGCAAGCCGAAACGAGAAAGTCGCTGATAGGTGAGGACATTACGCAGGTAAAGGCTTGGGAATACACCTTATTTGGCTTAATTGCGGAAATTCCGCCAAAAATACGTCAAAAAATCAATGCGATCGCGATTGACGGAACTTCTTCAACTGTAATGTTGTGCGACGCAACCGGAACACCAGTGACAACACCACTGATGTACAACGATACACGCGCAGTTGCAGTACAAAAACAATTAAAAGTGATCGCACCGCCGAATCACACGGTATTGAGTGCGACATCGAGTTTAGCAAAGCTGTTGTGGCTATCACAGCAACCAACATTTAGCGATGCGAAATACTTTCTTCATCAAGCGGATTGGTTAGCGTTTCTGCTTCACGGAAAACTTGGGATCAGCGACTATCACAATGCGTTAAAACTCGGCTACGACGTCGAGCATTTTTGTTATCCTATATGGCTAACACAACTGGCGATCGCACCTCTATTACCCCAAGTTGTTGTTCCTGGAACACCGATCGCCGAAGTCACAGCAAGCATTGCAACACGCTTTGGTTTGCGCCGTGATTGCTACGTATGTGCGGGAACAACCGATAGTATTGCCGCGTTTCTTGCAAGTGGTGCAACATCTTTAGGAGAAGCCGTAACGTCACTCGGTTCAACTTTGGTACTCAAGCTTTTAAGCCAAACACGCGTCGAGAATAGCCTGTATGGTATTTATAGCCATCGCTTAGGTGACTTATGGTTAACAGGAGGAGCTTCTAACACTGGGGGTGCGGTACTAAAGCAATTTTTTTCCAACACCGAGTTAGAGCAATTTAGCCGTCAGATCGATCCCCAAAAAGTTAGCCCACTCGATTACTATCCGTTATTGCAACGTGGCGATCGCTTTCCAGTCAACGATCCCGACCTACAGCCGCGCCTCGAACCACGACCAGATAATCGCGTCGAGTTTCTGCATGGATTATTAGAAAGCATTGCTCGTATTGAACACCAAGGTTATCAACTACTACAACAACTCGGTGCAACTCCTCTCACACGCATTTATACGGCGGGCGGCGGTGCAGCAAATGCAACGTGGACTGCGATTCGTCAGCGTTATTTTAAAGCGCCATTAGTGATGTCGCAGCACACTGAGGCAGCTTACGGTACTGCCTTGCTTGCTCTGCGCGGTATCAATAACAACAGGAACTAATAAATAGTCAATATCAGTCTAACAAGATAACAGCTAATCGCTACTTGTTATCAGCTTTGTATTAGATCGATTTTAGCTACATATGATGAAACTTACAGCCCTGATTAAACCTTGGCAAATCGTTTGCGTTATATTGTTAAGCGGTGTGTTATCGAGTAGTTTTACGACAACAACAGCCTTGAATGCAGCCCCCAGAAATCTGCTGACGCAAAGGTGTAAACCAACACGTCAACAAGGTGATCGTCAAACGCAAATTCCCCGTCAAGTTGTGGATGCGGTACGACAAGATGTTGCTCAACGCGAGAATATTCCTGTAAATAGGCTGCGAGTCACTCAATCGAGTCAACAAACGTGGTCAGACGGTTGTTTAGGATTAGCGCAGCCTGATGAATTTTGTACTCAAGCTTTGGTAGAAGGTTGGCGCGTCATGGTGTCTGATGGTCGATCTACTTGGGTGTATCGTACCGACTCATTAGGGAGAACTGTACGCCGCGAAGAACCGCAAACAACCTCTTCAACTGATTTCATTCTTGTGGTGAAATAAGAGAATTCTTGCGATGTAATTGCAAGTAGTCTAAATTACCGTAGTTGAACCACAGGATGAGCGCAGCACCAGATTCACCTCAATCTCAAGTCATCGGCATAGACTTGGGTGGAACCGCAATTAAATTAGGCAAGTTTACGCAGGATGGCACTTGTCTAGGATCGTTAGTTGTCGCCACGCCTCAACCGGCAACACCACAGGCGGTTGTTGATGTGATGGTAGATGCGATCGCGCAAATTGATCCTCGCAATCAATGTCTGGCGATCGGTGTTGGTACGCCAGGTCCTGCAGATTTTTCTGGACGAATTGCGCGAGTGGCGATTAATCTTCACAACTGGCGCGATGTTCCTTTGGCAGATTGGCTAGAAGCGAAAACAGGTCGGATCGCGGTTCTGGCTAACGATGCTAACTGTGCAGGGTTGGGTGAAGCCTGGTTAGGCGCAGGACGCCGCTTTCGTCACTTAATTCTGCTTACTTTGGGAACGGGTGTCGGTGGTGCGGTGATTCTTGATGGTCATCTCTTTGTCGGACATCAGGGAACCGCTGCTGAACTCGGGTTAATTACTTTAAACCTTGATGGTCCACCTTGTAATAGTGGCAATTACGGTTCTTTAGAGCAATACGTCTCAGTTCAGGCAATTCGTCGCCGCACTGGACTCGAACCCGCACAACTCTGTGCGCTTGCCAAAGCAGGAGACACGGAGGCATTGACTTTTTGGCGGCAGTATGGTAGAGAATTGGGTGCGGGTTTAGCGAGCTTGATTTACGTTTTAACGCCTGAAGCCATCATTATCGGTGGTGGGGTGAGCGCCAGCGCAGAGTTTTTCTTTCCCAGCGTTCATGCTGAAATTGAATGCCGCGTACTACCGAGTTCTCGCACAGGATTAGAAATCCTCACAGCAAAACTCGGCAACCAAGCCGGAATGGTGGGAGCCGCGCGGCTTGCGTGGGACAAAATAAAGAATCAGGATTAAAATCGCTCCTCAGCCCCAGTATGGGCAAAGGACTGCCTTACCCCTGATCACGATACTTCGACGGGTGCAGGTAATGGTGAAGATGATTGCGATCGCATCATCACTGCTTCTACAAATCCTTTAAACAACGGATGCGGCGCACTCGGACGCGATTGAAATTCTGGGTGAAACTGCGTCGCCACGAAAAACGGATGATTTGGAAGTTCGATAATTTCTACCAAACGTCCATCAGGAGACGTACCACTAATCGCATAGCCAGACTCTAAAAATAAGTTGCGGTAGGCGTTATTAAATTCGTAGCGGTGGCGGTGTCGTTCGTAAACAACTTCTTCTTGGTAAAGCTTGAATGCTAAAGTATTCGGTGCTAGGCGACAAGGATACAACCCTAAGCGCATCGTGCCACCTAGATCGACAACATCTTGCTGTTCTGGTAATAAGTTGATGACTGGGTGCGCGCCTTCAGGATTAAACTCAGCACTGTTTGCACTTTCTAAACCCGCGATGTGCCTCGCCCATTCCACAACAGCACACTGCATTCCCAAGCACAAGCCCAAGAAAGGAATTTGATGCGTGCGCGCGTATTCCACTGCGGCGATTTTACCGTCTACACCACGAATGCCAAAGCCTCCTGGTACAACTAAACCATTCACTCCTTCTAGGTAGCGCTCTACAGGTTCATTCTCTAAATTTTCTGAGTTTACCCAGCGTAAGTGCAATTCACCACCCATCGCGATCGCCGCATGACGTAGCGCTTCTACTACTGATAAATACGCATCTCCCAATCGCACATATTTACCAACGATCGCAATTTCTACACGGTGTGTTGGACTATACAACCGCTCGACGATTGTTCGCCATTGACTGAGATCCGGTTGGCGTTGTTCGAGTTGCAGTAACTCTAGCGTTTGCTGCGCTAAACCTTCTTGTTCGAGATTCAGCGGGACTTCGTAGATACTTTTGGCATCTTGCGATGTAATCACGCACTCGACAGGAACATCGCAGAATTCGGACATTTTCTCTTTTAAGCCAGGAGGTAGCGGGCGATCGCACCGACACACTAAAATATCTGGTTGAATGCCGATCGAGCGCAATTCTTTGACTGAGTGCTGTGTCGGCTTGGTTTTCATCTCTCCTGCCGAAGGAATCCAAGGCACGAGCGTTACGTGCATATACAAAACATTTTGCCGCCCGACATCCTTGCGAAACTGGCGAATGGCTTCTAAAAACGGTAGCGATTCGATATCGCCAACCGTCCCTCCAATTTCCGTAATAACCACATCAGGATTAGTATTTTTTGCTACGCGTTTAATACGTTCTTTAATTTCATTCGTGATGTGCGGAATTACCTGCACTGTCCCACCCATATAGTCGCCGCGACGCTCTTTATTCAGCACGGCTTGATAAATTGAGCCAGTCGTGACGCTATTGAGCCGCGACATTGATGTGTCTGTGAAGCGTTCGTAGTGTCCTAAATCCAAGTCAGTTTCAGCGCCATCTTCTGTCACAAAGACTTCCCCATGCTGAAAAGGACTCATCGTGCCAGGATCGACGTTAATGTAAGGATCGAGCTTGAGAATCGATACGGAATAATCGCGCGACTTCAGCAACCGTCCCAAACTGGCTGCAACAATGCCTTTGCCAATGCTGGAGACGACACCGCCAGTGACAAAAACAAATTTAGTCATAAAAATTTAATGAGGAACTTGTGCAGATATACCCCGTCAATTGTGCCACAGTTATGAAGGGGTTAGGGTCGAGGGAAAATGATTAGTTGTTTTTTGTCCCAACATAATTGATATTTTAGCGTGAGACACATTTTAGGATTAGCGTTATTAGGTTTTGTCATGGCGTCTGCGCCAGCCTGGGCGAATCAATCGCTTTCGGTTGTGTATCCACCCAACGAGCATCAAACCACATCTGATCGCATTTTCTTGATTGGAACCGCACCACCAGAGGGGGAAGTGTTAATCAATGATAAGGCGATCGCCCGCAGTCGCGCAGGACATTTTGCTCCGAGTTTTCCTTTACAACTCGGCGATAATGTTTTTACCCTACGTTATCGAAATCAGCAACTTCAAATTAAAGTCACGCGGCTATCCACGAAACCTGAAATTCCAGCAGGATTGGCATTTGCTAAAGATTCCCTAACTCCAGCAGTCGATATCGCACGATTACCAGGAGAATTAGTCTGCTTTAGTGCGATTGCTTCTCCTAATGCTACAGTAAGCGTCAATCTAGGAGATCAAAACGTTCCCTTACTACCACAACCGCAAATTCAACTACCACCCAACTCTGCGGCGTTAACACAACAAAATCAACCGACGTCTCAACCTGTCAGTGGACAATATCAAGGTTGTACTACATTACCAACAAGCTTCAATTTGCTGGTATACGGTAACAATATTAATACTGGTGCTGTTACCGCCAACTCCATTCAACCGCAGTTTCAGCTAACTGTTAACGGTCAAACAACAACGCAACATTCAGGTAGGATAACAATTTTATCTTCTACACAGCTAGAAGTTGCTGAAGTAACAGTTGATGCTGGTGTCGCGCGTACAGGTCCTGGGACTGATTATTCGCGCCTCACACCGTTACCAAAAGGAACCCGCGCGAGGATCACCGCTAAAGAAGGTGAATGGTTACGTCTCGATTACGGCGGCTGGATTAACGCTCAAGAAACAAGGATCGTACCTAGTACAGTTCCACCGCGATCGCTGATTCGCAGCGTCAGTGCGCGTCAAATTCCTGATGCAACTGAGATTGTGTTTCCGTTGCAAGTTCCTGTCCCTGTAAGCATACAGCAAGGCGATCGCACATTAACTTTAACGCTATACAATACCACCGCTCAAACCGACGTTATCCGCTTGGATGATAACCCCTTCATTTCGCGTCTAGATTGGCAGCAGAGCGCGCCGGAACAAGTGCAATACACCTTTAACCTCAAATCTGCCCAACAGTGGGGTTACAAGCTGCGATACGATGGTACGAGCTTGGTATTAACATTACGTCATCCACCTGAAAGTCAGCAGCATCCTTTACCTTTAGCAGGAATTAAGATTCTTCTCGATCCAGGACATGGCGGCGCGGAATTAGGTGCTAGAGGACCTACTGGCTATCCTGAAAAAGCAATTAATTTAGTTATATCCAAGTTGGTGCGCGATCAACTCGTGGCGCGGGGTGCGACGGTGTATATGACGCGCGAGGAAGATATTGAATTATCATTAGGCGATCGCGTCGCGATGATTGATAAATTAGAACCAGCGATCGCGCTTTCACTGCATTACAATGCTCTCCCTGATAGTGGCGATGCGATGAACACGCAAGGATTTGGTGCATTTTGGTATCATCCCCAAGCACATAACCTCGCGGTATTTCTCCACAATTACGTCGTGAATAAACTGCATCGTCCTTCGTATGGAGTGTACTGGAATAACTTAGCACTCACCCGCCCCGCATCAGCCCCCTCAGTATTACTCGAACTAGGATTTATGATTAATCCTACCGAGTTTGAATGGATTGTCGATCCGCAAGCACAAAGCAACTTAGCTAGTGCGATCGCCGAAGGTATTACTGAATGGTTCCGCAGCGTACGATAATTAGAGAGTGGGTAATTGGTAATAGATATTCCATGATATTTTGTATGCCCCCATTACCAATTACCCGTCTTGAATTTATATGAATTTCTACCTATGGTCTTCACACCAGCATTAGCCGAACAAAGAGTTGTCTTAAGAAATATTAGTTGGCAAACATTTACAGCCATGCTCGATGAGATGGGTGAAGAACGAGCAACACGTTTGGCTTATAGTGATGGAATGTTAGAGATTATGACTCCTTTAGGAGAGCATGAAAATACAAATAGATTTATTGACGATTTAATTCGAGTATTAGCTGATGAACTGAATCTTAATCTCAAAAAGTTTGGCTCACTGACACTCAAGCGCGAAAACATGAAACGTGGCGCTGAACCTGACTCTTGTTATTATATTCAAAATGAACCGCGTGTTAGAAATAAACGCAATATTGATTTAAATATCGATCCACCGCCTGATTTGGTGTTAGAAATTGATATTACAAGTAGCTCAATTGATAAACGCCCGATTTATGCAGCTTTGGGCATACCAGAAATTTGGCAATATGATGGGCGATCGCTTCAAATCTTATTATTATCTCAGCTTGATTCAAGCTATACGCAAACTCAAAAAAGTCCGACTTTTCCTATACTTGATTTGAACCTAGTTCCGCAGCTAATTGCACAAAGTCTGATCGATGGTGAAACCAAAACTTTGAGCTTATTTCGGATGTGGATAAGACAGCAGATATCTTCATAATCGAGTCGCAGAATATCACGAATTACGAATTCGTTGTAGCAATTGTTGAGGTAAACGTCTTAACCACAACCCCAACGGAAATTGATAAAACTCAATCACCAACCAACCGACAATAGCTAGATGTGCAAGAAAGCCCAAGCCAGCCCATACGTAAGGTAGCCAAGATAAAGGCGTATTCGGTGCGGGAGGATGAATAAAAATCACCAACCCCATTAAAGTTGGTGGAAGTAGTACTAAAGCGATCGCCGCGAAGACATATCCCCAACCCAGTTCAACACCTTCTAGATGCGCGCCGCACCAACTACCATTCCAGTTCCATAACAATGCTGGTTGGCGTGAAGACATCTTGATCTGCTGTCTTTCTAAATCAACTTCAAAAATTTGTTGACATAAATTACACGCCATCGCATCCATTAAGGGTAAGGCTGCGATCTGACCGAAACGACAGACAGGACATGGGTAAGAGTCATGTAAATTTAATGGATTCATGAAAATAGCTCAATGAAGTCAATTACACAAGACGATATTGCTTGACTGCGATCGCATCCTCACCCGAATTTGTAGCACTCATCACTGAACCACACACTTCTACCCTAGCTTGGTAAACCTCTGCTGCGCTACCATCAGGTGCTGTAAACTCTAAACGAACCTCAGCCCAATCTGCATTCCACGGCTCATTCACGGTATCTTGTGCCAAAACTTGTCCAGATTTCAGGTATTTCAGCCAATTCCAACCATATTGCATCCAAAGTTCGCGCTCGACGATTTGCTCAAATTTCGTGAGCCCTGCCCATCCCCGATAAAATGGTCGTAGCTCAGTGACTGGAAAATTGCGCCAAATAAGTGCGGGTAAAATTTGGGCTTCGAGATGTCCCCAAACTTGTCCCGTGGGTAAATCAATTAAAGTTGGTGCAAACTGATGTCCGCCAAAGTGCGAACAGCGCCAGACACGGAGATTTTCAAGCGTAGCAAATTCTTTACGTAGCTTCTCATAAATCGGCGTGCCAAATCGAGCACAAGCGACATCAATGTTTCCATGCGTGCAAACTAAGATTTCGCGAATATTTTGCGTCGGTTGGCGGTATTTTTCAAAGTCGTTTAGTAGTATTGTTTGCTGCAATAAAGCCGCGATTAATACTTCTAGATCGCACGCTGGAACGAGAAATTCTTGTTTGTCAAATTGCGCAAAAGATTGACTAGGACGTTGATAGTGAAATACGCGGGTATATCCTGGGATCGAATATTGGCGATCTGGCGCGATCGCAATTGCTATTAATTTTGTATTTCCCGCACGGATTGCTTGAAATGCAGGACTTAATGGCGAATCGAGTATTAAACCTTCTTTTTTCCAAGGTAGCGGCAGTTCTACAATGATCCACGTATCCGTTGCTTTAGCACTTCCAATTGGATCTTCGCCACTGGCTTTGGAAATGACTGAGCAAAATTGGCAATCAAAAACAAAGTTTGAGGCTGTCATGATAGAGGTCAGGGGTCAGGGGTCGGGCGTCAGAGGAGTAAAGCATTGCTTTATCCTTTACGCATTTGTTGAAGTTCGTTGAGGTATAATTGTGTACCGATAGGACCTGGTAAGCCAAGACATGTGTAAGCAGGAATGAAATAAGTTCGCCCCGCTTGACTTGCTTGTAATGATTGCGCTACTGCATTGTTTTGCCAACGCTGTTTTGCTTGTTCTACTTGGTAAGTGGCAAATTCATCAGCTGTCGGCGATTGATCGTTGAGTGCAAAGTCAAACCCTAGGATAATCATCGAGTCGGCTTGGTTAAGGTTTGGTAGTTCCTCCACACTCAGCGGTAAGGCTTTTTGTTGTGCAGAATCAAAATTTGGTGGATAGACTAATTGAAAGCCTAGTTCTTGAATCAACGCACTACAAGGATTATCTGTAGAACTCACTAAGCGCATCTCACTTGTACCACTCGCAATCAGCATTAACACCTGTGGGTGAGAAGCAACAGTTGAGGCAAATTCTTGACGAGCTTCACTTATAGTTTGCTGCATTTGGGCAATAACTTGTTCCGCTTGTGGCGTGTCAACTGAGGAAGCAATCGCGCGTAAATTCGCTTCTGTATCAAACTGCTTTAAAAATAACGTCGGCGCAATTTTAGATAACGTCGCGTACAAATCAGCACTTAATGCTCGACTGATAATGAGATCAGGTTTTACTTTGACTAATGCTTCCAGCGAAGGATTTGCACTCCATCCCACGTTTGCGATCGCCTTTGTAATGCGATTTCCTAAGTAAGGAATTTGTTGCGTAGGATTGTCGTAATCTCCCTCAAAACGGACATAATCACCAAATCCTACTGGTTGGACATCCAACGCCAATAGCAATTCCAGCATATCGGGTCCCAAGGCTACCACGCGCTGAGGTTTTCCACAAATTTCGGTTTCGCCCATTTGATGCGGAATACGACGACAATCGGTACGTGTTGCTGGTGACTCAACAGCAGTCCTAACAGAATGGTTAACACCACAAGACACAATGACAAAAGCAGTCAGTGCAGCCAAAAATAGCAATTGGAGTTTTTTGATAACCATTGTGCTAAGTCACTTAAAAATTGGTCATTGGTAACTGGTAATTGGGAAGTCAAGGTTAGAGTTGATGATGGTATCTATTACCTATTACCCTAAAATTCCACCGACAACGAACCAATCACAGTAAACGGCGCACCGACTTGAATTCCACTCGTACGACCCCCAGCGTTAGAAGCGACAAAGTGATTAACATCAAAAATATTTCGGAAATTGAGCGCCACGCGGTAGCGATCGCGTTGATAAAATATTGCCGCATTTGTGAGGAAGTAATCGCCCAAATTGTAGGTATTTTCTAAATCGCCAAGACGATTTCCGACGTAATTGAATCCAACACCGAACCCTAATCCTTGTAAGTCACCTGTTTGAACTGTATAGGTTGTCCACAAGCTTGCACTGTGTCGAGGAACATTCACTAACCGATTACCAGTAGGAATATCAGTATCTTGTGTCACTCTAGCATCGGTATAGGCGTACGCGGCAATCAGATTCCACCCAGGTAAAAGTTCTCCTGTCAAGTCAAGTTCAACTCCTTGGCTGCGTTGTTCGCCTGTCGCAACTGAAAAATCAGGATTCACAGGATCACTCGTCGCTACATTCTGTTTTCTAATGTCGTAGTACGCTAGTGTGGCAAATAACCCAGGATTGAGTTCTGCTTTGACACCAACTTCCCAGCCTTCGCCGCGTTCGGGTTCTAAAAAATCACCTGTGACTGTAGTGACTGCATTAGGATTAAATGATCGCGAGTAACTACCATAAAGCGAAATTGCGGGAATTGGTTGATAAACTAAACCAATACGTGGCGTGAATGCATCATCACTTTGGGTAACTTCTGAACCTTCTTCGTTAGTAAAGCTAGGATTTTGTTCGCGACGTTGTTCTACAGTGTCATAGCGTATCCCTGCGAGTAGCTTTAAATTGTCGAATAAATCAATTTGATCTTGTAAATACACTCCCAAGCGATTTTGGGCGGTGAAGTTATCAACTAATGTAGGTAATTCTGCGATATCAGGTCTAGGAGTTGCTCCATAGACGGGATCGAAGATATTCAGTGGAGAAATAGGCGGCGTAAATTGCCCAAAGAAATTCTCAGTTTGACGGCTGAGATCTACGCCAAAGAGCAATGTGTGACCGATCGCACCTGTTGTAAATTCACCAACAATGTTCGTTTGTAGCGAGTATGTTTGAAAATCTAAATCGCGAGTTTGAAACGAACGCAGCAAATCGCCTGTTTCCTCGTCAAAAATAGTCGGAAAATAAAAACTAGCAAAATAGCTTTGATCGAAATAGCGAAAGGCGTTTACAAGTCGCCAATTTTCATTAAAGCGGTGTTCGAGTAGATACCCTGCATTTAAAAACGTCGTGTCGCTTTCGTCAGCAGGTTCGTTTGTAATGCGATCGCGGGGAACATCAACAACACCATCACCAAACGCCACTAACCCAAAATCTAGCGGTTGCTTATCGTAAGTAAACCCTAAATCAAACGTGATATCGGTGCGATCATCAATTTCCCACGCTAAGACGGGTGCGAGGAAAAAGCGTTCATAATTTTGGTCAAAACCACGAAACCCACTATCGTTTTGCACTAAGGCATTAAAGCGATAGCGCAAGTTCTCCTCAGTCGTCAGAGGACCCGTAATATCAATTCGTGGGCGAAAAAAATCACGACTACCAACTTGAATTTCTGCTTCATAAAAAGGTTCTGCTAGCGGCTGTTTGCTGACAACGTTGATCGCACCACCAGGTTGAAGATCGCCAAACAAGATGGAAGCAGGACCTTTGAGAACTTCGATTTGTTCTAAACCGGCGGTTTCAGGAACTGAGCGCAAATTTCCATACTGGCGAAAACCATTGCGTAAAACTGGTGCATTGGAAAACCCGCGGATGGTAAAGTTTGTAAAGTTCCCAAATAAATTATTGGAGGTAACGCTACTAACATTGCGTAGCGCTTCATCGAGTTGCGTCACTTGTTGTTCGCGCAACACTTGTTGGGGTACTACCTGAATCGACTGCGGAATATCGCGTAAAGGTGTCTCAGTACGAGTTCCTGTTACCGCATCAGGAACAAAATATCCTTGTTGGAGTTGTTCTCCGGTTACTGTAATAACAATTTCTTCATCTTCTTCATTCTGTGCTTCGTTTAGACTGTAAACAACGTCACCTGTACGTAGTGTTACAGCTTCTGTTGGTAATGCGCCATCCCCCAGGACACTGACTTGAATTGTGGAAGTATCAAGTTGGGTAACGCGCACACTCGCAATTTGTTCGGTGGGGTTGTTTGCAACAAATTCAGAAGTCTCAGGAAGTGCCAAAACTGCATTGGGAATATCCGCAATTAGCGTGTTACCTTCAATCCGGAAAGTTTCGGGATCGACTGTCAGTAGCTCGTCTTGAGTTTCTAAGATAATTTCTAACCCTTGATCTGTAGTTAGGATCTGTATATTTGTGACTTGTACAGGCGATTCATTTTCTGTTTCTTCAATCTGCGCTAGCCACTCTTTAACCGTTGTCGCAGGAGATTGAGAATGCGATCGCGCTTCTTCTAATTCTGAAAATGTTTGTGCTTGAGCAATTTGAGCTACTAATATCGATAAGATACTTGCGAGTGTCAACGCAAGCGATCGCTGCAAAGATTTCATAGATTTCCTCACACGCCAACCGACGTTTATAAAAATGAAAAGAGTAATTTTGAGATTAATGAATTTGCTTGAAATGCTTCACTATCTAGCTAGCATTTTTATTAAGTAAAGTATAAAACTGTACTCAAAGATAGAGGAAAAGTCCTCAATTGTACTGAAAATGATTCAGATTTAGCTATTTGGATTCGACAGAACACTGAACTGCGATTCTATTTTCGATGACACAATAAACCAGTTGCACAACACATTCCACACTCATAGACAATACGCCATAGCACTATCAAAGTTCAACTGTTGAAAGGTTTTGTCAACAGTTCTAGTTAAGATTAAAATGCTAATTGCGTAAAGTCAACACTCAATCTTGTTGTGTGCTGCATAATTTCTGAAAATGAGTCTATGAAGAAAAATACAATATCTTAAATAATATGGTATACATTATATGTTAGTTTGATTTACATTACTTCATAATGAATACTGCTTTAGAGGGCTGAAACTCGCTTGCGAAAAATTAGTATATGATATAAGCTTTTTGTAGCTTAATAGAAATTGTTTTTGATAAAAACATGACTCATTGTTTAGTCGATGCGAGTGCTTGAGACGACTAAGTAGGTAATGAGGCGATCGCCCCAGCCATAGAAACGCAGCATTGGTACAAACAAAAGCATTTACCCAAGTCAAATTGAACTAACGCACGTCAACTTTCGTTTGCATCCAGAGGTATTTGATTGGATAGGTTAAAGGCAATGGATACGCTCAAAGCGATTCTGATTGATTTCGGTATTCCAGAATCCGCAATCCGTGAAGACACATTATTATACGGACACTTACAGCTTGACTCGGTTGAGACAGTTAGACTTGCTCTAGAACTAAAGCGCCGCGTTGGTATCGATTTGAAGTTGGGAACTCGTAACGATATCACTTTGGGTGAAATTTGCCATCAAATTGCAGCGATGTTACCTGCTCAATCATCGTAATTTGTAAGGAAATTTGAAAAAAGATGGAAAGTGTTTCTGCATTACCGAAAATCTTTAACATAGCAGCTTATTTTCTAGACTTGGCGCAGCAACGCGGTGAAAGGATTGCCTTTTATTACCAAGATCAATTCTACACGTATGCTCAAGTGCGCACTTGGGTGCAACGGATAGCAAAACTACTTGCTGAACTAGGGCTAGATCGCGAAAACCGCATCGCGATTCTTTTACCGGATACGCCCGAATTTGTCTTTACATTTTGGGGTGCAATTTGGCTAGGAAGCTTACCAGTTCCCATCAATACAGCTTGCACGGCGGATGACATTCAATATATTTTGCAAGACTCGCGTGCCAAAATTTTGGTAACAACACAAGCTTGGTTAAATAACCTAGGAAAGATTGAGTCGCCATTTTTGCAACATGTTCTGACGATCGACGGCGATCGCCCGTTAATGTCTTTAGTCGTACAACAAGGTGATTCCATCGCTTGCGCAGCAACCTCACCTGAAGAACCCGCATTTTGGCTATACACATCAGGAAGTACAGGGCGACCCAAAGGTGTTATTCACCTGCATCAAAGCATGGTAGTTTGCGCCGAACTATATGGCAAAGGAGTTTTAGGCTTACGCGAAAACGATATTATCTATTCGGTAGCCAAGATGCCCTTTGCGTATGGATTAGGCAATACATTGTATATGCCTATGGCAGTCGGTGCGGCGGCGATTCTTTCGGATGCGGCGAATGCGTTTGATGTTATCGCGGATATTGAAAAGTATCAACCAACAATTTTGTTTGGTATTCCTGGGATTTATGCTGGTATCTTAGCTGTGCATGAAATTGCGCCGCTGAATTCATCGTCATTGCGGCTGTGTGTCTCTGCTGCGGAACAACTACCGAAAACGATTTGGTTGAAGTGGCGACAAACGCACGGTATGGAGATTTGCGAGGGAATTGGTACGACTGAGTTATTGCATATTTTTCTATCAAACACTCCTAGTGAGTGTCGTCCAGGAACTTCAGGACGTCCAGTACCAGGCTATGACGTTCAAGTCGTTGACGAACAGGGAATTCCTACGCAACCTGGTGAAATTGGTTACTTGCAAGTGAGTGGCGAAAGCTTGATGTTGGGGTACTGGAATCGTTTGCGCGAAACTCGCAACGCGCTTTACGGAACAACAATGCAAACCGGAGATAAATACGTTTGCGATGCAGATGGTTATTTTCGGTTTATGGGGCGCAAAGACGACTTTTTTAAAGTCAACGGGATGTGGGTGTCACCGTTTGAAGTTGAGGATGTGTTACTTCAGCATGAAAGCGTATTAGATGCGGCTGTTGTTCCGGAAGCACAGAATGAGCAATTAACTCGGGTAACTGCCTACGTCAGTCTCAAAGCAGGTTATGAAGCCTCCAATGATTTAGAAAACAGCATTCGTCAGACGCTGAAGGCGCAACTACAGTCATTTAAAGTGCCTAAAACCATTCATTTTCTCAAAACGATACCGCGCACGCCTACTGGTAAAGTGCATCGTCAAGCATTACTCAGAAACACATTAGTTGAAGTGAGTTGAAGTTGGAATCTCATCCTATTTCAAACGAGAACTACGACTAATTTCTTCTCTGCTTTCTCATTAATCATTCTAGGTATTGATCTATGTATCAGGTCGTCAGCGATCCGCTGGTTTATCATGAGTTGTTTGTTCCTGTGCAAAAAGATCCGCAATGCTTGTTGCAAACATTGTTGAATCTTGGGCTTTCTAGCTATATGCTCTACCAAAGCGAGCAGGAAACTCGTATTGCTGGTAATGCCTTGTGCAGTATTGCAGTCAGTTTAGATGCTGTTGTATGCAATCGCCTCGGACAAACGCAATCGCAACCGATAGGCGAGCCACTTAAGCAAGTCGAGTCGATCCTCGCGTCTTTACCGATTGAAGATTGGACAGCGTATGGTTACATTAGTTTCGATCTCGCGCGTTTTTACTATCCCTATACCAAGGCGATCGCGCAGCCGTTACTTTATTTTGTGATTCCGGAAACCGAGTTACATATAACAGCAAAAGGTATTCGCATCCGTAGCGTTAAATCGCTAACCAAAATTCTCGAAGCTTTATCAGTTAATAATTCAACGCGAAATTATACAGCGACGCCGCCAGAAGTTGATTTTAGCGATCGCACGCCTTATCAAACGCAAGTCGGCAAATTAATTCAAGCTATTCAAGCAGGAGATCTGCACAAAGCCATCCTGTCGCGTTCGGTGCAAGTTCAGGGTGAAATGGATGTGCTAGGAACGTATTGTTTAGGTGCAAAAAGTAATAACAGCGCGCGATCATATTGTTTCGAGTTCGACAACGTCCGCGCTGTCGGATTTAGTCCGGAAATTTTGATGAAAGTCGATGGCGATCGCATTATCACCAATCCTCTCGCCGGAACTCGACCCCGCGCTGAAAACGCCCAACACGATCAAAAGTTATATCGCGAATTGTTTACCGATGCTAAAGAAATCAAAGAACACGCGCTTTCAATTTGGCTAGCACAAGCGGAAATGGCAGCGTTTTGCATCCCTGATACGGTGCAAGTTTACGATTTTATGCAAGTTAAACAATACCGCTGCGTGCAACATCTATCATCAAGAGTTGGCGGTCAACTTAAACCTGGGAAAACACTTTGGGATGCTTTAAAAGTTTTGTTTCCTGGAATTACAGTGTCAGGTATTGATAAATATCGCGCCTTAAAATGGATTGACGCTTTGGAAGCCGAACCAAGGGGAATTTATGCTGGGGGTATTGGTTGGGTAAATAGTTGCGGAATGGCAGATATTGCGATCGCGATTCGTTCGGTTTACCAATACGGTAATTCGATTCATTTCAACGCTGGTGCGGGAATCGTCGCCGAGTCGATACCGGAAAATGAATATTTAGAGTCGGTTAACAAGATGAATACGATGTTGAGTCATTTAGTTTTGCGATCGCGTGCTTAACGAGGGGCAATTGCGTTTATTCGTGATCGTGATCGGGTAACAGATCTTCGGCGTTGCGCAGCGTAGGGAATGCAAAACCGCCCACACCGATTAAAACCATACCAAGCGAAATCGTGATGTACAACAGTGCAATGCCAGCGCCGGAACCTGTTCCAACTAGCGGTGCAAATATCGATGCTGTCCAGCTTCCTGAAGTCATCATCAGTTCCAATTGGTCAGCTAGAGGTCCTGCGATTAAACTTGCTATTGCACCCACAATCAAACCGACGGTGTGCGCAGCTGCTAAAACTCGCCCCTGAATATCTGGCTTAACCTTGGCATACCACACTGCATAACTCGAACTATACACGAGCGGAATATTCAATGCCGCAAAGAACTGCGCGCCAATCCACACACCAGGTACACGCCCTAATCCTAAGATCATACTACCGATGCCAGTGCCAACAAACCCCAGCAACATCCCGCGGACTTGCCGCTGAAATCCACTGAAAATGCTTAAACCCACTGCCCCAACCACACCGCCGATACCCGCTGCAATAACAACAGTACTTAATACCTGCGCACTGCTACCTGTGCGTGCCAGAATTAATGGCTGATACAAGGTTTCGCTCATGTGGTAGGTAAATAAAAATAAGCAGAAAACTATGGTCATTGCTCGTAGGCTGGGTCTAGCCAAGATGTAGTGGATACCCCATGTCAGTTGTTTCCAAATTGTTTTACTTGTAAGTGCTGTGGCTTCTAAATCAAACGTCTGGGGAATGTGGACTAAAAATACGGTAAAGATTCCCACTGCAAATGTGGCAATATCAATCGCAATAATGCCGAGCAAACCGATTGTGGGATAAAAAAGACCGACTAAAGCTGGCGCAACGATCGCCGAACTATAGTTGACGAGAGTCTTCAGACTGCTAACGCGGGCGTAGTGCTGCTTGGGCACAATTGATGAAATCGAGGCAGTAAAAGCTAGGGTCTGAATTTGTCCGCAGCAGCCGTAGGCAATCGCTAAACTATAAAGATGCCAAAGTTGCAAAGTTTGGGTTGAGTACAGTAGCCCAATCAAAATCGTACACAGCGCTACAACTACATCGCTGAAAATCATTAAGTACTTGCGACTGAAGCGATCAATAATTAACCCTGCAAACAGCGCAATCAAGATTTGCGGTAGCTGAAAGAAGAAACTAATCAGCGCGATCGCCGTTGTTTCTTGTGTTACTTGCCAAATCCAAATTGTGAGCGCAAATTGGGTCATTTCTGTTCCAATTGCAGATGCCATCTGCCCGCTCCAGAGAATTGTGAAGGTACGCACGGTAATATCGTTTGGGTTTAAGGTTGTTGCATTGGGGTAAGCAGAGGAAGCAAAGGAGAATTGAGGATGAAGAAAATTGCAAATCGCTCAAGCAGCGATCGCACAACAATTGCATTCGCAGTATATAATACTTGAAAACTATTGCTACTATTTTGCAGTAAATTTTTCTAAACCTCGCGCTGAAATATTTAAAAATTGCTGGTATTTTAAAAAAATATTGCCCCAATCCCTCAATCTCTGGATACGCAGCAATCAACTCTATAACACAAGTCTTTACTTAGAGTTTGCAAAATTTTTGTCATCTTAGCTTGTCTCAGAGAAAAACCTGTGGTAGTGTTGAGTTTTCTTGAGAATATTATTCAACAACTCGTGAAGAGTTTGCTATGATAACGCCATCGGTCGGTATTCGCTCACTGGCAATTAGTTTTCCTCAGACAATTCGCACCAACGACTACTGGTTGGAAAAATTTCCTCAATTAGGCAATCAAACGCAACGACAAGCTAGGCTACCGCAGCTGACATCGAGCGAAAATGGACTTGATATTTGGTTACAAGAAGTCACCCCGTATTTGGGCGATCCTTTTAGGGGTAGCGTTGGGCGGCGCGTGTTAGCACTCAACGAATCATCACTGACGCTAGAATGTCGTGCGGCACAAGACGCACTTTCATCGGCTCAACTAACAGCCGATGAGGTTGATTTAGCGATCGTTGCTTCACTCTTTCCCGATACAGTAGGTCCAGGGCTAGCGGCTTTACTAGCAAAGGAACTAGGATTGCGTTGCCCTGCTTGGAATCTAGAATCAACTTGTGCGAGTGCGTTGATTGCGTTGCAAACGGCTCAAGCATTCATTCAAACAGGAGTCTATCATCGTGTCTTAATCGTTGTTTCGCATATTGGCTCGCGTTGTGTAAACGACGAAGATACGCTTTCATGGTCGATGGGTGACGGTGCGGGGGCATTCGTTGTAGGTTCAGTCAAACCAACACAAGGCATTCTCAGTACCAAAATAGTATCGACATCTACAACGTATGGAGCCTACACACATGAGTTAGTTGTTGATACTCAAGGTAAACCGCGTATTCAAACTCGTACCGGAGAAAACGTGAGTAGCTTAGCCGAAACGGCAGTTGATTGTATCCGCCATTGCTGTCAAGAAGCACTCAGCACAGCAGGTGTCAGCCTCGATCAAATTAGCGTGTTTGCTGTCAATACACCCACTGCTTGGTATGCGAGCGTTTGTGCCAAAGCACTCAGTATTGATCCGCAGCGCGTGATGAATCTTTACCCGCTATATGCGAATATAGGTCCGGTATACTCGGTTGCCAATCTTTATTACGCTGTAACCACAGGTAAGCTTTGCGAAGATGACTTGGTATTGGTATACGCTAATGGTGCTGGGGCGACTGCTGCGGCGACTGTTATGCGTTGGAGTGATGTTGCCATAGCTGCAACAGACGATTCATCAAGTCTTCCACAGCAAACGACAACAGTAGTAGCAACACAACCGCATTGGGATGCTGTGCGATTACCAGCTGCTGTTAACCCAGAAGAGCGCTATGCCTTTCTAGAAACTTATCTCTGCGATTGGTTAGCACATTCTACTCAGCTTGCGTCGTCTCAACTTCATTCTCACGTCTTACTGAGTACGCTGCTTGATTCTTTACTGGCGATCGCTTTGCGCAGTCGCATCGAAAGTGATTTAAAAGTGCGAGTTCCAATGGAAAAATTCTTTGGTGAGACAACAATCGCCAATCTCGCGGAATTTTTACTCAATCAATTAATAGTGACAGAACTTGTTAACTCCAAAACGGCAACTTCTACATCAGCACGGGAAATCGTGAGTTTGTAACGTAGTTTGATTGGGGCTGACGGAAATTAAGCAGAAACGAACCACATAGGCATAGCCTTCCCGTAGAGTAGAGCCTTTAGGACACAAAGAAATAAGAACGAAGGATGCTGATCTGAGGACATGAGAGAAGCTCAATTCTATTGTCTTGTAAAGTTTGCAATGGCAAACGAGACTCCCGCACGCAATGCAAACCCTTACCCTGGCTAGCTTTTGAAAAATCTGACCTCCGACCTCTGACCCCTGCTATAGATATTCATAGTGCAATAAACATGAACCATTTGCATTCACTGCTGAACTTACTAGCAAACAGCGATATTAAATTATCAGTTGATGGAGACACGTTGCGCGTTGATGCTCCTCAAGGTAAATTGACAGCAGAATTACGCGATTTGCTCGTGCAACACAAAGCTGAACTTCTCGCACTGTTGCAGCAACACAGCAGTACACCCGTGAATGATTTGCCAGCGATCGCACCCGCGCCAGAGTTACGCTATGAACCATTTCCCCTCACTGATATGCAACACGCGTTTTGGATCGGGCGCAGTGGCGTGTTAGAACTCGGTCATGTCTCCAATCACGGTTATTACGAAATTGAGGGTCACAATCTTGATATAGATCGACTCAATACCGCGCTGCAACGCTTAATTGCGCGACACGATATGCTGCGAGCGGTGGTGCTACCCGATGGACAACAGCAAATTCTCAAAGACGTCCCCCCTTATCAACTCAAGGTTTTGAACTTAAGAGGACAAGATCGCGAAACTGTTGCGACGCAGTTAGAAGCAATTCGTCAAGAAATGTCGCATCAAGTTTTACCCGCCGATCAATTTCCGTTGTTTGACTTTCGCGCAACGTGTTTAGATGAGGAGAAAGTCCGACTACACATTAGCTACGATCTGCTTGTGTTTGACGCTTGGAGCTTATTTCGCTTATTTGAAGAATGGTTCGCGCTTTATCAAAACCCCGAAAGCACATTACCACCGTTAGAACTTTCGTTTCGCGATTATGTCCTTGCTGAGCAATCGCTTGTGCAAACACAACTTTATCAGCGATCACAAGCATATTGGCTCAACCGCATCGATAAGCTACCACCTGCCCCTAGTTTACCTTTAGCTAAAAATCCGAAAGAACTCAAGCAGTACCGTTGCCGACGCTACAACGCACGCATGGAACCCGCCAACTGGCAAAAACTCAAGCAAACCGCAACGAATTTTGGTCTGACGCCCACTGGAGCCTTACTTGCTGCGTTTGCAGAAATTGTAACCTTATGGAGTAATCCGCAGTTTACGCTGAATTTAGCCTTGTTTAATCGCTTGCCAATGCATCCCCAAGTGAATAATATCTTGGGCGACTTCACCTCGGTAACGCTTTTAGCTGTAGATAACTCAACGAGTGAATCGTTTCGCGATCGCGCATTGCAAATTCAAAAACAACTTTGGCAAGACTTAGAACATCGTTACTTTAGTGGCGTGCGCGTCACTCGTGAACTTACCCGCCGACAAGGTGGCGCACCAAATGCGTTACCAGTCATCTTCACGAGTACGTTGGGTTTTGCCGGAATTGGGCAGGATTTAACTTTCAGTCATTTTGGCGAATTAGTTTACGGTATTAGTCAAGCCTCACAAGCGTGGATTGATGTCCAAGTCTGGGAAGAGAAAGACACCTTGACTTTCAACTGGGATGTCGTCGAAGGTTTATTTCCAGAAGGGTTAATTGACGATATGTTTGCAACGTACAGCCGCTTTCTACAACAGCTGGCGACTGAAGAAGCAGCTTGGCTTGTGACAACCCGCGAACTTCCTACCCATCAATTAGCGCAACGCGATGCGATCAACGCCACCGATGCACCGATCCCGAATGTGCTGTTGCACGAACTATTTATCGATCAAGTTCGCCAAAACCCGAATCGCCCAGCGGTAATTACGTCGCAACGATCGCTGACTTACCAAGAATTGTGCGATCGCTCAACTCAAATTGCGCATCGATTGCGTTCTTCTGGTGCTGTTCCCAATCAGCTGATTGGCATTGTCATGGATAAAGGATGGGAACAAATCGTCGCAGTCATGGGCGTTTTGATGGCTGGTGCGGCTTACGTGCCAATCGATCCTAAACTACCGCCAGAACGCTTTGCGTATCTCCTCAAAAACAGCGAAGTCGAAATCGTGCTAACGCAATCGTGGTTGAATGACAAATTACCCTGGATTGAAGATATTCAGCGGTTGTGTGTAGATAATCTAGAACTTATTAATCCTCAAGAACTGCTCGCATCGGTGCAAACACCCGACGATCTCGCGTATGTTATCTACACTTCTGGTTCAACAGGTTTACCAAAAGGCGTGATGATTACGCACCGCAATGTAGCGAATGTGGTTATTTACACGAATCAACGATTTGGGGTAAGTGCGAGCGATCGCATTCTAGCGTTAACTGCACTCAATCACGATTTATCGGTATATGACATCTTTGGTTTACTCAGTGCTGGTGGTGCAATTGTTATGCCTGATGCGTGTTTAGTCAAAGATCCGCACCATTGGGCAAAGTTAATTGAACGCGAACAAGTAACTTTGTGGAACTCGGTTCCGGCGATGATGGAAATGTTAGTCAATAGTTTAGGCGATTCCTCAGCAACACTTTCGAGTTTGCGCTTAGCAATTTTAGGTGGTGATTGGCTACCAGTTTCACTACCTAACCGCCTCAAAGCGCTAGTACCAAATATCAAATTACTGAGTATTGGTGGACCAACAGAAACGACGATTTGGAATATTGGCTATGAGGTAGATACAGTTGATCCTACCTGGAAAAGCATTCCTTACGGTCAGCCGATGACCAATGCGAAATATTACATACTCAATCAAGCCTTAGAAGACTGTCCCGTTTGGGTTCCAGGAGAAATGTATTGTGCAGGCGTACAACTTGCTAAAGGCTACTGGAAAGACGAACAAAAAACAAAGGCGCACTTTATCACACATCCGCGCACAGGCGAACGACTCTATCGTACCGGCGATCTGGGTCGCTATTTACCTGATGGCAACATTGAATTTTTAGGGCGAGTTGATTTCCAAATCAAAATCCGCGGATATCGCATTGAAGCCGGAGAAATTGAAGCAGCGTTGGTGCAGCACTCAGGTGTTAAAACGGCGGTCGTCAAAGCTGTAGATGCAGCGCGTCTAGTTGCTTATATCGTACCGAGGACTACACCACCAACGGTTGATGAACTCAGTCAGTTTCTCAGCACCAAACTACCTGATTACATGATACCGGCGGTGTTTCTCTTTCTCGATGCGCTACCGCTATCAGCAAACGGCAAAGTCGATCGCAAAGCACTACCCACACCCGATGTCGCATCAACAACGCGAATGACATACGTGGCTCCCCAGACCAAAATTGAGCAAGCGATCGCCACTGTGTTTCAAGAGGTATTATCACTCGAAAAAGTAGGTGTGAATGATAACTTTTTTGACCTGGGAGCTAACTCTTTATTAATAACAACAATCTACAGAAAGCTAGCAACAGTTTTACCATCAGAAACTCAATCAGTTTCCCTCATTGATTTGTTTAACTATCCCACAATTAAAACTTTGGCACAGCGATTAAATCAAAATCAAAAAGTTGATGCAAATGAGCAACGCACTCATGTATCACAGAAAATAATTCAAGGAAAAAATCGAATTAAACAAAGGTTTGAAAAATCAAAAACCGCTTCAAAATAGATCGTTGAAAAAATGAATAGCTGAGCAAATGAATGCGCAGCTAAACAAAGTCAGATATGGACTTAAGACTGAAAATTTATTTTAGTGTGTGCAGGCACACTTTGTTTGTGTAATCATTGTGAGAAAGCAATATGAGTTGGAATCAAAATGGTTTAGAAATTGCAGTTATTGGATTATCTGGAAGATTTCCAGGTAGCAAGAATATCGCAGAGTTTTGGAACAATTTAGCAGCAGGAATTGAATTAGTTTCAACTTTTTCAGAAGAGACACAATCTGTAAATGCGATCGCAAAAGTCGGTGGAGTATTATCAGATGTCGATCAATTTGATGCGGCGTTTTTCGGTTTTAATCCGCGCGAGGCGGAAGCGATGGATCCGCAACATCGCCTCTTTTTGGAATGCGCTTGGGAAGCACTCGAAAATGCAGGTTACAGTACCGATGTGAATCAATTGGTTGGCGTATTTGCTGGCGTAGGGATGGGAACATATCTGCTGTATAACCTCAGTCCCAACCAAGACTTTATGGCATCGCGAGGGTTTCTGCAAACATTGGTGGGAGTCGACAAAGATTACTTACCTACGCGAGTTTCGTACAAATTAAATCTTACAGGACCGAGCGTGAGTGTCGGCACAGCTTGCTCAAGTTCTTTGGTAGCAGTGCATTTAGCGTGTCAAAGTCTACTCAGTGGCGAATGCGATATGGCTTTAGCGGCGGGAGTTGCGGTCAAAGTACCACAAAATGAATTAACGTTATCTCCCGATGAAATTGCTTCTCCTGATGGGCATTGTCACGCGTTTGATTGTCGGGCGAATGGTACAGTTGGCGGAAATGGCATTGGCGTGGTTGTTTTAAAGCGCCTTGAAGATGCGATCGCCGATCGCGACTGTATTTATGCTGTCATCAAAGGTTCTGCAATTAATAATGATGGTGCGCTTAAAGTAGGCTACACCGCGCCGAGTGAGGAGGGACAAACGCGCGCAATCCGTACGGCGCAAATGATTGCTGAAGTTGAACCAGAAACGATTTCCTATATGGAAACTCATGGTACAGGAACAACATTAGGCGATCCGATTGAAATTGCCGCAATGACGCAAGCTTTTCGCGAGTCCACCAATCAAAAACAGTTTTGCGCGATCGGTTCTGTTAAAACGAATATTGGACATCTCGACGCCGCAGCGGGAATTGCAGGTTTAATTAAAACGATTCTAGCGCTGCATCACCAGCAAATTCCTCCTAGTCTTAACTTTGAGACTCCCAACCCACAAATTAATTTTGCCGAAAGTCCGTTTTACGTTAATACTCAGTTACGCGAGTGGAAAACTAACGGTAATCCACGTCGTGCGGGAGTGAGTTCGTTTGGTTTCGGTGGTACAAACGCGCATATTATCTTAGAAGAAGCCCCTGTCTTACCAAAACAGACAACTCAGGGATATCAACTTTTAACACTGTCTGCTAAAACGGCGACGGCTTTAACGCAAGCAACGCTCAATCTGCGCGATCGCCTTTGTCAAGCACCTGACTTAAATTTAGCCGATGTTGCTTACACGCTTCAAATCGGTCGTCGATCTTTCGATTATCGGCGGATGATTGTCGCGCAAAGTGTAGAGGAAGCAATTCAAGCGCTTGAAGATCCGCAACGTATGGTTACAGGTTATACGCAAGGCGATCGCGCTATCGTTTTCATGTTTCCTGGACAAGGTTCGCAATACATAAACATGGCGCGGGAACTTTACAACAGCGAACCCTTGTTTCAAGCTGAATGCGATCGCCAATTTACCATCCTTGCACAACACAATATTGACCTGCGGCGTGTCATCTATCCTCCGGCAGAAGAAGCTCAAACAACGCAACTAACGCAAACTTCCCTCACTCAACCCGCACTCTTTGTTATTGAGTATGCACTAGCAAAACTATGGATGTCGTGGGGCGTTCAGCCGAGGGCGATGATTGGACACAGCATTGGCGAATATGTTGCGGCGTGTCTGGCTGGAGTTTTTTCGCTCGAAGATGCGCTGCGGTTAGTTACAGTACGCGGACAACTGATGCAGCAACAGCCTCCTGGTGCAATGCTTGCTGTTCATTTATCCGCCGCAGATGTACAACCATTTTTACACGCATCACTCTCACTGGCGGCGAGTAATAGCCCACACTTGTGCGTTGTTTCCGGAACAATTGAGGCGATCCAAAACCTAGAACGCGAGTTAACTGCCAAGGGAATTGAGAGTCGTTTGTTGCATACTTCCCATGCGTTTCATTCAGCGATGATGGAAGGCGTTGTCGAACCATTTTTAAAACAGTTCGAGTCGATTCGCCTTAACCTGCCACAAATTCCGTTTATCTCAAATGTAACAGGCACTTGGATCGCAGCCACAGCCGCAACAGATCCACAATACTGGGCGCAACATTTGCGGCAAACAGTCCAATTTTCGCAAGGAATTGCTGAACTATTAAACATTCCCGATGCGATTTTCCTAGAAGTAGGACCAGGATCGACACTTAGCACTTTAGCAAAACAAACTGCACCAAGCGTTTTTGCTTCCTTACCGCATCCCAAGGCACAATTAGGCGATCGCGGATTTCTTTTGCAAACTGTAGGAAAACTTTGGCTAGAAGGTGTTGCGATTGATTGGTCTAGCTTTTACGCACACCAGCAACGTCACCGCGTACCGTTACCGACGTATCCTTTTGAACGCCAGCGATATTGGATCGAACCACCCCAAGCTTCAAGCAGCGCGACAGTAACACGTAAAACTGATATTGCAGACTGGTTTGATGTCCCATCGTGGAAGCGTTCAACTATACCGCAGATTGTCAAAAGTCCTCAAAAACAATGTTGGTTAATTTTTGCCGATCACAGCAACTTAGCCACAGCGATCGCGCAACGCCTACAGCAACAAGAACAACAAGTTATTCACGTCTATGCTGGTGAAAGTTACAGTCACCACGATAATGTTTACACGATTGATCCAGGCGATCGCGAACACTACCAAACCCTGATCCAAGAAGTCCTTTCTCGCGCACAAGCCCCAATTATTGCGCATCTGTGGACGCTCGCAGAGCTTGCGTTTGACGAAGCACAAAAGCTAGGATTTTACAGTTTACTCTATTTAGCACAAGCCTTGGGGCAACATCAAAGCCCCACAATTTCGATTAATGTTGTTTCGAGCAACATTCAACAAGTCATCGGTACTGAGGATATTTACCCTGCAAAAGCAACGGTTTTGGGCGCGTGTCAAGTCATTTCGCAAGAATACGTTAATTTGACTTGTCGGCATATCGATGTTGTTCCGTTATCAGACATCGACCAAATTATCGCCGAAATGCGATCGCCTGCGGCTGAAATTCAAGTTGCTTATCGTGGCAATTACCGTTGGATTCCTACTTACGAACCACTGCGCTTAGAAACTGTTGAGCAAACAGCTTTGCGAACTCAAGGCGTGTATCTGATTACAGGAGGGCTAGGCGAAATTGGTTTAGCCGTTGCTGAATATCTGGCGCACACGGTTCAAGCCAAATTGGTGTTAGTCAGTCGTTCGCCGCTACCACCACGTCAAGATTGGGAACGCTGGCTCAAAAATACACAAAACACAATATCTGTCAAGATTAGAAAAATTCAAGCCCTGGAAGCGATCGGTGCTGAAGTTCTCGTTTTAAGTGCTGACGTTGCCGATCACGCGCAGATGCAAGCTGTCATGAGTCGCATCGAGCAAACATTCGGTCAACTTCACGGCATTTTTCATACCGCAGGTGTTGCAGGCGATGGCATTGTTCAACTCAAAACGGCTGAAACTGCGGCTGATGTGATGCGACCTAAAGTTCAAGGGACGCTGGTGCTGAGTCAATATCAACCGCTCGATTTTCTTGTGCTGTTTTCGTCATTAAGTGCGATTCAAGGCGGTGTGGGACAAGTTGACTATTGTGCGGCAAACTGTTTTCTCGATGCCTTTGCGCGATCGCATGCCAAACAACGCGTCATATCAATCAATTGGGATATGTGGCAAATCGGTATGGGAGCGCAAAAAATAACCGAACTTCCCGATTCGCTCAAGCAAGCACGTTTGGCAGCACTCAATACAGGTATTAGTCCCCAAGAAGGAATTGAGGCATTACATCGCATTCTGCAAAGTCATTGCACTCAAGCGATCGTCTCGCCGAGAGATTGGCAAACAATCTCCTTACAAGATCGCATTGAAGTTGATACTTCAGTTGATGTTGTCGATCCGCCATCCAATCATGCGCGATCGCTACCTACAGCTTATGTTGCTCCCAGTAACGAAATCGAGCAACAAATTGCCGCACTTTGGCAAGAACAACTTGGAATCGAACGTATAGGAGTCAACGATAATTTCTTCGAGTTAGGCGGACATTCATTATTAGCAGTAAGAATCGTATCGCGCTTACGCGAACTGTATCAAGTTGAATTGTCACTGCGGGTATTGCTATCCGAAGCGCCTACTGTCGCCGGATTAGCAAGTGTGATTACCGCACAATTGCAACCGGATGACTCGGATGAAATGACTCGCCTCCTTGCCGAAATTGAAAATTTATCCCTCGATGAAGTACAAGCGCAGTTGGCATCACAACAGAATTTGTAAACCGATTACCATTACCAATTACTAATGAAATTCAGTCTATTTTATTTCTCTGGTGATGGCTCCACCACCAACAACAATAAGTATCGTTTGTTGATCGAAGGCGCAAAGTTTGCTGACCACCACGATTTTGCAGGTATCTGGATTCCCGAACGCCATTTTGATGCTTTTGGCGGTTTGTATCCGAATCCAGCGGTAGCAGGTGCAGCGATCGCGATGGTGACGAAACGCATTCAAATTCGCTCAGGTAGCGTTGTTATGCCATTGCAAGATCCCTTGCGCGTTGCCGAAGAATGGTCAATGGTTGACAACCTTTCGCAAGGTCGCGTCAGCCTTTCGTTTGCACCAGGTTGGCATCCGAATGATTTCGTTCTTTATCCCGACAAGTACGCGCACAAAAAAGAAATCATGTGGCGCGATATTCAAGTTGTGCAGCAGTTGTGGCAAGGAAACGCGATCATCCGCAGAGGTGGTAATGGCAATGTCAACATTCACACCTTTCCTAAGCCGATTCAATCTCGTCTCCCGATTTGGATTACATCATTATCCGACGAGACATTTATCGCAGCAGGTAGAATTGGCGCGAACATTCTCACCTCACCGCTGTATCAAAGCCTCGATGAAATCTTAAATAAAGTATCGCTATATCGGCGATCGCTCGCGCAACACGGTCATGATCCACAGCAAGGTAAAGTTGCGTTGATGATTCATACGTTTATTGGCAGCGATATTGATGTTGTCAAAGCCAAGGTGAAACAACCCTTCAAAAATTACTTGAAAACACATTTCGACCTGGTTGTGAAATCTGCTGGTGATTTGCGCTTTTCGATCGATCCTCAAACGCTAACGCCGCAAGACCTCGATGACTTACTCGAATTTAGCTTCGAGAGTTATTTTAATGGCAAAGTTTTGATGGGAACTCCTGAATATTGCCGCAAGATGATTGATAATCTGCAACAAGCAGGAGTCGATGAAATTGCCGCGCTGATTGACTTTGGCGTAGAGTTTGACGCGGTGATGGAAAGTCTACAGACGTTGCAAGATATTAAGCGTCATTACGTGGCAAAGGGTGCAGAGGTGCAGAGGGAACTACAAATTACACGAGTATGTGAGTGAACAGAAACGTAACTTAAAGGCTGGTCATTAATTGGTAATTGAATTAAAAATCACCCCTCACTCGACTTCAAAAGGAATCGCGTATCGATGAATCATTCGCAACGAATTGCAGCACTTTCTCCAGAACAGCAGGCATTACTTCGACTACGACTGCAACAAAAGCAAGTCCAATCTCCACAACGCTTAACAATACCAAAGTGCAATCGACACGCTCCACTTGCTGTCTCGTTTGCGCAACAACGGATGTGGTTTCAAGACCAGTTAAGTATTAAAAGTGCAGTTTCCAACAATATCTCGATCGCTTTAACAATCACAGGTTCGCTTCAGGTAAATGCTTTAGCGCAGAGTTTGAAAGAAATTCTTCAGCGTCATGAAAGTTTGCGGACTACCTTGCAAACTGTCGCCGGAGAACTTACTCAGACGATTTTGCCTCTTGACAAATGGGAGCTACCTATACACGATTTGCGATCGCACTCTGTGGCTGAACGCGATCGCGAAGTTCAACAATTAGCAACAAAACAGGCTTGCACTCCCTTTAATTTAGAAACTGATCTGTTGTTGCGCGCGGCTCTACTGCGACTCGCTGATGCGGAATACGTTTTACTATTAACAATGCATCACATTGCGGTCGATGCTTGGTCACTGGGAATCTTTTTTCGCGAATTGAGCGCGCTTTATGCGGCATTTTCCCACAATCAACCTTCACCGCTAGCGGCATTACCGATTCAATATGCTGATTTTGCAGCTTGGCAGCGACAATCTTTACAAGGTAGTGTACTCGAATTAGCATACTGGAAGCAGAAATTACACAATGCTCCCGATTTATTGCAATTACCGTGCGATCGCCCGCGTCCTGCGGTTCAATCTTTCGCTGGTAGAACCGTATCATTTCACATATCGCAGTCAATAACCGCAGCACTCAAGCAGCGATCGCAAGCATCAGGTGCGACTTTATTTATGACGCTGCTAGCAGCCTTGCAAACTTTACTGTTTCGCTACACCGATCAAGACGATATTCTTATAGGTTCGCCGATCGCAAATCGTCACCAACCGGAAATTGAAAACTTAATCGGGTGTTTCATCAATACTCTCGTGTTTCGGACTGACTTATCAGGAAATCCAAGTTTTCTAGAATTACTGCAACGCGTGCGCGAAACTGTACTAGGGGCTTTGGCGCACCAAACCTTACCTTTTGAAAAGTTAGTCGATGAATTACAACTAGCGCGTTCCTTAAGCTACGCTCCATTATTTCAAGTAATGCTCGTTCTGCAAAATGCATTTTCGATTGAAAATATTGAATTACCAGGTTTGAACGTCGAGCATTCGCGCATCGATAATCACACAGCCCAGTTTGATTTAACTTTTCACCTTGTCGAGTCTGACACTGGACTCATTGGCAAACTAGAGTACAACACCGATTTGTTTGATGAATCGACAATCATTCGTCTATTAGACCATTTCCAAACTCTCCTAACCGGAATTGTTGCTAATCCTCATCAAACATTGTCTGCACTACCATTGCTAACTTTGGGAGAACAACAGCAGTTACAGGTGTGGAATCAGACAATAACTCCTGATTCTGATGCGTGTATTCACGAACTGTTCGCCGCGCAAGTGGAAAAAACACCCGATGCGATCGCTGTTATTAGTGGTGACGAACAACTCACATATCGCGAACTTAACCACCGTGCAAATCAACTCGCGCGCTATCTCCAAAAATTGGGAGTTAAACCAGAGTCTCTCGTGTGTTTGTGCGTTGAGCGTTCCATTCCCATGATTGTGGGATTGTTAGGCATTCTTAAAGCTGGCGGCGCATATTTACCGCTTGATCCAACTTATCCGCAGCAGCGTCTTGAGTTTATTTTATCTGATGCTCAAGTATCAATATTGTTAACGCAAAAATCGCTGGCTGCAAAACTTCCAAAAATCGCCTCAACGGTTTTTCTCGATACCGACTGGAAAATTGCTTTGGAAGACACCGCAAATGTCGCGTCTGCGGTTGTTAACCACAACTTGGTTTACGTAATTTACACCTCAGGTTCTACCGGACAACCGAAAGGAGTCATGGTTGAACATCGATCGTTGGTAAATTACACCTTAGCAGCAGTACGCGAGTATAACATTTGTGCAAGCGATCGCATTTTACAATTTGCTTCGATTAGCTTTGACGCTGCGGCGGAAGAAATCTTTCCTTGTTTAACACAAGGCGCAACGCTCGTTTTGCGCACCGACACGATGCTGAGTTCAATCGCAGGTTTTTTGAAAACTTGCAACGATTGGCAGTTGACAGTTCTCGATTTGCCTACAGCATTTTGGCATCAGATGATAACAGAAATGGTGTCACAAAACTTGCGGCTACCTGATCGCGTACGTCTGGTGATTATTGGCGGCGAACAAGCAGCGAGCGATCGCCTCAAACTCTGGCAAAAACAAGTTGATAAGCGTGTTCGGCTTGTGAATAGCTATGGTCCTACCGAAGCAACAATTGTAACAACAACCGTTGATTTATCCGCACTCGCAAGCGATTGCTGTGTGCTACCCATTGGTAAACCTGTTAGTAATACAAAAGTCTATATTCTAGACTCGGCTTTACAACCAACCCCGATTGGCGTTCCAGGAGAATTATACATTGGCGGACTCGGTGTGGCGAGAGGTTATCATAACCGACCTGATTTGACCGCACAGGCGTTTATCCGCGATCCTTTTAGTCATTCAGGTGCAATTTATAAAACTGGCGATCGCGTGCGGTGGCGCAGCGATGGAAATATTGAGTATTTAGGGCGAATTGATCGTCAAGTAAAAGTACGCGGTTTCCGCATCGAACTCGGCGAGATTGAAGCTTTACTTTCTCAACATCCGGATGTATGCGAATGCGTCGTCATTGATCGCGAGGATACAACAGGGAATAAGCAGTTAGTTGCGTATATCGTTCTCGCACGCAGTACCTCGACTACGTTAGACTTGCGGCGGTTTTTGGAAAAGGGATTACCTAAGTATATGCTGCCGGCAACATTTGTGTTAATAGATACCATACCACTAAATCCGAATGGCAAAGTAGACCGTCAGGCGCTACCTGTTCCTGATCCGGTAAGACCTGTAACCGCAACGTTTGTTGCACCGCGTACCGCAACTGAGACTGCGATCGCCCAAATTTTTCAGGAAATTCTCAACATTCCGCAGGTGAGTATTGAAGATGATTTTTTTGAATTGGGAGGACATTCGTTACTGGCGACAAAACTGATCGCTCAATTATCACGAGTTTTTCAGGTAGAATTATCGATTGTCGATCTCTTTGAATCGCCCACCGTAACGGGTTTAGCCGAACGCATCGAGAATCAAACGAAGACAGACCGCACGCTTAACTTTTTTGCAGTGGGGCGATCTCCACAAACTCCTGTACCTCTCTCGTTTTCGCAGCAGTACATTTGGCACATCCACCACTCAAGTACTACAGGTGCAGCACTCAATAGTTCTATTATTATCCGTATCAAAGACTCGCTTTCACCCGCAGTCGTAGAACAAAGTTTGCAGGAAATTGTGCGCCGTCATGAAATTCTGCGTACTGTTTTTACAGCAGTTGACAATCAACCACCGATGCAAGTTGTTTTACCGACGCTGCATTTGCCATTATTGTATGTTGATTTAGAGCACTTAGGGTTTGAAGTCCGCGAATCAGAAGCACTCGACTTAGCAATCAACATCGCGCAACCACCGTTTGATTTAACTTGCGCTCCTTTAATGCGGACTGCATTGTATCGACTCAGTGCAAGCGAACACTGGTTATTAATTACAATGCACCACATCATTACCGATGGTTGGTCTTTTAATTTACTTTTACAAGAATTACATACCCTTATTCAAGCTTTCTCTCACAATTTACCTTCGCCACTTCCAGAGGTATCGCTGCAATATGCAGACTTCGCCTTGTGGCAAAAGCAAGTTTATAACGAAAATGCGATCGCACAGCAACTTCAGTATTGGCAACGCAAATTAATTGATGAGGAAATACCCCAACAGCAGTACAATTCTTCTGTGCTCAAGAGTAAGCAAGCTAAACGCTATTTCACCTCTATTGCTGAAACACTTGTTGACTCAGTTAAAGCGTTGAGTCGTTCGCTGCAAGTGACAAATTTTGTTGTTTTACTCGCCGCATTAAAACTCGCTTTAGCAGCATGGAGTGGACAACGCGAGGTATGGATTGTGACGACGATTGGCAATCGCACTGTGCCAGAAACTGAACAAATGCTAGGCTGTTTTATCAACGATGTGATTTTGCGATCGCAATTCTTACTAGAGCAAACAGCAGCAACTTTCATCAAACAACTGCAAGCCAACGTCAACGAAGCAATTGCGCACAAGGAAGTACCGTTAGAATGGGTGATTGCTCAAACCAAGCGATCGCGCCCTGTTAAACTAATGGCAAGTATCACAATTACAGCTTCCGATGTAGGTGTTGAACGCATACCTTGTTGGGATGTGGTGCAAGTGCAGCAAGGGGATAATATTCCCTCAGAACTTTATGACGAAGACATTCCCCTCGAACTTTATGTAGAACTATCAAACACAATCAAAATTGGAGCAAATTACAGCATTGAGCAATATACAGCAACGCATATCGAACAGCTATTCACTACCTATCAAGAAATTTTAACTAAACTCGTTATTCCTAAAATCTCGCTTTCACATCTTTTAGCTTAGTGCGCCTGCGCGCACTTAGTTTCCATAGCCCTGATTTTAGTCGGAAGGCGTCTGCGTTTTATATCAGATGTTGAAAATTTGACAATTGATTCTGTCTGCAAGTAGATGTTTGTAAATTGTTGTATTTTGTATCTTAAAATACAGAAAAAGACAGGTCAATTTGAATAATAAACGTCTTCCGAGGGACAGACATGGCAGTACTCTACAAAGAATCTTCACACGCAGATAGACACTTAGAAAGCATGATGACCTCCTTGGCGCATCGTCTAGAAGTTGCCAAAGCAACAAACAACATTCAACTAGCCAGAGTTTTGGAGCGTGAGGCACAACAGTTACTACTTTCTGGCACAAACTCTCGGCGATTTAAGTTAAATAATTGGTTGCAAGCCTTGAAACAAAGGGTCGCGGGACTGTTTACTAGTTCTACGCCGCAAGTACATGAATTTGTCAATGGTAGCGATCGCTGGTGGTACACAATTAACCCACATACAGGTGAATTTGTCTATGCGGATTCTGAAGCTGAACTGCGTCTTTGGATTAAGGATTGTACTCACTCATAGTTGAAATTAGTTTTCCGTTGCATCAGATTTAGACCAACCAAAGCGATCGCGCACGCTTTCCTCAAATGAAACAACGATAACGTAGAGTACAGGTATAATAAACAACGACAAAAACGTTGCGACTAGCATTCCGCCAAAAACCGCAGTTCCTAATGACTGACGACTACCAGCACCCGCACCTGTGGCAATAACTAGAGGAAAAATACCAACCAAGGTAGAAATTGCTGTCATTAAAATCGGGCGCAAGCGTTCTCTTGCAGCTTCAATTGCAGCTTTCACTAGGGGTAATCCCTCTGCACGCAGTTGGTTAGCAAACTCAACAATCAGAATCGAGTTTTTACTTGCTAAACCAATCAACATGACTAACCCCACCTGACAGTACACATCATTAATCAACCCGCGCAACGACTGTGCAATCAACGCACCCAAGATCGCGAGTGGTACTGCCAGCATGATAATGAAAGGGTCGATAAAGTTTTCGTACTGCGCTGCTAATACTAAAAAGACAAAAACTACTCCTAAACCAAAGATGATCGGGGCTTGTCCGCCAGATTCGATTTCTTCCAACGATGTCCCTGACCATTGGTAGTCTAATCCAGGCGGTAAGACATTCGCCGCAACTTCTTCCATTGCTTGAATCGCATCACCTGAACTATATCCTTGTGCGGGTGAACCCGTAATTTCAATCGAGCGAAATAAATTAAAGTGATTGATTGTTTGCGCACCAGTTTCAGGAGTTAGCGTCACAAGATTGCTGATTGGAATCATTTCTCCTAATGCCGATCGCACATACAGACGACTAATATCTCCTGGTTCAGAACGAAATCGCTGATCAGCTTGTACGTAAACTCGATAGTTGCGCTGTCCCAAGGTAAAGTCGTTGACATATTGCGAAGCGATCGCCGTCTGTAGTGTATTCAAAATATCATCAACCGAAACTTGCAGTGCTTTAGCCGTATTGCGGTCAATATCAATCGATAATTTAGGCGTACTCGCGGCGAAAGTTGTAAAGACTTGCTGCAAACCTGGAGTTTGATTCGCTTGCGCTATGATTTGTCCAGCAGCTTGCACAAGTGAATTAAGGTCATTCACGCCACGGCGATCTTGTAACTGAAAGCTGAAACCACCAAATGTTCCTAATCCTTGAATTGCTGGGGGATTAAGTGGCAAAATTCTCGCTTCGGTAATTGTGGCAAATCGACCAAACAATTGACCAATAATGGCATCTACCGATTGTCCTGGTTCGCGGCGTTCTTCCCACGGTCTGAGACTAGAAAATACAATCCCGTTATTGGCACTACTACCTGTAAAACTAAAGCCTGCGACCGCAAAACTAGATGTAATTTCAGGAATTTGCTGAAGTTCTTTTTCTACACGCGCAATCACATCACTTGTGTAGTTAAGCGAAACGCCTTCGGGTGCTTGTACAAGCGTGATAAAGTAGCCTTGGTCTTCCTCAGGTAAAAAGCCAGAAGGGACGCGCGCAAACATCCATGCGGTCAAGCCTAACGATAAGATAAATACACCCAGCACGATCATCTTAAACCGCATGAGTGTGCGAAGCGATCGCGCATACCCGCGTTGCGAATTATCCAAAAAATGATTGAAACGATTGAAAAACCATGCTAACCACCGTGGGGGGTGCTGTCCTTGGCGTAACAACTTTGCCGACATCGATGGTGTAAACGTCAGCGCGAGAAAGGTTGATACAGTAATTGAAAACGCAATTGTCAGCGCAAATTGGCGATACAGCGCGCCTGTAGAACCAGGGAAAAATGCCACCGGAACAAATACCGCCATCAACACAAGCGAAGTTGCAATAACGGCACTTGTTAACTCGCGCATCGACTCAATCGCAGCTGCGCGCGGGTTCATTCCCTTATCTTGAATCAGGCGGGAAATATTTTCGACAACGATAATAGCGTCGTCAACGACCATCCCTGTAGCAAGCGTTAACCCGAACAGCGTTAAGGTATTGATCGAAAACCCAAAAACTTGCACAAAGATAAACGTACCAATTAGCGACGCTGGAATTGTAATTGCTGGAATCAGCGTAGTCCGCCAGTCTTGCAAAAAGATGAAAATGATTAAAACAACAAGTGCGATCGCCTGAATCAACGTACTCACAACTTCACTAAGCGATTGTTGCACAAATGCGGTTGTATCAAACGCAATTTGGTACTCCATCCCTGGAGGAAACCGCTGCGCAAGTTGTTCTAATTCGGCTTTTACCGCTGCGGCAACTTCAAGCGCGTTACTTCCAGGAAGTTGAGAAATTCCCAAACCTGTTGCTTCAATTCCCTGAAATCGTAAAATTGTACTGTAATCTTGTGCACCAAGTTCAACGCGCCCAACATCGCGAAACCGCACGAGGGAACCATTTTCTTCGGTTCTTAGAATCAACTCCTCGAATTGCGAAACATCGTTAAACTGCGTGCGCGCTTCTAAATCTAACTGAAACTGTTGTTCGTTGGGAATCGGCGGTTGTCCGAGTTGTCCTGCACCAACTTGGATATTTTGCTCATTGAGTGCATTAACTACATCCTGCATCGTTAATGCCCGACTTGCCAACCGTTCTGGATCGACCCATAACCGCATCGCATAGCGGCGTTCGCCAAAAACTTGCACGTCACTGACGCCTTGAATGCGTCGCAGCGCATCGACAATATAAAGGTCAGCGTAGTTACTTAAAAAGGTATTCGTATATTGACCGTTGTCCGAGTAAAGCCCGATCGCCATTAAGAACCCTGTTGACTGCTTCAGTACCCTGACTCCGGTGCGCTGGACACTTTCTGGTAGTTGAGGCTGCACAGTAGCAACGCGGTTTTGTACGTCTACAGCGGCGAGATCGATATTGCGTCCTGTTTCAAACGTGAGATTAATCGAGCTATTGCCGTTATTACTACTCGATGAGGAAATGTAACGTACGCCTTCTGCGCCGTTGACTGCCTGCTCTAGAATGTTTGTGACTGTATTTTCAACAACTTCGGCACTCGCTCCGATGTAGTTCGCTGTGACTGTTACTTGCGGTGGGGCAATCTCCGGATATTGCGCGATCGGTAAGTTCGGAATACTCGCCGCGCCCACCAAGACAACGATGATGGCGCAGACGATCGAAACAACAGGGCGTTTGATGAATAGTTCGACAAACATATATATGGGGGTCGGGGGTCAGAGGTCAGGGGTCAGGAGGTTACTACGGTGTATTGACTCCTACAGGTTGAGACATTGCGGTAGTTGGTATGATGGGTGCACCATCCATAAGATTGAGAGTTCCAGAAACAACAACTTGCTCTCCTGGTTCTATACCTGAAAGAACTTGATAACTGTTACCTTGCAGATTACCGAGCTTCACGGGGCGCTGTCGAGCGATAAGTTTTGGTGTGGAAGCGCCTTCTGATGCGGCTGGTGCATTCCCTTCGGGTTGTGGAGTTTCGGCGACAAAGACAAAAGGTTCTCCGGCTAAGCGAGTAATTGCCGTTGTCGGAAGCAAAATTCCTGGTTCTTCTGACCAAATTACCCTAGCACGGACAAATTGACCGCTTCTGAGTCGTCCTTCTGAATTACTAAAAGTTGCTTTTGCCAAAATGCTTTGGGCGTTGGGTTCTACTTGCGGTGCAATAAAGCTGATTTGTCCTGTAGTAATTGTCTCTCCCTGCGTGTCAGTTAATTCTACTTGTTGACCTTGACGTAAGTCTGGCGCGCGTTCTAAAGGAATTGATAGCCGCAGTTCTAGCGGATTATTTTGAGTGACTGTGGTGAGTGTAGCACCACTTGTTACAACATCGCCAAGGCGGACTGGGATATCACCAACAATACCGCTAAACGGTGCTGTAATTGTCGTTTCTTGAAGTTCAGCGGTGGCACGTTGAGCATTGGCTTGTGCCTGCTGGAGTCCTGCCTCGGCTTCTTGCAAGCTTGCCCGCGCTGCTTGTATGCGACGATTAATTGCGTTGAGGTTTGCTTGTGCCGTGCGGCGATTGCGCACCACAGTATCTAACTGCTGTCTTGGTAACGCGCCTTGAGATACTAACCCTGAAATTCGCCGAAATTCTTCATTTTGAAGGTCAACTTCTGCCTGTTGGGCGATGCGCTCGGCTTCTAATGCTTCTATCTGTGACTGGGCATTGGCACGAATTGCGCGGGCTGAATTAACGCTTGCTTGAACGCTTGCGAGGTTTGCCTGCTGCTGATCGGGTCGCAGTTGCACAAGTGGTGTCCCTGCACTCACGCGATCGCCCGAGGAAACAAAAATGCGACTAATTCGCCCTGTAACTTCGGGACGCAGGACAACCGCGCGTTGTGATTCGAGTGAACCAATAAAGTCTGTGGCGTTTTCTACGGTTGTTGTTTCCAAAGTTTCTAACCTGACAGGAATTCCCTGCGGTTGTGCGGCTGCGGGATTTTGAGCACCACTGCGGCTACTTACCCACCATCGCCAACCAAACCCCAAGCCAGTTAATAAGACAACTGCACTTATGATTGCAATCCAGCGATTACGACGCTTTGATCTTGACCGAGCTTTTGTTCTTCGTGATGTCTCCGAAGGAGTTTGTTCAGGTGTTCCTGGGTAATCGGAATTAGATTGCGTCATACGTTGTGCTCTATCCCTCGTTTATCAGAATTAAAATTTCCCAACGAACGCAACGAAATCGCGTTACCCATTGGTCGATCAATCCACATTGCTGTCCGAGTACAAAGACTTCTCAAAATCTGTGGTAGCAGCGGCAACTAAACTTTAAAAAACTTTTAAAATTATAATACGATACGGCACCGTATTACAATAAAAATGTCAACAGAGGATTAGCTAGCGATGATCAAGCTGTGCCAGACCTTCTGATAAGATAACGTTATAAGGGGGTATCCTTGAGCGACATGAGATACGAATGCTTTTTATGACGATCACTCAAACAACAAAAAGCTCACCAGGACGACCTCGAAGTATTGAAGTGCATCAAGCAATTTTACAAGCGACACTCGATTTGTTGGCAGAATTCGGGTATCAGGGCTTAAGTATTGAAGCGATCGCAGCGCGTGCAGGTGTTGGAAAAGCAACTATCTATCGTCGTTACAATTCTAAAGAAGAGTTAATTGCCGAAGCTATTGAATGTAATCGACCCCAACTTACTATACCAGATACAGGAAGCCTTTGGACTGATCTAGAAGAGGTACACAAACAAGCTGCGGAACTTGACCTCTCACCCCTCGGTCGTCAAACTATTGCCATGATTATTAGCCTGGCATCAACAATCCCACAGTTCGCTGAAATTTATTGGAAAAAATATGTCATACCTCGGCGAAAAGCCGCCTCGATCATTTTTAAGCGTGCCAAAGCAAGAGGTGAAATGTCTCCAGATGTTGACCCTGACTTGATTTGTGATTTGATGACAGGATTGCTGTTTAAGTCAATTCTTTTCCAACCTGAAACAGAGGAAATCAAAAGTTATATGCGTCGTGCTTTAGATTTTCTGCTTCAAGGTGTCACCTCAAAGCCATCACAATAACTATTTAACACTCGCAATCAGGGTTCTCAAGAAATATTAAATTTTATCATAATTCTTAATATTTAGAGAGTTTGTTTCTAGCTGACAAAACATACAAAATATTCTACGCTAGTTTAGACGACTCTGAATAAAATAATATTTTTAGACTCAATTTGTTTAATGCCACTGAAAATTTTAATAGCTTTAAGAACAGTCAGACAATCAATACTAAAACAGCAACACTACTTAATAGCCTGGCAGTGGATAGCCACTGAATTAAAGCATAATCAATTAATGGTGACAGAGTTGTCATAAAGAAAGATCGTTTGAAATAAGGAAATCTGAGATATCAGTAGATTACGCTATTCTTAACTTCCATCATTATTTATGTTTGAAGCATTCTTTCAACTTATTTGTTTGTGTAATAATTATCACCCTAAATAAGTAATGACTAAAGATACAAATACTTCTTTAGCAGAGCTAGAGTATCTTGCATATATTGACGCTAACGGTCAATTACCAGAAGGATTTCAAAATCAAGTCGGCGTGTATGCAATTTTTGACTGCGATCGCGTCTTGCAATTTGTAGGATATTCACGCGATGTACATCTAAGCCTTAAGCAACATTTGGTACGTCAGCCAGAAAAATGCTACTGGCTGAAAGTTCAAACCATTAATCGTCCTAGTCGGACAGTTTTAGAGGAAATTAAGGAAGCTTGGATAGCAGAAAATAGCTCAATTCCTCCAGGTAACGTAGCTAACACAACACAGTGGAATGAACCAATTGATGCTAAATTAGCGATGACGGCTGATGAGCAAACTAGCTATCAAGCAAGCGACGAATTGATCCAAATAAAACTCCTAAAAAGCGTAGCTCGCCGAGTAGAAGCAACAGTACTGTCAAATCTAGAATCGCGTGGTGTAAAAGTACCGATTCGCTTTAACCCAAAACTCAAGGAAAAAGGGATTTTAGATTTAACCTAACTAAGTTAATGACAAAAGGTAATTGAACGATATTATGAGTTTTCCGCCTGCTCTAGCCAAGCTTACCATTGTATGGCAGCTTCCAGCCAAAGCAGTTTATTGTATTGTGGAGGATAGAAGCTCAATCTTAACTGTAAGTGAAGTTACGGTTAAGCTAAGCGATCGCTTAAAACAAACTCCGTGATGACAACGCTGTTAAACAGTCGCTATCAAATTATTCAGGTGCTAGGTTCGGGTGGGTTTGGCGAAACCTTTCTAGCAGAAGATACGTACATGCCTTCACGTCGCCGATGTGTGATTAAGCAACTCAAGCCGGTAGTGAACGATCCTAGTATGTATCAAGTGATTCAACAGCGATTTCAGCGCGAAGCGGCAACGTTGGAAGCTTTAGGAGAAGGAAGTTCGCAAATTCCTAACTTGTATGCTTATTTCTCGGAACACGGTCAGTTTTTTTTAGTCCAAGAGTGGATTCCAGGTCAAACGCTTGCGCGTAAAGTAGCAACTGAAGGACCTCTTAGCGAAGAGGTTGTTCGCAAAATCTTAGTTAGCTTGTTGCAAGTACTAGATTACGTCCACAGTCAAGGAATTATTTACCGCGATATCAAACCTGACAATATTATTTTGCGCGAGTCTAACAACCAGCCAGTGCTGATTGATTTTGGTGCTGTCAAAGAAACAATGGCAACAGCGATCAATTCGCAAGGCAAAGTGACTCAGACGATGGTGATTGGCACTCCTGGGTTTATGTCGCCAGAACAAGCAGCGGGAAGACCTGTATATGCTAGCGATATCTACAGTCTAGGCTTAACCGCAATTTATCTACTGACAGGAAAACTACCTCAAGAATTAGAAACATCGTCGAATGAAGAAATTTTTTGGCAGCGCGATGTTCCTCATGTGAGTCCAAAACTAGCAGCAGTCATCAGCAAAGCAGTTCAGTACCATCCGCGCGATCGCTACACGACTGCAATGAAAATGTTGGAAGACTTGCAGTCGATTAGCCATATTGCCAATACGCACAAGCAAAAAGCAACGCTATTTATTCCTAACATTACTCGTCAGCGTACTGTTATAAATCCTGCGCAAACATCGCCCGTTAGCGCGTATCCATCGCGAAAAAACAATTGGTTAATCTTGGCAGTTGGTGGTTTACTCGCAGGAGGTTTAGCAGCGATCGCACTTTTTACAAGTTTTCGCCAACAACCCGAAGCAGCATTTGATGACACAACACCGCCAGAAGTTATTCCCGAACCTCCCATTACAGCAAGTCCGACACCAGAATTATCACCATCACCCATATTTCCACCAGTAGAGTCGCCTGCGCCGCCTGCACCGTTGTTTCCATCACCAAACGATGAGGAATCTTCTTCCCAAACGCCAGTTCAAATTCAGGAACCAGAGGAGCCAGAAGCCACATCGCCACCAGTAGAAGAAACCCCGCCCCCAGAGCGTTTGCCGTCACCAGTTGCGTCTCCTCCCCAAGAAAATGCAGCGCCCTCAGCAAATGCAGCAAGAATTCCTGGATTTCCTACAGGGACATCTGAAAACCAAGTCCGAGCAAAACTCGGCAATCCGACAAAAACGGCCAGAGGTATTTGGGGTAATACGCGTGCGGCAATTTATGACATCAAGCCTAATCAAGTTACCCTGGGCTATCTATTCGATCGAAATTCTGGACGTCTGCGACAAACCGAAGTCTCTTTTGCTCAATCAGTCGATACGCAAGTTATGCAAGAAACTTTGCAGCAAATGTTAGATGGTAATGCTTCTGCTGAGATTAAGGAGGGATTACAGCAAGTTTATCAACGCCGTACTAATCGTTACTCGTTTAATACGGGTAGATTGAAAGGAGTCATCGAACGCAATGATCGCGATCGCATTTATATCGGCGTATGGGATGCTGACTTACACTAAATCTCCTACATAAATTGCGAATAAATTCACCGCTATAGCAGAGGTCAGGGTTGAATAAAATTGTTCTAACTCAACGTGAAATCCGTTATCTCCAAGTGCAATTAAAACGCGCAATTAAATTAGTTTTCCCATTTTTTTTACCAACGACCCGATGTAACTGTTGTAGCATTAACGCTAATCTTTGCTTTCTCAATGCTTCTATATCCCCAGGTGACTCAGTTAAAAAATGATCTAAAACTTGGTCGTTCCTCAGCCCTACTACCCTGGCAATAGCAGGCAATGATTTACGAGCAATCTCGGCAATCATTCCCAAATGTAGATAGTTAAAAGCTTCAAAACTTCGGACTTCTGGAAACAGATAGAGATATTGGTAGATGGCACAATAGTTATCAACGAACGTGGCTGTTCTAACAGCAACTCTAGGTTCTACCATTTTAGTCGCAAGAGTTTGAGGTTCTCACTCCCATCTTACTCTAGCCAAAGTGATGAAAGAGGGATAAACTCTGATAAGGGAAGTTATCTTAAGTCCGGTTGATGAGTGATGATAAAAATAGTGGCTAGTATCTGGTGACTAGTCACTGACTACTAATTCTAATTATTTGACCGGAGATGATATAAATATGAGCTTTCATAACTAAGGCTATTATATATCCACCATTGTAAAGTTCGGGTTAACTCGCTGCTAAGGCTTCATGGAATATGATGTTTCTGCGATCATTCAAGGTTATGCGCAAGGCTATTTTCTGATGGCTGATGACGCGAATGTTCTGGGTTGGTACACAAGTCGTGATCGCACGCTTATCCCTTTAGATGAACGCTTCTGTTATCCCAAGTCATTAAGACGCATACTCAACTCTGGACGCTTTGCGGTTGCAGTTAATCGTGATTTCGCCGGTGTGGTAGCTGGGTGTGCGAATCGAGAAAAAACTTGGATTTCGCCAGAATTGCAGGAAATTTATTGGCAACTTTACCGATTTGGTTGGGCTTGTAGTTTTGAAACGTGGCAAGGTGATGAGTTAGCAGGAGGAGTTTTAGGGATTGTTATTGGCGGAGCTTTTATTGGAGAATCAATGTTTTACCGCATCTCTGATGGCTCAAAAGTTGCACTCGTTAAGCTGGTAGAACGGTTACGCGATCGCGCTTTTGTTTTTTTTGATGCGCAGATGATGAATCCTCATCTCGAACGATTTGGCGCTTATCGAGTCAATCAACGCGAGTATCGATCTCTGTTGGCGCAAGCACTCAAGCGACAGTGTTCTTTATTTTAGTTACCACTTTTGTAGCAAACGTTGGATAATTGCTATACATTAGCGATTTGCTACTGAGAAAAAAGTGTTAATTGCAACATTCGATTCGGTTGGAGACTTGTTGTGGGGAACTGACCTGATTGTTAGGATACAAGAGGTTTTTAGCCCTAGCTGGTACTGGGTATTTGAGTTATTTAGCTATCTTGGCGATACCGAAGGTGTAGTCTTACTAACAGCTTTGACATTTTGGCTTTCTGGTCGCCGACTTGCCTACAGTTTAGTTGGTATTGTTGTCTTTTCAATGACGATCGACTTAACGATTGGCACTTTAATTGGGCTACCGCGTCCAGAAGAGCCGCGAATTATCATCTGGAAAGATGAATTTACATCGTCGTTTCCTAGCGGACACTCCGCACTTGCGACCTCAATGTCGGGAATGTTGGCTACCTTAAATTGGATGCCAAAATTTATAGCAGCGATCGCAGTTGTGGGTGCTATGCTTGCTCGCTTGTACTTTGGCGTACACTACCTAGGAGACGTGATTGGTGGTGCGTTGATTGCTGCGGTGTTGATCGTTGCTTACTTGCGGATACTACCAGCACTTGATGACTTTTTTTCGGCGCGATCGTTGAGATTTTTCCAATTTTGGGGAGGTTTAATATGCGCTCTTGTTCTTGTTGCAATTCCTTTCGCGGGAGATTCAGCAAGAGTTTGGCACGTGATGGGCACTGTGGCGGGTTTTATTATTGGTGGTTTAATCGAATATCGTTACTTACGCTACTCGCCTACACCGCTTGCGCGTACAGCGTTAACACTCAAGCTATTGATTGGATTAGGTGTCTTGATTCCGCTTTTACTGATCCCGCTATTGCTTGACGATCAGCTTGTGCTGAAAGCTTTAACCTTCTTTTTGGCTGCATTGTGGAGTTTACTATTTGCACCAATTCTATTTACTCGGATGCGGCTATCGGCTACACCTAGGGTAACTAGGCGTTTTCGCTAACCGACTTTCGTTTCTGTCACTAACGTTAAGCTATACCATTCACCTTTATTGTTATAACGGCGGATAATTCTTTGACGCATATTAGATTGAATCAGCCAACCGAGTTCCAAAAAAAAGGCTTGTCCAATTCGGACGTGTTGCGGTGAAGCCGCAGAAGCGCCGTCAGGAAGTAATAACACTTGATTCCATTGCGAACCTGTTTCAAACGATAAAACCGAACCTGCGATTCTTCCTGTTGAGCTAATCGTATGGTGCGAACCTTGCTGCATAATGCTGAGGTGTTGTACAAGTTGCGTATCGCTTGTCTTTTCTATGCGTAGCTGTGTCGGATAAACATCACTAACTTGCCCGTCGGGATAGCGTGTTATTGCTTCTCCTTGCCACTGTCCGACTAAATGTGCAACTTGCAATGCTGGGCGTTCTGGTGTTGTACTATGCAGAAGTTTCTCGCGAATCAGCGTAATTCGGTCAAGGTTGCCAGTTTTATCGAACAGCTGTACTAAGCGTAAGCGGCGATCGCCTGCAATTAATCCGTGTTCTGCACCAAACTCAGAATAAGGAGCAAGTTGAATCGAGCCTTGGGAGAAAGCACCATTTTCAAAAAATAAAATTTGCTTTCCTAATGTGCTGTATTGTAAAACTGTCTCATCGATACTTTGATTGGGTAACGTACGCCTAATAATTTGGCGCATTGTTTGATTATTGTCGATTCCCTCTAAAGAAACAACGGTAGGAGTATTTTCGATTAACTCTCCTTGCGGTGACAAACGCGTAAATGACCCTTGCCATTCACCAACATTTTGTAATAGACATTCCCACTGCGATCGCATACCTAACCTTGATGATTGCTTCTCCTCCATCATGGTATCTTTAGTAGCAATCTCACTGCACAGGCACCTGGGCTTGCGTTGATGATGTAGGGTTACTAACTTCACTGTATCTGAGTATAAAACTTAGAAGTACCATCTTGGTATTTATGTTCTCACCGTGGAATTGTAGAGAAAAACCTATCATACAAATCCTTAATACTTATCTTGAGGATATGTGCGAATAGTGCGAATAGGGAGAATCTAGACTTGATAAAATGAAAATGAGAAAGTAAATGGGAAAAAGCGAGTCACAATTCCATGCCTTCGGAAGTCGTTGTTGAAAAACAAAAGTTAAAAAACCCTCCCCTTGATCTTCGCTACTTAGGTGATCGCGCCTTGCGCCAGCCTGCTAAACGAGTTGCGAAAGTCGATCAAGAACTGCGCCTCCTTGCCAAAGAGATGCTACAAACGATGTACACTGCGGATGGCATTGGTTTAGCCGCACCTCAAGTAGCAGTCCAAAAACAAGTGATTGTGATCGATTGCGAACCAGACAATCCAGCTAACCCACCGCTGATTTTAGTCAATCCAGTCATTAAACAACTCAGTTCACAATTGTGTGTGATGCAAGAAGGATGTCTGAGTATTCCTGGTGTTTATTTAGATGTTGTGCGTCCGCAAGTTGCCGAAATTAGCTATAAAGATGAAAACGGACGTCCGCGAACACTAAAAGCAAACGAGTTACTCGCGCGTTGCATTCAACATGAAATCGACCACCTTAACGGGGTACTATTTGTAGACCGAGTAGAAAATAAAATTGCACTCAATGCTGAGCTATCAAAGCACGGCTTCTCGGCAAAAGCTGTTAAACCAATCGCTTAGGAAAATCACAAAATGACGACAATGACGCCCAAAAGCGGGCTGTTCCTCGGTGGCTCGTGCATAGCAGCGATCGCCGGAGTCGGTTCGGTGTTTGAACTTTCTTCTGGACAACCAGATTTAGGAGTAACTGCTACCAGCGTTATTCTGGCAATTAGCATTCCCTTAACTTGCTTTCTCTTTTATGCAGCGGTACGCGATACCAATGCTGCCAACAATAAGTAAAAAATTGGGGCGATCGGGTAGAGGAAATTTATACTTCTACTTGTGATGCCCTCAGCATTTCACGCGGTATGCATAAACATCGCTAATTGTGCAGGCGTTGAGTATTGGCGACCTCTATCACAGCGATGACTAACTGCTGTATGCTGTTGCCAACACAGTATTTCAACCCATGACCGGACAAGATAACGCTGAGGGATTTTTGCAGCAATTACCTCGTGGTATTGAAGGGGAATCAGGTATTGTTCACCGTTACCCCCTCTCTAGAACTCAAGAGGTGATTGTGGGGCGCGATTCTAGCTGCCAAATCGTCTTAGATTCTAGTATCTATGGCACGGTTTCGCGTCGTCATGCCGTTTTTCGACCGATGCTGACTAGTAGGATTCAGCCGCGTTGGCTTGTGTGTGACTTAAATAGTGCTAATGGCACGTATGTCAATGGATATCGTTTAGCGCAATGTCAAGAGCTACGCGCAGGCGATCGCATTACGCTTGGATACAACGGCGCGGAATTCGTTTTTGAGTATACAACGCCTCACGCCTATACTCAACAATCTGCACCAGAAGAAGCAGCAAAGCTTGTTGGGAAATCATCTAAATCGTCGGATCGCGCAGTCAGCTTTACTCAGCTATTTCCAATTGCAGCGACAGCAAAGGATTTGACAAGTAAGGCGTATCTGATTCCAGGCGTCCTGACGGTGATCTTTGTGGTTTTGATGTTTGCTACCGTAGGTCGACCGGAAACAGCTGACTTTAATCAGATACTTGTGGCGATTTATCTTGCTGGGGCAGCGTATTACTTTATTTATCAGCTGTGTGGCAAGCGGAAACCTTGGTGGACAATTTTGGGAGTCGCGATCGCGTCTTTTTTGATGTTGCTGAGTCCGATTTTACCGTTATTCATTTTTGTATTTCGTGGGCTGCTTCCTGGTCAAATTCCGCTAACGGCTGATTTTGTTGGCTTTCCTGAATTACTGATGCGGATGTTTTTTGGTGCTGGATTAATGGAGGAACTGCTTAAGGCGTTACCCGTATTTTGTGCATATTTGATTGGGCAGCGTCTGAATTCTCCTTGGCGAGAACGCATCGGTATTGCCGAACCTTTAGATGGAATTTTGCTTGGAACTGCTTCGGCAATGAGCTTTACTTTGGTAGAAACACTGAGGCAATATGTACCAGAAATTACTCGCGGTGCAGCCTTTCAGGGTGGAATTGGTGTAGGTCAACTTGTCGGTTTTCAACTATTAATTCCTCGAATCTTAGGCTCTGTCGCGGGACACATGGCATATAGTGGGTATTTTGGTTATTTCATTGGTTTAAGTGTGTTGAAGTCACGTCAGCGTTGGCAAATTTTAGGAGTAGGATATTTTAGCGCTGCGGTACTTCATGCGCTGTGGAATGCTACAGGACTTTTAAGCGGCTTGCTTTTAGCTGTAGTTGGTGTCGTGTCGTATGCGTTTTTAGCCGCCGCTATCTTAAAAGCACGAGTCCTCTCACCAACGCGATCGCAGAACTTTGCTACTCGGTTTGGCAAACGACCGTAGAATGTGAAGCGAAGATTTAAATCATTTCATTGGGTTTATGCCCGTTGTAGTGAGGAGTTTCTGTGACTGTGATTTGGGCTAAAACGTAACATGCGATAACCAAACTCGCCTTGGCTTGTTCGATTTCTGATAAATCATCCCAAGCATGGTGATGTAGATGACTGATTACTGCTTGCGATTCTTGCTTAACACTACATAGCGTTTGTGCAAAAGGGCGCGCTAAAACCAGCAAATCTGCTTCTACGAAATTTGGGAGTAAACCACGAACGCATAGTACTAATTTTTCTGTCAGTGAATTTGGCGCGGGGAAAACTTGTTTTGCTCGATCGGCGATCGCTTCCAGCCAAGCATGAGGTACGTAACTTGCAAAGTCATGTTGCCAATCTAGAAGACAATCAATATCCGAAGCCGAGTTTTTCTTACTTGGCGTTACCGTAAACCAAAGTTCTGTTAATTTTGAGAAAAAGTGTTGCGATCGCGCTTGAAATTCGGCTGATGATACTTCGGATACAAGCGCATCTTGTTCTTCAAAATAAATTTCTGTTTCTGGATCGGCAGGATTCCACGGATAGATAGTATTTTCTGATGACAAAAGAGCTGCTAACAAGTCCAATTGCGCTGGCGAAGGAGGCGATTTGCTACCGTCTTGCGCTGGATTGAATTCTTGTGCCATGGTAAAACTCCTGAAATTACGTTGACAGAAAAATGCTGGTATGAGTAGCTACACTTGCTTTACAGCTATTTCCGTAACTCAAAAAATCATGCTAGCGCTTGTAATTCATAAATTTTTGCGCTTCGAGCGTAAACTCAAAAGAAAGCTTTGGCAACTCTCAAACTTTAACTGTATTCTTACTACTAAAGGTACTTCCTGATGAGGGATGTTTTACCAGCGTTCGGTAGATAAAAATAGCATAACAAAATGAGAATTTTCTCGTAAGAAATACGAAAAGCTAAAAGCTTAGCGACCGTTTTTCCTCATTTTTTCTTCCAGCATTACGTAACGTGAGAGGTCTGTTCAACGGAGATTCTGAAGTTGGTAGTGATTGGTTTGCAATTGGACAAGAGTTGCTTTTTGTCTGTCCTAGCGTTTTTTCAATATTTGGTAATAAGGTTGCTTGCTCAATCCAGCCTTCTTGTCCTAGTTGTAGAAGTTGTGCAGTTGCATTTTGCGGTAGTTGCAGATTGCTCGCGGTTGTATTGAAGTTTTCTGAAGGATTAATCACACAAAGAAATTTGAGTCTCAATAAGTCGCCCTGCTGAAGATTTTCCTTTTTACCGGTTACTTTCAAGATGCCATGCATCGGAACTTGTGCAAGTTGAGATTGTGAAGCGACATTCGTTGCGATCGCATTCGGGTTTTGCTCAAGATTAATTTGGCGATTGATTTGAACCAAAGTGCCAACGGATAGCGGCGTTGGTGTTGCGGTTGGTGATGCGAGTGGCGATGGCAAGGTTGTCGGATTATTCAGCGGCTGTCTGCGATGGAATTGTGGTAAAAAATAAGCAAGCAATCCCCCACCCAAGCTTAAGAGCAACGTTCCTAGCAAAATGGGTAGCAAAAGACGCGATTTCGGACGTTGCGTTGGCAGCAAAACCGTTTTACGAGTTGAGGTATCAGCGCGATCTTGTTTGATTAAATCGTGTTGTGATGCGATCGCTGTATTCTGGCGATCATCGAACTGAGGTTCTTTGAGTAAAGCGATACTTAGTGGGTTTGTTGGCTCGGAATATTTAACTGTACAGCGTACAAGTGCAACCGTAACGTTGTCGTGTCCGTTTTGAGAGTTGCTCATTTCGACTAATCGGGTAACGGCGTCAGCTTCCTTAAGACTGCCATTCACCGCAGGTAAAAGCACCGTATCCCAATATTCTTCTACGCGATCGTAGTCGCTTAAGCCATCCGAACAAAGAAGAAAAATGCAATCTTCATCAAGCACAAACCGCTGCACAGTAGGGTGCAACGCTGCTGAGGAACTCGTTCCAAGTGCTTGTACGAGTGAACCAGACGAGGCTTGTTCTAACGCATTACGATACAGCGAATAGCCTAAGCGAACCTCGCGCGAAGCAACATCATCGTCTAATGTCAATTGATGGCAGCCTGTACGGGTAATCCAATAAGCGCGACTATCGCCTACGTGCGTAATATACATTTCATGCGCGCGCTCTACTGCCATAACCAGAGTCGTACCCATGCGTTGACGACCAAAGCGCTGTTCGTTGTCGTTGCGTTGGTTGATGCGATCATTCGCGATGCGGACGAAGCGCTCTAACTCGCGCGTGAGTGTCATCGCGTCTAAATGGATATCCTCTAAAGGCAGTTGCTTGACTTGTTGTAGTGTATCGATTGCAAGTTGCGAAGCAACACTACCTCCTTCATGACCGCCAATTCCATCACAAACAATCGCTACTGCGGGTGCTGATGTTGTTGTGGTAGTCCCACTCGGAGGATAGCACGCATCTTCATTGCGTTGTCGCGTTGGCCCTGTGTCTGTGAGTGTACTGATGACTAGTTTTCGTACTTGCGATCGCCCAAGTTCCGTAAGACCTCGATCTAATGCGGTCGTCAAAGAATCTGCATTGAGATTGCCTTCGATCATCGAATGGCACAACTGTGCGAGAAATTCCGCAATACTGGGTTGTGCTTGATCGATTAACTCTAGCCATAACCGTCCTAATTCAGCAATTGTCGGTTGTGGTTGTTGCGATCGCAACTGTAATAACCGCACTAAGGAACCTTCGACGCGCAATAGCTGTAAATCGAGTAAACTCGACGCGGCTCCTTCACTACTCAGTGGTTGCCACAATTGGGCAATTTGCCATAGCCAATTCAACTGTCGCAATGACGTTGCATCTTGCCACGCTTCAGCTAGTGCTGGCAATAACTGTCCCGCCAGCGGCGTTCCTTCCGCATAAATTGGTGCCTCTAATAATAAAACATCGCAATCAGCGCGTCCTGGCAAAAATCCATAAACTTGCGGAACTTGGAGACGGTAAGGAATTAATCTTAAATATGGTTTTGTGGTTGCCGTAATTTCACACGCTTGTGCTTCGGGTGGTAAACCTGGCTTTGTGTCAAGAAAGACGCGTTCACTTATGAGTAGATACCGTTGCGCGATAACTTCTCCAATTTGGTATTTTTCAATATCCGATCCTACTGCCCACAGGTAGCGCTTTGGCAGAAACGTACCGCATTGCTGGCAATATTTGTCGCGTTCATCATTGACAGCTTTGCAGTATTCGTTTGGACATTGGAGCATTGCTGCTTCGTTCTGCATAGTTTTCGCACCGATCAGCCATTGAGGATTTTGTACAGCCGTGGTCGTACGAACTGATTAGCTTCTAAATTGCCACATTGAGAGCTTTGTGCAAAACGTTTCCTCGTTTCCTCCGCTGTAAAGACGCGTTTCATAAAATTGATTTTCTCTGCTCTGATACAAACTGTCTAATTTTATGATAGGGTTCGCCTGGGGCAATGCTGCCACTTCTCTACTTGCACTCGATTATAATTTTAATGATGGTTTCTTTACATCAACAGAAGTTGAAATATCTTCTTCATTAAAAAGAGATTTATTTTTACCCGTCATGGTTCCCTTCCTTCAGCTAATCAGTTAATATCCAAGCTCATTATTTTTTCAACAATATATCTATTAATCGAATAGTTGTCTATTTTTTTAAAGTAAATATTTATTTCAATAAAAACTTGAAGCGCTTACCACCAAATTCAAAAGTGCTATATTTAACCGTTATTATAGCGCAGTGTTGAATAATTCGTGAGTTATATATGCTCCTTAGCAGGACTGGGCAATCACAGCTTTGAGTGTCAAGGAGAGACTTGTTTCAAAAAATAATTTGATAACAGTTGTGGGTATTCTTTTTTTCATAAATCGTTGGCGTTCTGCAATTTATATAGTAAATAATTTGTAGATTACTATGCAATAACAATCATTACAAAATTAACTTTGTGATTGAGTGCTATAACTCAAAATTATTCGTTATTAATGACTAGCCTCAGCATTATTTATCAAATAACCATTTACAATTAGCTGAAATGCTATGCTTCTGACAAATATCAAATTACGCCGTTGGAAAGATGCGATCGCGCATATTGTTCTTTAACCTGTAGAAATTAGATAATTGTAAAATTACCATCCAAATTTATGGCAAGCGAACAAGAAAAAGATACTCATCGCGCAGTGAATCCTGGCGATGTTATTTCCGATAAACCTGAATCAGTTGAAGAAAAAGCTCAGCAACTTGCGGTAGATTCTCCTGATATTACTGGCGATCACATCCAAGTTCCTGCTTATTTTGTCGTAGACGAGCCAGATGGAGAGGAAAAAGCATTACATCATGTTAAAGATGCAGAAGAAATCTCAGATGTCATTAGACAGGCACGCGTTGACGAAGACGGTGAACGTAAGTGGTGGTAGCCGTTAGTTTGTATTAGTACAAAAACTAGATGTACCAAAACGGTCATATTGAAATTATCCAGGGAGTCAATGCTCTCCCTGGATATTAATTTTATTTCGTTATTTTGCCATTGAGATGCAGTTATTGAGAACTAATTTTTACTTTCTTCAGTTGCAACTTGAGGAATACCCATACTGTAGTTAACGACGCGTCCGCGCAGGTTGTAACCGATTTGACCAGTTTGTAAGAGATGACGAACAAAATGCTCTAAATCTGACCCAATCCGGCGAAGATTGTAATCCGTTAAATCTGCACCAGTATAAGACTCTACCAATTCATCAAACTTGCGATACACCTGCTGGAGAGCATCTTCATTCCAGTTGAATTCGTTGTCTGGGTCTACATCCAGCGTCAAGACTTGGTTGCTAGGAACTAACTCACCATCTTTATCAACTTCAGCAGAAAAGATGCGTATATGGCGAGTTGTGGACTTAAGAAGCTGATCTTCCATAGGTGGATGACTGAACAGAAAAAATCACACTGAACTTATTCTAGACTTAATCTGCATCAGTTATCAGTTTTGCCATAAAGATGTGCTTGCGCTACGTGCAGCGCCCTTATGCGATCGCTTAACGCGAAATCATCCCCGTTTGACGCGCATACGCGAAAATCCCGCCAGCGTCAATCACAGGTCCTACCTCACCTAAAGGTTTGAGCGCATAAACTTTATTCAAAGAATGATTCACAATCTGGTTTCGGTCAAAATCAATCGTTACCTCTTGTCCTGTTTGAAACTCATCGCATAAGCGTTCCACGGATTCCCACGGATAAAGTTCGCCTGTCGCAGCGCAGTTACGGAAAAAGATCCGTGCATAAGACTGAGCGACAACCGCTTCTACTCCTGATGCGCCTAAAGCGATCGGCGCGTGTTCGCGCGAAGATCCACAACCAAAGTTTTCTCCCGCCACAATGATTGGATAGGTTGTTTTCATCTGTCCTGGAGCAATAAATTTACCATACCTATCCGGTAATCCTACTAAAGCATAGCTTCCTAGCTTCTCGTACTCATCAGGCTTTGAAGGGACTAGCGTCAAATACTCCGCAGGAATAATCTGGTCGGTGTCGATGTTATCATCTACAACAAAAATTTTACCTTGAATTACTTTATTCATTAGTAGGCTCCTCCAACTTTGGACGATTTTACACTTGTTTTGAAGTGCTTAACCGCAGCATAGTAAAAATAAGCACAAGTATTTCCGTGCTATCTAATAACGTTTTGATTAGCAAATTTTTAACATTATACATTTTTAGTTTAAGTTGTTCTTTTAAAGTTAACTTGCGAGTCAATGTTTCATTTGCAGGCTGCGATCCTAAAATTAACTCTTTTTATATTTTTGTGTGTCAATCAATACCAGTAAGATATCAGTACTTGTATCTCAACTGAAACTTATAATCATCGCGAACCGTCATCCATAAAAGAAAAGACTTAGAAAAGTCTCACAAACTCCTTACAGAAACTTTATTGTATTTCAGCTTAAAGGCTCAATAATAGTGATTGACTACATTGCTCCTACTCTCAAGGATTTGTCCATAGTGTAAAGAAAAGTTAAATTGAGATAAATTAAATGCTCTGGTTCAGATTGAAAAACAAACGTTTTAAAAAATTAGCTTAAGACCAATTAACCCTTATCTACTTAATTACTACAAAAAATCAAAATATTTAAAGATATGAAATCTGACGCAATCCCACCCCAATCAAACAAAGCCGAAGTCAGCGTTTATGAGTGTAACATTCAACTTAAGTTTCGACTCATTGAAGAGAAATGTGCTTTACGCAATCGCGATGACTTACTAGAGTTGCTGATCGAGGCGTTTGCTAACGGGGCTGACGAGTATATGGAACCCTTGCACGCACACGTAGACGCACAGGAGATTTCTGAGCTAGAAGCCTCGCCTCAAATGCGCCGTCAACTGATGCGGTTGCGGAATTCATTAGATTTAGCCTAAAGTCAGATTTTTTTTGTTAGGGTGTTGACAAAACTGAGGAGAAGTAGCTATTCTAATAAAAGTGCAAATCAGACGCCCCCATCGTCTAGAGGCCTAGGACACCTCCCTTTCACGGAGGCGACGGGGATTCGAATTCCCCTGGGGGTATAAAAACAATACGTTTTGGATTAGTTCAAGGAAGGCTGACAATGCCTTCCTAATTATCTTGAGGACTTGGCAGGCGCGAACGTGGTTCTGTGTCCTGACCGAGATAAGGCAGGGCTAAAGCATTGTGAGGATATAGCGCTTGACTTTCCTGATGCTAAATGGCTTTATGTTCTCCCCAATTCCCCACTGTGGCAACGAGTACCCAATAAGGGCGGGTTAGACATTACGGACTGGGTAACTGATGACGGTGCTACCCGTGAGGAGATTTTGGGGGCGATCGGTGACAAGCGCCAAGAGCTAGAGAAACTCATAGCGCAACCTGACGAGTTAGCACACAGCACCAATGATGAGGATAAAGTCTGTAAACTAGCGCGTCAGTTCCAAGAAGTGCAGGCAGTGCTAGGACATCGGCTGCGACTCAACACGCTGAGGAAGCAAATTGAGTTAGATGAGGAGCCAATCAACCCCGACCGAATTCATCTCAAGTTGGCGAATGATTTTAACCTCCAAATTCCCAGAAGTAACGCGCTTGATATTGTGACTGAACTAGCCGAGCAGCGTGCTTACAGTCCCGTAGTGGAATATCTGACTCGCGTTTATAACCAACACGGGGGAAACGGCGACATTCTCAAAACGATTGCATCTCGCTACTTCGGCACGGATAACCCTATCTACGACACCTATTTACAAAAGATTTTAGTTGTAGCAGCAGCCAGGGCTATGCAACCAGGATGCAAGATGGACACGGCGTTAATCCTGCAAGGTAAGCAGGGAGTTGGTAAGTCTTCATTTTTCAAAGTCCTAGCAGGTGAAGATTGGTTTGACGATTCACTCGGTCACATCAGTGACAAAGATGAACGGCTCAAGTTGCACGTTACTTGGTTTATTGAATGGGCAGAACTGGAATCGGTATTCAAGCGCCGTGACCTTGCTAGCGTTAAAGCTTTCTTGACTTGCGCAAGAGATTATATTCGTCCATCCTATGGTCGCTCAGTACAAGCATTTGACCGTCCTTCTATTATTGTCGGCACAACTAATCAAGATGAATTCTTAGGTGATTCAACAGGCAACCGACGCTTTTGGGTAATTCCAGTGCAGCAGGAGGTTGACCTTAAACTACTGCGTACTGAACGCGATCGCATTTAATTTGCAGTTCAGCATGAGTACGGGTACTACTACCCGTGCATTAAACGCTTTTGTAATTTAACTGTGGTAAGGATACCGCTCCCCGTACCTTAAAACCTTTTACGCGAACTGTACCTAAAGCTAAAACTTTTATGGCGACACCATAGAGTATCGGGGAAATACTCATCAAATTTAGTTATTGATTCTGTACGTTTTCCATAATTGATACTGCTTCCTTGATAATAGCTTTTCCTTTACCAAAACTATTAGTTGGGTAATTAAGTGTCTCCTTGAGCATAGCTAGGACTTTCTGATTATGTACGTTATCCATATTGCTAGTATTCTCACCCCGATCCAAACGTCTTGCATAGTTTAGTAACTCTTGGGCAAAACATTCAGGTACTCGGATAGCAACAGTCTTTTTGTTATTCCAAGGAGATGGTCTACCTGACCCTTCACGCGATCCACCACGACCAGACATAGACATAGATTACTTATAGGTTTTGTACAATACCATAGTAATATAGATAATGATTTTGTACAATATCTATGTAATGTGATATTGTGACAGGGTAGTCCTGAATAAGTAAGGATAGAGAGTAGATGGTAGTTCTAAATACGTAAGA